>NZ_JBHURE010000024.1:0-71604 GCF_042674095.1 Lysinibacillus sp. NPDC056959 | reverse complement strand
CAGTTTTTCACACCATAAAGAACCAAAAGTTCGAGTGGCGAAAACAAGCCTTGAACGAATGAAGAAGAAAATACGAGAAATTACCTCTAGAAAGATGCCATTTCCAATGGAATACCGCATTGAGAAACTAAATCAATATTTAATAGGATGGTGCGGATATTTTGCGCTCGCAGACACACCTT
Source organism: Lysinibacillus sp. NPDC056959 (assembly GCF_042674095.1). Lineage (NCBI taxonomy): Bacteria > Bacillati > Bacillota > Bacilli > Caryophanales > Bacillaceae > Lysinibacillus > Lysinibacillus sp. NPDC056959. Next base: position 71,422 of record NZ_JBHURE010000024.1, on the reverse strand, counting down.
CAATACTCAACAGGTTAGACAGTTGGATTAAAAGGCGGTTGCGAATGTGTCTTTGGAAGAATTGGAAGAAACCCCGAACGAGAGTCAGAAATCTCATTCGTTTAAAAGTTCCATATGGAAAAGCAAACGAATGGGGAAATACCCGAAAAGGGTACTGGCGCATTTCAAAAAGCCCCATATTACACAGAACCCTCGGCAATTCCTATTGGGAAAGCCAAGGGCTGAAAAGTCTGCAAGTTCGTTACGAAACTTTGCGTTATTCATCTTAATTGAACCGCCGTATACGGAACCGTACGTACGGTGGTGTGAGAGGTCGGGAGTTAATCACTCCCTCCTACTCGATTCCATCTTTGAAAAAATTAGAAGAGCTATAGCGACGGATAGAGCTTTGCTTGGATATGTCTTTATGATGGATCAAGATGACAATATAGAGTTTGAGATTTTTATTCAACAGCTCAGCGTATTTGTGAATCTAATCCCATTTATCAAATTAGCAATCGAGGGCGAGTTTTTATATTTTTTATAAAATAGTTGACTTATTTTTAAGTTGTAACTATAATAGTTACAGCTGGAGGTGATGAAGATTAAAATTAGCAGTCGTTTTACAATCGCTGTGCATATTTTATCAATCATCATACAAAATCCATCGACCATTTGCACATCGGAATTTATGGCGGAAAGCGTAAATACAAATCCGGTAGTAATTAGGAAAATAGTGTCCTATCTAAAAAAGGCAGGTATAGTGCAAGTGCGCCGTGGAACAGGTGGAGCTTCTTTGATCAAAGATTTGGATGCTCTTACTTTGCTAGAGGTTTTTCGTTCAGTAGAAGTTGTAGAAGAAGATCGGTTATTTCATTTACATGAAAATCCAAATCCTGATTGTCCTATAGGTGCCAATATACAGGCTGTATTAGAGCTAATTTTAGTGCAAGCACAAGAAGCTATGGAGCAAGTATTAGCCAATATTACTATGGAGCACGTAATTACATCTTTAATCCGTGAGATGCAACAATCGCAATAAATGCATTCCTGAATGCATTATTTATTTGACTTAGTTGTAACTAAAACGGTTACAGCAAAAAGAGAAAGGGAGGTTTAAGTGGTGACTCTTAAAATTAAAGCTTATTCGGATTTTATTTGTCCTTTCTGTTTTTTAGGGAAAGGGCCATTAGATGAAATTGCAAAAGAAAAGAATATTGAAATAGAGTGGATGCCATTTGAGTTAAGACCTGAACCATATCCAAAAATTGACCCTTGGAAAGAGCCGGCTAAATTAGGATCATGGGATTCCTATATTCTCCCTACAGCCAAAAAGCTAGGGATTGATATGCGATTACCGCGAGTATCGCCACATCCTTATACAAACTTAGCTTTTGAAGGATATCAATTTGCTAAGGTGCATGGAAAGGGAAATGAATTTCATCATAGAATTTTCACAGCGTTTTTCCAAGAAGAACAAAATATTGAGGATGTAGAAGTGTTAACTGGATTAGCGAATGAGGTAGGTTTACCTGCAGAAGAATTCAAAGAAGCTTTACGTTCAGGTAAATATCGGAAAGCTCATCAAGAAGCTTTAAAGCATGCTTATGAAGAGGCGAATATTACTGCCGTTCCTACACTAATTATTGGTGATGAAATGATCCAAGGATTAGCTAGTAAAGAAAGAATAGCACAAGTCATCGATCAGCAATTAAAAAATAGGTAATACTAGATTTAAACAGTAGCATATAAAATGAAGCTGCATGTAAAAATCTATATATATAAATTTAATTAAAATTTGGAGGAAATACAAATGTCAGTAACAACAACTAATTTAAAAGAAGCAATTATTAATCGTCGTTCAATCCGTAAGGTGAAAAAGAACACTGCAATTACAAAAGAAAAAATTGAAGAGCTATTAAAAATTAGTGTACATGCACCGTCTTCGTTTAATATGCAAAGTGGACGTGTAGTAGTTTTAATGGATAATGAACACGAAAAGTTTTGGGACATTGTCAAAGAAACATTGCGTGCACGTGTGCCAGCAGAAAATTTTGCAGCGACTGAAGAACGCTTACAAGGCTTTAAAGATGGCGTAGGGACAATTTTGTTCTTTGAAGACCAAGCAACAATCAAACAAATGCAAGAAAACGCGCCTTCTTATAAAGAGCAATTCCCATTCTGGTCACATCAAGGAAATGCTATGTTACAATACGCAACATGGATGTCTTTAACTACTGAAGGAATTGGCGCATCTATTCAGCACTATAATCCAATTATTGACGAGGAAGTTAAACAAACTTGGAATATTCCTGCAGAATGGAGTCTTGTAGCTCAAATGCCATTTGGTGAACCAAATGAACAACCAGGAGAAAAAACTTCTTTACCTTTTGAAGATGTAGTGAAGTTTTATTAATTAAAAATCTAACTTCAATTAAACCCCATTAAGTGGACACGGTTCACTTAATGGGGTTTCTAACATATTAGTTAAATGAAAACTCGTATCCTACATAGTTAAAAGCATTGGAAAACCCTGTATTCTCTGCTACAGCGATGGATGGGTTATTTGAGTCCATACAATCCCAATATGGAATCGAACTTTGCGTTAAGCAATCTTTTACAAAATAGTGAGCTAACTTTTGGGCTAATTTATTTCCTTGGTGAGCTTCTAATGTTTCAATGTCAATACAGTGGATATTCTCAACGACAAATCCTGAAAAACAAAGACTAATAATGTAACGATCGTAAACGATACAGTATCCGATCCCTTTATTCAAGAAACACTCAATTGAAGACCAAAATGATAATATTTTAGAGTGTAAAAATGCAGAGTTTTTAATTGTGTTATCTTCAAACAGAGTGTTGTCAATTTTTAAAACAGTGTAGCCTTCTTTAATATCTGGCTCATTATTCGCTTTATAGTTTTCTTTATGAAGCTTATATACTCTTTGCTTCCAACTACCAAGTTCCCGATGTTTAAATATTTTTTCAATCGTTTGATTCCACTTTTGATGATTACCAATGCCTTCGAAGTAATACAATCCCACTTTTTTCGCTTCTGGTACAATTACTTGATCAATAAAGTCGTTAATTTGATTATTAAATTGTTCATTATCTTCATTTCCTATAAAGAGAAATCCATCATTGTTGCCTAACCAAATAAGTGCTGATTGAGGTTTGTCGATTTGATCAACAAATATTCGTCCAGGATTCACTCCCTCTACGACAGCTTTTACTTCTAATTGACCGTGCTCATTTAACAAAGCTTTACACCTGTAAAATTCATTTTTCTGCAGTTCAGTAATCATTTCAATCAACTCCCTTTCGCGTTAAATTCCACATATTTTGTTTCATCACCAAAGTTTGGGGTGACATTTATAAAAAAGTATATTATGCATATAAGTTGATTGGAGTGTAGGCTGGGCGACTCCTCGAGGAACAGCAATAGAGGAACGAAGGCGTTATCACATCCTGTGATAACGCCTTCGTGACCAACATCATGCCGCTGTCGCTACGTTAGCACTACGCTTTCGCGCAAAAAAAATCTGTTGGCCCAAGCGGCTCATCGAACGCCCCCGGGATACTCTGCACGAAAGCAAAGTGGCAGCTACAAGCGCCCAGCAGGAACGGAAATCAACCCTACATTTTGCTGATAATCCTATATTTTATTGTATAGGTAAATTATGGTAAAGTACATATTTACCTTATTTAAGAACTATGATTTTTTTACGATACGTTTAATTAGAAGGTGTATGCTATGATAAATATACATGAAGGAGGGAGTCACATGATTATAGTTGGATTAACTGGTTGGGGTGATCATCCTTCACTTTATAGTGGAGTGACTGCCTCAAAGGACAAATTATTCGATTATACAGGTCATTTTTTAACGGTAGAGGTAGATACCTCTTTTTATGCCATACCTTCTAAAGAGAATGTTCGGAAATGGTGTGAGGATACACCCGGAAATTTCCGTTTTGTTGTGAAGGCTTATCAAGGAATGACTGGTCATTTACGTGGCGACATACCGTTTGAATCGAAGAATGACATGTTTAATGCCTTTATCGATTGTGCCAATGAATTTAAACGTCATGGGAAGCTAGCGATGGTATTGGCACAATTCCCACCGTGGTTTGATTGTCAGACTAAAAATGTACAATATTTATTGTATATTAGGCAGCAGCTTAAAAGCTTTGACGTAGCTATTGAGTTTCGCAATCGAACATGGTATGCGGACAATGTAGTGCAGCAAACAATGGATTTTTTACGAGAGCATCAATTCATTCATGCAATTTGTGATGAACCGCAGGCTGGCGTAGGCTCAGTACCTTTTTATCCTACGGTTACTGCGACAAAAGCACTTGTACGTATTCATGGACGTAACATTCATGGATGGCGCAATACTGGGAATGCCGAAAACTGGCGGAAAGTTCGCTTTTTATATGATTATAATAGGGAAGAGTTACAGCAGATGGGACAGCATATAAAACATCTCCAATCAGAAGTGCAGGACCTATATGTATTATTTAATAATAACTCAGGGCTTCATGCCGCTAAAAATGCAAAAGAGTTACAAGGAATTTTAGCGATTAGTGATGAAGGGTTAGCGCCTAAACAATTAAACATGTTTGAAGGGGAACTATAATGGAATTTTTTCTTCTAGTTATTATTGCATTATTATCTGGGGTAATTGGCTCATTGGTTGGGCTTGGCGGAGGAGTTGTCTTAGTTCCAGCAACATTATTCGTTGGGTTAAATCTAGGGATGATTCCAGATATCACTCCTCAAAAAGTGGTTGGATTATCTGTTGTCATGATGATTTTCACTGGACTTGCTTCTACACTAAGTTATATGAAATCTAAAACAGTAGATTACAAAAGTGGTTGGATTTTTTTTATAGGGAGTATTCCGGGCACAATGTTGGGCGCATGGGTAAATAAGGGGCTAGATTTACCATCATTTAATTTATATTTTGGTATTTTACTTATTATTTTAGCGACGATATTACTTGTACGTGATAAATTGAAACCAGTAGAATGGTTTGTAAAAAACGGTATGCAACGAGAGTTCGAAGATCAAGAAGGAAATACCTATGTATATGGGTATCCAATTTGGTTTGCCATTGCATTAACGTTTTGTATTGGCTTTGCCTCAGGGTTATTTGGTATCGGTGGAGGCTCGATGATTGTGCCTGCGATGATTATTTTATTTTTATTCCCACCACATGTAGCAGTGGCAACATCGATGTTCCTAGTATTTTTATCGTCGCTTGTTAATTCAGCGAGTCATATTTATTTAGGAAATGTACCTTGGCTTTATACGATTCCTGTTATTCCAGGAGCTTATATTGGAGCAAAGCTAGGGGCAGCGTTAAATAAAAGAATTAAATCAGATACGCTTGTAGTAGCACTTCGAGTTATTTTATTATTATTAGGAATTCGTTCTATTATCGATGGATTATTGTAATGTTGAGGCGTCTCATCAAAACGTGTGGTTGATTTCCGTTCCGTCTGGGCGCTTTGTAGCTGCCGCTTTGCTTTCGCTACAGAAAACATTTGTTGTTGCTGCCGCTTCGCTTTCGCACAGAGCAGAGCTTCCTGGGGGGCGTCCGATGAGCCGATTCATTCGCGTTCCTCTATCGCTGATCCCCAAGGAGTCGCCCAGTCTCCACTCCAATCAATTTATATACAAGGTATACTTTAACAAATGTTAGCCACAACTTTTGGTGATGAGCCAATATGGATTGGAACTATCAATAAATCGACTTTATACTGCTATTAAAGTCTGATTATTTAATAGCAATTCTTATACAGACATAGAAGCTATTTTAAAGAAGAGGTGGCTTAATTGCTAGAAAAAATTCATATTTTTCATACGAATGATTTGCATAGTCATTTTAAATATTGGCCACGAATGCAAAGTCATGTGAAAGAAATGCGTACTAGGCTTACAAACATGGGAGAGACAAGCTATTTATTTGATGTCGGCGATCATTTAGATCGTTCAAATATTTATACAGAAGCAACAGTTGGTAAGGGCAATGTGAAGTTATTAAATGAAGCGGGCTACGATGTTGTGACAATCGGTAATAATGAAGGTATAACATTGTCCCATGAGGAGCTGTATCATTTATATGATGGAGCAGCTTTTGACGTAGTAGTTGCTAATGTAAATGCTTCACATGGAACAAATCCAGCGTGGATGAAGCCGTATGTTATATTAACAACTGCTTATGGCACAAAGATTGCAGTTATCGCAGCAACGGCTATGTTTGAAATTTATTATAAGGAATTAAACTGGGAGATTGAAGAGGCGCGAAACTCACTTATTCACTTGTCCTATCAGCTTCGTAAAGAAGTAGATATTATAGTCTGTTTGTCGCATTTAGGGATAACAGAGGATGAACTTTTAGCTGAGGAATGCCCAGAAATAGATGTTATATTCGGCTCACATACACATCATGTTCTCCCGAATGGAAAGCTGGTTAATGGCGTTTTATTAACTGGTGGGGGGAAATTTGGTCAATATACAGGCCATCTTGTGTTAGAATATGACAAAAGAATGAGGAAAATTGTTGAAAAAAAGGATTTCTTAATTCATAATAATGATTTGCCTACGGTTAAAAATGAACATGAAATCGTTCAGTTTTTAGAAGATGAGGGCAAACGATTACTCGATAAGCCAGTATTCACTACAGAAAAATCGTACAACAAAGAATGGTTCCATTATTCGCAATTATCCGATTTGTTCGCGCGGGCTATTTTAGAGAAAAGTGGAGCGGATTGTGCGTTATTTAACGCGGGTATTTTTTTAGGTGGTTTACCTAAGGGAACAGTGACGGCACTTGATTTGCATAGAATATTCCCACATCCTATAAATTTATGTACGATTGAATTATCGGTTGCTGAAATGAAAGAAATTTTCCAGCAATCTAAAAATGAAGAATGGCCTTATATTGAGCTAAAAGGATTAGGATTTAGAGGCGTAATCTTTGGGAAGATGTTAACGTATGGCTTTTCAATGAATGAAGATCGCCAATTACTGATCAATGGGAAGCTTGCAGATAACGATCGAATTTATAAATTAGTTACGCTTGATTTATTTACGTTTGGTTATTTTTATCCAAGCTTTAAATATGCTAAGAAAAAATATATTCTACCAGAATTTTTAAGAAATATTATGATAGATTATGGGCAAAGATTCTTTAAGCACTAATAGATAAAACGCTTTTAGAATGGATTGGGGAAAAGGTCATGCGGTTAATTTCAATCGATGTATTAAAAGAAGGAATGGTCTTAGCAAGAACCATTTGGAACGAGGCGGGACACCCTCTTTTAAAAAAAGATGTAGTCATTAATGAACGTATCATACAAAGACTTCAACAATTAAATACGCATTATTTGTATATTGACGATAAAATTTCTGAGGGTATTGAAGTAGAGGAAACAGTCCCAACTGTTGTTCGAAATAAAACGATTTCAACCATTAAAAATTCTTTCCAATCAATCGATGGTTTAAGTCCAGTAAATGCCTCTTATGTGCTTGACCAACAATCAAAGGCAATTCTCTCAATTGTAGATGAGTTACTATCGGTAGTTAGTGGCAATGATGAAATTTTAACAATACTAACAGATGCGTATTTATTTGATGAATATTTATATCAACACTCCTTTCAAGTCACTCTTTATTCGATAGCGATTGCTAAAGAGCTTGGTCACTCAGCCGAGGATTTACGTATAATTGGAATTGGCGCTTTGTTACATGACATAGGGAAGCTGATGGTACCAAAAGAGATTTTGACAAAACCTGGGCGCCTAACGTTTGACGAGTTTGAAACGATGAAGCAGCATACTCGATATGGGTTTGATTTGTTACGTAATTTACATTCCATATCATTGATTGTTGCACATTGTGCCTTCCAACATCACGAACGGATTGATGGGAGTGGCTATCCACGGGGTTTAGTTGATTTTGAAATCCATCCGTTTGCAAAAATTATTGGTGTAGCTGACGTCTTTGATGCAGTGACGACAAGCCGTGTATATCGTGAAAAAATGCTACCTTCTCAGGGCCTAGCAATTGTAGAAGCAGGCTCTGGAACTATATATGATGCACGTGTTGTCAATGCATTGAAAAAGTCTGTGGTCCATTATCCTAAAGGTGTTATTTTAAAATTATCTGACGGTCGTCGAGGTATCGTATCAAGACAAAATACATTGGATCCAGCAATGCCCTGGATTCGTATTTTTGAAGAGCAAAATCAAATATTAGCAGCTACATATGAAATTAATTTAATGGACTACCCAAACCTAATCATTGAAAGTGTTGAAGCGGATTACGTTGTCCCATCGAAAATCGAATAAAAATCTTCTCCTGTTCATACGTTATGGAACAGGAGGAGATTTTTTTGTTTTTCCCTCGAAAAAGGATGAAATTACGATCATATAATCAGCATAGTAACTATAGAAAAAGGGGAAAAAAACGCTTGAATCGTATACCCCTTTTAATTGTAAGCGTTATTGTTGGTATTTTTTTATTTATTTATTTTTTGAATGAACGGCTTATGCCAACTTACTTAGAATATGCCGAAATACAAACGAATAAGATTGCATCCTATGTTGTAAGTAATGCCACATCAAATGTTTTAGATATTAATGATGTTCTTGTAGAAGTATCCCCTGGCAACAACTCTGATTTGAAAATAAATACTGAAGTAATTAATCGAGTTCGTGCCGAAACGGTAAAGCAAGTAAAAATGAATTTAGAGCAGGCTGAGGAAGGAGACTTGGCCAACTTACCAAATCTTGATAATGTTGAATACGATTTTAACAAGATAAAAGAAGGCAATGGAGTCGTTTTTTATGTACCTATTAGCCAGGCTGCTAATATCCCTTTACTCGGGAATTTAGGACCTAAAATTCCGGTACGCTTTCACGTAGTTGGAAATGTGCATAGTGAAGTTACTTCTTCAATAACGGAGTATGGTATTAATAGTGCATTTGTTCAGGTAGGAATTCATTTAGAGGTAAATGTACAAATTATTGTCCCTTTTGCTAGTAAAACAGCTACAGTATCTCAGGATATTCCGGTGGCAATGGGTTTAACGAAGGGGCAAGTGCCAAATGTTTATTCAAGTGGTGATTCAGCAACACAGCCGTCCCTTGAAATACCAGTGCCTTTTAATGAATAGAAATGTTGCTGTGATAGTTGTTGGAGTGCATATATTATGTTACATTGACAACAGTGAAGATAGTTAATAGAAAAAATGCATATTTCTGATAGGGGCGATATCCGTATGACATCTTGTAAACCTACAAGTAAAGACAAAGAAGAATACTTAAGAAAGCCAGATTGGCTAAAAATTAAACTAAACACAAATGATGAATATAAAGGGCTAAAGAAGCTCATGCGAGAAAAAAATCTGCATACTGTATGTGAGGAAGCACGCTGTCCTAATATTCATGAATGCTGGGGTGAACGCCGTACAGCAACAATGATGATTCTTGGATCTGTTTGTACACGTGCTTGTCGTTTCTGTGCTGTTAAAACAGGCTTACCAAATGAATTAGACTTAGCTGAGCCAGAACGCGTAGCAGATTCTGTTGCTATTATGAACTTAAAGCACGTTGTTATTACAATGGTTGCGCGTGATGATTTAAAGGATGGCGGTGCACAAGTATTAGCTGAAACCGTGCGTGCGATCCGTCGTAAAAGTCCGGCTACATCGGTTGAAGTGTTACCGTCTGATTTAGGGGGCGTGAAAGAGAACCTTCAATTATTAATGGATGCGAAGCCAGATATTTTAAATCATAATATTGAAACTGTGCGTCGCTTAACGCCAAGAGTACGTGCTCGTGCAAAATATGAGCGCTCATTAGAGTTTCTACGTTTGGCAAAAGAAATGCAGCCAGACATCCCTACGAAATCATCTTTAATGATAGGTTTAGGTGAAACAGAAGAAGAAATTCTAGAAGTTATGGATGATTTACGAGCAATTAACGTAGATATTATGACAATTGGTCAATACTTACAGCCGACGAAGAAGCATTTAGCTGTTAAAAAGTATTATTCACCAATAGAGTTTGGTAAACTTCGTAAAATCGCAATGGAAAAAGGATTTAAGCATTGTGAAGCAGGCCCACTTGTACGTAGTAGCTATCATGCTGATGAACAAGTAAACGAAGCAACAAAAGAACGTCAATTACAAACAGAACTGTAAAAACAAATGTTGAAATGGAAGGTGGTGTCACTTTGATTACTATTGAAGGATATGAATACGAGCTTATAAATGATTACCGAGAAGCTTTCGAAGAGGAAGTGTTCAAGGAACGCTACTCGGATATTTTAGCTAGATATGATTATATTGTGGGCGACTGGGGCTATAATCAATTGCGCTTAAAAGGCTTTTTTGACGATAAAAATCAGAAAGCCACTTTCGATACAAAGATTAGTACACTACAAGATTACCTATACGAGTATTGTAATTTTGGCTGTGCCTATTTCGTCTTGCGCAAAACCGGTAAATCCACTCAGCAGCCAGTAGCTGTAGTAAGTGAAGATAGTCAAGTGACAAAGCTTGCTGAGAATGAACAAATAGCAGAATAAACATTTAAAACCTGATGCAATTTGCATCAGGTTTTTACTTTGCAGTGATAGGTTTTTAAAAAATTGGCAATAATAAAAATGTAGTTTATCAATATAGCGTGAGGTTGATTTCCGTTCCGACTGGGCGCTTTGTTGTTGCTGACGCTACGCTTTCGCACAGTTAAAACATTTGTTGCTGTCGCTACGCTTTCGCACAGAGCAGAGCTTCCTAGGGGCGTCGGGGCAACAGGATGTTGGTCACGAAGGCGTTATCACAGGACGTGATGCTTTTAGCCTTCGTTCCTCTACCCGCTTCGCTGCAGGGTCTCGGGCCAACAGAGGTCTTTTGCCCGAAAGCGTGAGTGCAACGTAGCGGCAGCAGTAGGTTTTGGTTTTGTTTGTGCGAAAGCGAAGCGACAGCAACAGTAGGTTTTGGTTTTGTTTGTGCGAAAGCGCAGCAACAGCAGGTTTTGGTTTTGTTTGTGCGAAAGCGCAGCGACAGCAACAGCAGGTTTTGGTTTTGTTTGTGCGAAAGCGCAGCGACAGCAACAGCAGGTTTTGGTTTTGTTTGTGCGAAAGCGCAGCGACAGCAACAGCAACAGCAGGATGTTGGTCACGAAGGCGTTATCACAGGATATGATGCTTATAGTCTTCGTTCCTCTATATCGCTAATCCCCAAGGAGTCGCCCAGTCGGAACGAAGATCAACTTATGTATATTATGACATAGTTAAAAAAGTAACATTCCTAACTTTTGGTGATGAATCAAAAGTTAGGAACGGATTTTAAAATTATTCCTAGTTTTAAATTAAAGGTGTGTGTTGTTTAGATGAAAAAAGCTGTATTTTTGGACCGTGATGGGGTCATTAATGAAGTATTAACGGATCGCGTTAAATTTGTAAACAAACCTAATGAACTCTATTTCCTACCGCATGTTCCGGAAGCAATAAAAAAATTGAATAAATACTTTGACTATATTTTTGTAGTAACTAATCAAGGTGGCGTTGGATTGGGGTTTATGAAAGAAACGCAGCTACAAAAAATACATGAGCATATGGTAAAAGAATTGAAGAAGGAAGGGGCCACTATTCACGAAGTCGTCTATTGTCCCCATAAACCAAAGTCGGGCTGTGCCTGTCGCAAGCCCAAGAGTAAATTAATCGTTGATCTTGGTGAAAAATACAATATAGACTTGGCAAAATCCTATATGGTTGGAGATACGGATACAGATATTATAGCAGGTAAACGAGCAGGAACTAAGGGAATATTTTTAGGTGCAAAAGATCCGCTGGCAGATGCGATTTTTCCAGATTTAATTAGTGCTGCTGAATGGATTATTAAGGATGTAACAGCATAAAGCTAGTGTTGTTGAGATAGAAAGAAAAAGCGTATAAATCATTTGAAAGAGGATAATTTATTTATTGGAGGTGATTAATTTGACTAAAGAAAATAAAAAATCGTTAGATCGAGAAGAATATGGATTTGGCTTTGATATTAGTGTTGATGATTTAGGAGTAATTGGGCAAAATCAACAAGCAAAAAAACAAAACGACAATGAAAACAAAGACAAGCCTCGCAATAAGGATAATCCTGCTAAATTAAATAATGAAAAGTAGGCGCACAATACAATGCTCCTCGATTTAGATTTAAGATACTTACAAAAAAATTCCGCCAACCTTCTGTTGCAGCAGGTGCACAAAGTAGAACCCTATGTCCGCAGAAAAGCGGAATTTTTTTGTATTAAATTCTTAATTGCTATCATTGCAGGCACAAAAAAACACTCAATTTGGAGGGTGTTAATTTAATAATTCACGTAAATATTCTCGTAGCTCGACGGTCTCTTCCTCTGTACGATTATAAACGTGTTCAAGATAGCCAGGCTCTTCTACATCATCTGGACCGATTATTGCAAAGCGTCCAAATTGGATGTCCATGACAAGCACTTTCCCAAAGAAACGACCCGATTGCAAAATGGCTAAATCATAACGTAACTTTTCCCCAGCAAAACTAACAAAGCGTGTTTTTGTATCTTCTACATCATCATATAAAAAAAAACGTTCCATCTTTTAATCTCCTTCCAGTCCTATAGATATGGTACTATAGAAGAGAAATGACTATCAACTTTTAAAGATTTTGAATGGGGGCTTTCCTTGTGTATTTTGTAGATCGTAATAAAATCACAAAAAATTTACAGTACTTAGATGGGCTATTAGCTATTTTAGAATCAGAAAATAGCTGGCTTGAAAACGATATTAAGGAATTAGCAATCGAGCGAATTGGTCACAATGTGATGGAGTCAATGATGGATGTTGGAAATTTAATGATTGATGGCTTCATTATGCGTGATCCAGGAAGCTATGAGGATATTATTGATATTTTAATCGATGAAAAGGTCGTATCTACTGAAATGGAAGAACCATTAAAAGCAGTAGTTGGCTTACGTAAAATGCTTGTTCGTGAATTTACAGATGTAGATGTTCAGGAAGTTGTGAATGTATTAACAGCTACTTTACCAGCATTAAAACAATTCTCACCAGCTGTGAATAGTTATTTAACAAATGAACTTGGCCCTGTTTCAGCATTTTTACCAGAGGATCATCAATGAAAACCTACAAGGCCTATTGCTTTGATTTAGATGGGACAGTGTACCGTGGAAAGGACGGAATTCCTTCTGCGATAACTTTTATACATCAGTTACAACAAGCTGGAATTGAGCCATTTTATGTAACAAACAATTCTTCTAAGACAAGAGAGCAGCTGCAGGAAGCTTTAAACGCTATAGGTGTGAATGCACCGTTAGATCATATTTACTCTAGTGCATTAGTTACAGCGAAATATGTAGCCTTGAATTTCCCTGGCAAAAAAGTAGCCATGTTAGGTTCTGATGGTATTCGTAAAGCGTTATTTAATGCAGGCATTGAACCTACCGAGGATGAGCCAGAGGTATTTGTTATGGGAATTGATCGAAATCTAGATTATATGGCACTTGCGAAGGCAACGATTGCTGTGCAAAATGGGGCAACGTTTATAGCTACGAATCAAGATATTAAATTCCCAACAGAACATGGATTTCTCCCTGGTAATGGGTCATTTGCCCGATTAGTAGGTGAAGTTGCAGACGTTGAGCCACTCTATATCGGTAAACCATCTCCTGCAATGCTTGAAGTCATTGCAACAGAGCATAGCTTTATGAAAGATGAAATGGTGATGATTGGCGATAATTACGACACAGATATTATGTGTGGGATTCGTTTTGGCTGTGACACAATCCATGTAAATACAGGTGTTACACCTTCAAAGGTTGTACTTGAGAAGGAACAGCAACCTACTTATGTGGTAGAAGCATTAATTTAACTTCTTTCATTCGAAGTCTCACATTTTCTATAGGTGTGAGATGAATTCGGGTTTATAGTTACTTTTCAATTGCTGTCCAAATATCCGTATAAAAAGTTCAAACATAAAAAAAGGATGCTTATGTCGATTTTTTTGGCATAACATCCTTTTTATATGTTCAAATTGAATAGTAAGCGTTTCAACATTATATGAATGAGGTATTAAGCCTTCATTACCATAATGGATTTTCTTCGATAAATTGATAAATGGCATTCGTCAACTCTTCAGGAGAACCAGCTTCAACTAATTCACCATTAACGATTGCATAAAATGATTCTGAACATTTTGTACAGTAACTAAGGCAGCCATATTCCAAAACGTCGATGTTCGGATCGCGTTCTAGTATTTCATATGTTTTTTGAGAGCCATTCGCTAAATTACTTATACAAAATTCAACCATTGGATTCATACGTGTCACCTCACCAAGGTAATGCTACTCGCTTTTAAAACATTCGTCAATAATTTGAGTTGGCCGTGAGATAAAAGCCGATATTCAGTGTTAAAGCTGGATGCATACAAAATGATGACTCGCTACAGTGTTAAACTATCTTTGCAAAAGGGATGAAAGGGATGTAATCATTCAAAAGCTGTTCGAAAAAGGCAAGTTATCATTTATTTTGTGAAATCTTTCACAAAATTGCATTATGATATTGTGAAACTTCTCACAATCGGTTATACTCATTTGTGGATACTTTGTGAACAATTAATATAAGAGATATAAAAGGAGACTATTATGGGAAAATTAGTACTTTTAGGTGGCGGCTACGGCAATATGCGTGTCATGCTTCGACTATTACCAAACCTTCCATTAGATAAAGAAGTTGTAATAGTAGACAGAGCCCCTTTCCATAGTTTAAAAACAGAATTTTACGCATTAGCAGCAGGGACTGCAACAGATAAAGAAGTTCGTGTATGCTTCCCGGAGCATGAACGTTTAACAGCTGTATACGGAGAAGTTGTTGAAATTAATCGTGCGGAAAAAGTAGTCATTTTAGAAGATGGACAACGTATTGAATATGATGATTTAGTAGTTGGTCTTGGCTGTGAGGATAAATATCATGGTGTACCAGGTGCAGAGGAGTACACATATAGCATTCAGACAATGGCGAAATCACGTTCAACATTCCAAGCACTTTGTGGTTTACCAGCAGGCTCTTCAGTCGGAATTGTAGGAGCGGGTTTAAGTGGTATTGAGCTTGCAAGTGAGCTACGTGAAAGCCGTTCAGATTTAAAAATAAAGCTATTCGACCGCGGTCCACGTATTTTAAAGGACTTCCCAGAAAAGCTAAGTAAATATGTAAAAGACTGGTTCGTAAAGAATGATGTTGAAGTGATTGCCAATTCAAATATTACAAAAATCGAACAAGGTAAAATTTACAATCACGATGAAGAAATTGCACTCGATACTGTAGTATGGACTGCTGGTGTACAGCCAGTCAAAATTGTTCGTGATTTGGAAGTTGAGAAAGATAAACAAGGTCGTCCTCTTGTAACACAATATTTCAATCTTCTTGATGACGAGCATGTATATATTGTAGGTGACTGTGCTGCTTCAGAATTACCTCCAACTGCGCAGTTAGCAGAGGAACAAGCAGAACAAATCGTAAAAGTACTTCGCATGCGTTGGAAAGGCGAAAGCTTACCTGAAAAAATGCCTGATATCAAGTTAAAAGGTTTCATGGGAGCGCTTGGTAAAAAACAAGGCTTTGTTTATTTAGCAGATACAACAGTAACAGGACGTATCGCACGCTTAATGAAATCAGGACTATTATGGTATTACAAACGTCAAAATGATTAAATTAAAAAGGGATTGCTTCGAAATTTACTTCGAAACAATCCCTTATTTTTTTATCAATTATGCCTCGACGTAACTGCCGCTGTCGCTACGCTTGCGCGCAC
This sequence comes from Lysinibacillus sp. NPDC056959, assembly GCF_042674095.1. Lineage (NCBI taxonomy): Bacteria > Bacillati > Bacillota > Bacilli > Caryophanales > Bacillaceae > Lysinibacillus > Lysinibacillus sp. NPDC056959. The sequence continues at coordinate 55,569 of NZ_JBHURE010000024.1, read as the reverse complement.
ATAAACAATACGGCCAGAATCGGCTTTGTGCTTAGATTAAACAGTTTCATCTGGCGTGAAACCTAGCTTTTCAAGTGCAGTAAATACAGGCTTTAGTTGCACATAGCCCTCGCCCACTACTTCATTGTTTATAAGGACAAGCGGATAAAAAAATTCATCATCTTGAATGCGTGCAGCATAATCTTGATCGCGCTCATTCTCAATTGGTCCTTCAATATCGATATAGCGAATATCATATCCTTGATTTGGATATTTTCGATCTATTGCTGCTTGTAGCCATTCATATGTATCTTTTGAAGATGGTGCATTAACACAACTGGCGCAAATTACCTCTGTTCCGTAAATTTCAATCTGTGGTTTCGTTTGACTCATAGCAATTCCACTCCTCGTGATTCAATATTGGATTTTTTCTGTTGCTAACATTATAATCATTATAAGGAAAGGAGTCGAGACAAATGGCAGAAGCAACAATTAACGATCAAGTTCAAGAGGTATTAGATAAATTACGCCCATTCTTACTACGTGACGGTGGAGACTGTGAATTAGTAGATGTAGAAGACGGCATTGTAAAATTACGTTTACTAGGTGCATGTGGTAGTTGCCCAAGTTCAACAATCACACTTAAAGCTGGTATCGAACGCGCATTATTAGAAGAAGTACCAGGTATTATTGAAGTAGAGCAAGTATTCTAAAACGACTAAAAAAGTTCTAGCTGATTCATTCACGCTAGAACTTTTTTTCTTATACTTGGCGAGCTTGTTCTTTTTCTTCTCGAATAATCGCCCATTGTTCCTTAGCCATATCAATGATCTTCGCTTCTCCACCGATATTTTGCTTTTCAATGACCTTTGAGAAAAAGCGAGTAGCATTTTCTAAATCACCGATGCGTCGTGATAGTTCTGCGATCATATACATAATTCGTACATCTGACATTTGAGTAGAGCTGTAATCCTCAGTTGAATAAGAATCCATATAGTAATCTCGGGCCATTGTCATAAAACGCTGCTCTTGGCCTTCGTTTTTTAGTGAACGATATAGCCATGCAAGACGTAATGTAAGCCCGGCTATAGCAACAAATTTCTCTTTTTTAATCGTACCGCAAAGGAACGCTAATTTATAAGCTTGTATCGATTGGAATACAGTACGTTCTCCCTTAAAATCATGGTGTACCCATTTTTCTGTAATTTGTGTGCGAATTTCATCTTGCGTGCCAGGGGCAAAATATTTTGAAAAGTCTTCTGTAAATGAAAAGCCGCAATGTTCACAAACAAATACATTATAATAAAGGGCATTTACACCGTCTGCATAAATTGGTTGAAAATCTGTTTCTGTATGATCTACTTTAATGAATTTAGAGCGTACTTTTAATGTAGGAAATTCTTTTTTGCAATGAAGACATTGAGTTTTTTTTTCGTAATAAGGTGAAATCTCCATATTTGATACCTCTTTCATCGAGTCATTACTACTATTATACCAATGTTTATTTTATAAACATGAATATAAATTACTATTAATGTGAAAAATATTAGAATTTTTACTAATATCAGCTTTGTCATATTAATGTGAGGCTGATTTCTGTTCCGACTGTGCACTTTCCTGGGAGCGTCTTAGAAAAGTGATCGGGTAACCATGGAGTTATACAGCCACCACTCCAATCAAAGCTGAATATTTGTCATACAATAGTCAAAATTGATATGATAATAAGTAAGAAGGAAGGTGATTGGGATGACAAGTTTAAAGCAAGTAATTGAAATTACTGAAGCAGCTGTCTTTCATATTAATGAAATGATGGAGCACAATGAAGAGCAAGGTGCGTTTTTACGTGTAGTTGTTAATGGTGGCGGATGCAGTGGTCTATCATACGGCATGCATTTTGATCAAGAGAAAAAAGAAGAAGATTTTGAAGATGTACAACATGGTTTAACAATTCTTGTTTCCCGTGAAGATGCGCCAATTATAATGGGGACAAAAATTGACTATAAACAATCGCTAATGGGCGGTGGCTTCACGATCGATAATCCAAATGCTATCGCATCATGCGGCTGTGGCACGTCTTTCAAAACAGCAAAACGTGAAGGTACACCTGAAATTTGTGACTAAAAATAAATTGTCTAAGTGTTGAAGTAGGATTGTAAATAACGGTTAGAAATGATTCGTACACAATCCTTAAAATGTGTAAACACAACCTTAAAAAGACTGATTTAGGGTTAAAGATACCGAGCCTTTTTGATTTGTATGTTGCTAAAACATAACGAATTAAGGAGGCTTTTTTGTATGGTTTTGAAGAAGAAAAAACGAACAACTAAGGTAAAATGGCAATGGGCAAGGAATATCCAAAGGTCTTTCTTTTAGCCATCTTATTTAACCTTCTAAAATTAATTATTGTTACGGTTACTATATAAATAATGAATAAAACAAGAAAAATTAAATAATACAATATAAACTTAGCTGCAAATACACTTCCAATATCCTTATACGCAATAAATAAAGAACTGATCATACCTACAAAAACAACCATATATATAATGCTTGTAAAAATGCTTTTCTTCAATTAATTGATACCTCGAAATTCTTATGTATTACAACTATTTTCTCAAAAATTTGGAAGTCTGTTAACTGGTAAAATAATGTAATTGATATTACCTTATCATTTGCCACAGGCTATTCTATGTTCATTGATTCATATAAAAAAATTCATACAAATGAATGGTACAAGGGAAGCCAATACAATCAAGAAAGATAACGATTTTTTGATGGAGCTGAACCTTTTTATATTTCTTTTTAAATGAAAAATAAGGCCACGATATTTCTAATCGTGGCCCTATTAATGTACCAATATCTCACTGCTAATGAAGCTGTGTTAGTACATAATCATAAATTTCATCTGATGATTTATTAAGAGCTAAAGAGAACTCTGAAAAAATGTTCTCTTGTAAAGATTGCAGTAATTTCTCTTCTTGGTTAGGGAATTTTTTTTCGCTAGCACTATATTCAATCTTTTTTCGTAACAATGTGTTTAAAAGGTTTGCTTGTTTTTGGCGATTACCGGATTTAAATATTTCTAGATAAAATCTCGATCGATGAGTGTTTTGTTCAATCCATTCTACGCCAGGAGATGTGAATGAATGTAAAATATTGAGTGCTTCTTCTTTTTTAATAATGTCTCTAAGGTGTTTTTTTGAATTGTCAATAGGGGTACGAATGACTAATTGTGGTTCATTTAGTGGTTGTAAAACGTAATATGTTCTTGTAATGTCGTTAAAGGTTTGTTCACAAATATCTTCAATAGAACAAAGTCCATGTGATGAATAAATGACTACATCGCCAACATTGTACATGTATATTCCCTCCAACAAACTATATTGTCAACTTAGTTGACTAAATTAATTGTAAGCAATTATAAGAATTTTGTCAACTTGATTGACGATTGCGGTTGTTTTTTTGTATATTAGTAACGAAAAATAGGGAATGAAGGTGAACCAGTTGAAGGACGAATTGCAGAATCGAGATGTAATTGACTTGTTGAGCGAACGTCACGAACTACTTCGACGACTTGCTGAAGAGAAGTGGAATAAGCATCATAATATTTATATTTCTAACTCTGAATGGTGTATTTTAGGGATAATTTATAAAAAACAATTTATGATTTCAGACGTTGCTAAGGGTGTTGAATTTACAAGACAAGCAACCCATAAATTTATAAAAAGTTTGGAAGCAAAAGGATTAGTGAAGGTTACTGATGTCGAACATAGTAAAAAACATAAAGCAATTCGTATGACTGAATTTGGTCAAGAATGTTTTGAAAAGAACGAATGTTATAAAGCTGATATTGAACAGCAGCTAATTAATACTATAGGAGTAGACCAAGTAAACAATTTAAAAAATATATTAAAACTTAATTGGGATATGGAGCAGCTGGAAGCGTAAATATTCGTAGTTTAGGTATGGAAAATGTTTGGAACATATCTTATAACATAATAAGGTTAGGCGACTATTTAGCAGGTAGATGCATAGAAAAATTTCACAAGCCACTTTCGTTCTACTCGAAAGTGGCTTCTTTTTAACTTCTTTCAGCAGGTGTCCACACACCTGTACCTGTCGCTACGTTTTCGCGCAAAGGCATAATTGATAATGGTTACTTTACTTTCTCGCGTTCTATAGATGAAGCGCCATTGTCATTTGCTAAATTGTAAATGGCCTTTTCTTCTCCGCGTTAAATTGTCCATCTTCTTCAATGACAAACTTTTCGTTATTTTTCGTTTGGAAATAATAAGTCCCTACTGTACCTATTTCATACTCATAAATGACTTCCTTAATATCCTGCCATTCATATGTAGTTTTATGGAGATATTCTTTGAAAACAATTTGTGTATTCTGTATAGCGATATAACTTAAAAGAGAAAAATAGCCTAAAACCTAATCAAATAGGTATATTTTTTCTTTTGAAACCAAGTATGATCAACGTTAAAATGATTAGTGTAATTGCTAGGAAAAGCATAGTGAAGTTGCTTATTGGATTGATCAGCACGATAGTAACACTACTATAATAAAACGTTTGGGAAACAGTAAGTGGCAATATGAAAACAATGACGGGCGATAGTAAAAGCAACGCTATCGCAAAAATAAAAAGCTTTCCATTATGTGATAATTCATTTAACGTAAAACTCCCCCCTTTAAATAGAGTGAATATTCTACATTTTAACTAGTATAACATATTTACAAAATTGGCGTACATGTATACTTTATGTTTGAGAGTAAGTAGTAATCATAAAATTCTGAATTAATACTTCTATATATGGAAAATTGGCCGTTATAATAGTGATATAGAGGTGAAGATGATTATGAAAAAAGACAGAGGAAAAGTTTGGTTAGGTGTTGCAGGAGTTACAGTAAATGAGTTAGGCCAATGGCTAGTTGTTAAAAAGGCCTATAGCGGATTAAAGGGAAGATGGTCATTGCCGGCTGGTTTTGTCAATGCTGGTGAAACAGTAGATGAGGCTGTTGTTCGGGAATTAAAAGAAGAAACGGGTATTGATTGCTATGTATCAGGCTTAATTGGTTTTCGAACGGGTGTGATTCGTGGTGATATTAGTGATAATATGGCGATATTTTATTGTCGGATGAAAGATGAGCAACAGAAGATTTGTCTTCAGGAAAAAGAATTATTAGAAGCGAAATGGATGTTTCCAAAGGAGCTAGCTCAAGATGAGATGACATCAGTGATGTTAAAGGAAATGGCATCTAACCAATTTGAAAAGCACCAATTAGAGGGGATAGAAGGTATTAATCCAGGAGATGTCTTTGGTTATTCCTCTTATAAATTGTTCTTTAAAAAATAGAGCGATAGAGGAGGGGACCTATGATGGAGCTATTTTTGTTTATGTTAGAGCGAGTAGGGCTAATCATTGTGTTTGCCTTTTTAATGTCAAGGTGGCGCCTCTTTCGGGGCATGCTCTTTCAGGATCAAGGGATTCAGGAAAAGGTTTGGCTTATTATCATTTTTAGTGCTTTAAGTATAGTGAGCAGCTATACAGGGATAAAAATTGAAAGTGGTACTATTTACCCTTTAAATCAAATGATACATAGCACTATAAATGCAGAGGAGGCAATTGCGAATACGAGGCTAATTGGCGTAGCAATTGCGGGTATTTTTGGTGGGCCACTTGTTGGCGTTAGTGTGGGGATTATTGCGGGGATTCATCGTATTACCCTTGGCGGTTTTACAGCCGTTGCCTGTGGTGTTTCGACTATACTAGCAGGATTCATAACAGGTGGTTTAAGTAGGCAATTGAAAATACGTCAAACCTTCTCCTATAAAAAGGCTGTTATGATCGGAATTTGTGCAGAGACTTTACAAATGATTGTTATTTTAATAATAGCAAAGCCTTTTGAACAAGCTTTGCAATTAGTTTCTTTAATCGCGCTACCAATGATTATTATGAATGCCCTTGGGATTTTAATATTTTTCATTATTATTAAGACGTTTATTGATGAGGAAGAACGCACAAAAGCATTACAAACGCATCAAGCCTTTTCAATCGCGCAACAAACTATCGAACATTTTCGTAAAGGGTTAAATGAAGAATCATGCCGAACTGTTGCGGAGATTATTAAAAGAGAGATTAAGGTTGAAGCAGTCGCGATTACAGATACAAATGGAATTTTAGCACATGTAGGAGTAGGCGAGGATCATCACGTCATTCATCAAGAAATAATAACAGCTTTAACGAAGAGAGTATTAGTAGAAGGACGCATTATTACAGCGACGTCCGCAAAAGAAATCAATTGTCCATATGAAGATTGTCCGCTAAGTGCTGCGATTGTCTTACCATTAAAAGTACAGCATAAAACGGTAGGTACCTTAAAGCTATATTTTATCAATGTTTCTTCATTAACAGGAGCGAAAAAGGAGCTAGCTGAAGGACTCAGTCGACTATTTTCCTCGCAGCTTGAATATGCTGAAATTGAGCAGCAAAGAAAGTTATTAAAGGATGCCGAGATTAAAGCGCTACAGGCACAGGTTCATCCTCATTTCTTTTTTAATAGTCTCAATACTATTTCAAGTCTGATCCGAACGGATGCTGATGAGGCTAGAGCTTTATTGATAAAGCTTAGTACGTTTTTCAGAAGTAATTTGCAGGGAGCTCGCCAAATGCTGATTCCGTTAAAAAATGAAATTGACCATGTAGAGGCTTATTTGTCGATTGAACAAAAAAGATTTCTAAACCGCTATGATGTGAAGTTTCACTTGGATGAATCACTGTTTGACGTACAAATCCCCCCATTTACCTTACAGCCACTTGTTGAAAATGCCATTTATCATGCCTTTAAATATCGTAAGGAAGGCAAAATTGACGTTAAGGTGCAGCGAATCAATAATAAGTTAGTACTGTTAACAGAAGATAATGGCTGTGGGATGAGAAAAGAGCAGGTTAAACAGCTTGGCAAAACAATCATGCAATCCGAACAAGGAACCGGGACAGCTTTATGGAATATTTATCAGCGCATCCATGAAATTTATGGAACTGATGCAGATTTTCATATTTCAAGTACGTTGGATGTTGGCACGAAAATTATGATACAGCTGCCATTAAAAGCCACAAGATGGGAGTAGAGAAATGTTAAATGTCTATATTGTAGATGATGAACCGTTAGCAAGGGCTGAATTGCGATTTTTATTGGAGCAAACAAAGTTAGTGCAGATCATTGGTGAATCGGAGGATCTGGAGGAAATACTGTTGGATTCACAGTTTGAGCAGATTGATTGCGTGTTTTTAGATATACAGCTAGGCGTAAACAATGGCCTTGAATTGGCAAAACAGCTACAACTAAGCATTCGTAAACCTGAAATTATTTTTGCTACTGCTTATGATGAATATGCATTGCAGGCATTCGAAGTGAATGCCTTTGATTATATTTTGAAACCATTTGAGCCAGAGCGTGTACAAAGTGCTGTTGAAAAGCTGGTGGCTAAAAAAGAACAACACAGGTTAAGACGATGGAAAAATTAAAGGATATACAATTGGACAAGCTTGATAAATTAACAGTTTATGTGAATGATCGAATTTTACTTATTAAAATTCAGGAAATTTTATATTGTACATCTGAAGATAGTAAGACGATTGTTGTTACGGAGAAAGGGAGATATTTTGCTTCAGAGTCATTAGCAGCTTTGGAGAATAAACTTACTTTAAAAGGCTTTGTGCGGGTCCATCGGGCATTTATCGTCAATTTAGAGCATATTGAAGAGCTCGAGCCATGGAGCAGCTCAAAATACAATTTGATTTTGCATAATAGGCATTCGATTCCAGTCAGCAGGCTTTATATGAAGGATGTGCGAAAGATATTTCAGCTATCAAAATAACTGCATTTCAACAGTAGAAAACACCCTTTCAACTTAGAATTATTGCATTTTGGTGAATTTTGTGAATAATTGTTCAATTCATTTGCTATGATGTGGAAAAAGTAAAAGGAGTGATAAAATGAATGCTATTACAATTGTGATAGGTTCTATTTGTGTACTGATGATAAGCTATCGTTTGTATGGCATATTTTTCACAAAGAAGGTACTTAAGATAAAAGATGATACACCCACCCCAGCACACGCTATGGAGGATGGTAAAGACTATGTTCCGACGAATAAATGGGTGACATTTGGGCATCACTTTGCTGCAATCGCAGCAGCTGGACCGTTAGTCGGACCTATTTTAGCTGCACAATTTGGCTATTTGCCTGGGCTCCTTTGGCTGTTAATTGGTGCGGTAATCGGTGGTGCGGTGCATGATGCAGTAGTGTTATTCGCTTCAATGCGCCATGGTGGAAAGTCTTTATCTGAGGTCATGAAGAAGGAATTAGGACCTGTTGCAGGATTCTGTACAGGCCTTGCCATGCTTTTCATTATTACTATTACAATGGCTGGGCTATCGATGGTTGTCCTTGGTGCGTTAGAGCGAAATCCATGGGGAACTTTTGCAGTAGGGATTACTATTCCAATAGCGATGCTTGTTGGTATTGCTTATCGTAAAACGGGAAATTTAATTGTTACATCGACAGTTGGCTTTATTTTGTTGATGATCGGTGTATTTCTTGGACCGATGATTCAAGGAACAGCATTTGGCGATTTTTTAACGTTTGACCGTGATACTTTAGCTATTATTTTACCGATCTATGCATTTTTTGCAGCGGCATTACCTGTTTGGCTCTTATTAGCGCCGCGTGATTATTTAAGTAGTTTCATGAAAATTGGTGTATTTATTGCTTTAATCATCGGGGTCTTTTTCGTTAATCCAGTTATTCAATTCCCACCAATTACCGAGTTTATTCATGGTGGTGGTCCAGTAATTGCTGGTCCAGTATGGCCATTCGTCTCTATTACAATTGCTTGTGGGGCTATTTCTGGCTTCCATGCTTTTGTAGGCTCTGGTACAACGCCGAAAATGATTGATCGCTGGGAAGATATTCGCATCGTCGGTTTTGGTGCGATGCTCGTAGAATCTTTAGTAGGTGTAATGGCTTTAATTGCAGCAACAGCCCTTCATCCAGCAGATTATTTTGCGATTAATTCAGCCCCAGCAGTTTTTGCTACATTAGGAATGGAGCCTGTTCATTTACATGCTTTAGCTGAAAGTATTGGGATGGATTTAGAAGGACGTACAGGAGGAGCGGTAACGCTTGCAGTTGGGATGACTGATATTTTCACAGGAATTCCTTGGTTTGCTGAACTATCTTCTTATTTCTATCAATTCGTTATCATGTTTGAAGCGGTCTTTATTTTAACGGCTATTGATGCTGGGACACGCGTAGCGCGCTATTTAATACAAGATTTTGGCGGCAATGTATACAAGCCACTGAAGCGGACAAATTGGATTCCGGGTACAATCTTTGCAAGTGCACTTGCATGTTTCATGTGGGGCTACTTATTGTATTCAGGAGATATAAGTTCAATTTGGGTATTATTCGGCGTTTCGAATCAGTTGATGGCAACAATCGGTTTAGTATGTGGTGTAACAATCGTATTAAAAGTTGCAGATAAGCGAATCTACGCCTTAACATGCTTTATCCCATTAGCCTATTTATATGTCACTGTAAATGTAGCGGGCTTTTGGATGATTAAAAATGTGTATTGGAATACAGCGGCGGCTGGTTACAATATGTTAAATGGTATATTGTCTGTCATTATGTTAATGTTAGGCTTTATCATTGTTATTGCTGCCATTAAAAAATGGGCAGAGCTTTGGAAGTCACCAAAGTTTTTATTATCGCAAACAGCTTCATAATGAAAAGCGAGAAACTATTGAAAATTAGTTGTATACTAGTTTTCAATAGTTTTTTAATTTTCTATGTATGGTGGATGACCATAGCGTGTGGTTGATTTCCGTTCCAACTGGGTGTTTTGCCGCTGACGCTTCGCTTTCGCACAGAAAACATCCGTTTCGCTGCAGGGTCTCGGGCCAACAGATGTTTTTTGCGCGAAAGCGTAGTGCTAACGTAGCGGCAGTAGCAGGATGTTGGTCATGAAGGCGTTATCACAGGATGTGATGCTTTTAGTCTTCGTTCCTCTATATCGCTAATCCCCAAGGAGTCGCCCAGTCGGAACGAAGATCAATTTATATACATAGCAAACGTTAGTTACACCAAAATTTTGGCGATATTTTTGCTGCTTCGCTTTCGTATAAAAAACACACCTTGCCACGAGAGGCGTCTCTGTAATGGAATATACTTAGTGATTGTCCTAAATATGACGAACAAGCGAAATCAAGGATATGTTCATTGAAAGCGTTGTAGTAATCATGTAAACTAATGAGAGGAAAACGGAGGTTATACATACATGGATGGTCCAGTTTCATTAGTACAATTAATCATTTCAATTTTGTTATTTTTCGTTATGTTCTTTGGTATTGGATTTTTATTGAATATGCTTCTGCGAATGACATGGTTAATGGCAATCGTGTATCCAATTGTTGTTATTTTTATTGTCGATGATGTAAGCTTTTTAGATTATATTTTCAAGCCAGGTTCTGCATTTCCAGCACTTTTAGATAAGTTACAAGCATTGCACCTCGTTGATGTGTCCATCTTATCGGGTGGCTTTGCTGGTTCAATTGTTGCGGGAATTGTCATGATTTATTTACGTAAAAGCGGTTATCGAATGTTTTAACTTCTTTCAGAAGGTGTCTAAACACCAGCTGAAAGAAGTTAAAGCCTCCGGCGGATGTCACGGAATCGGAAATGAGTTCGCAAAGGATGTTAGCCTAAAATCATCGCATCCATGCGATAACGGCTAACTGACCTGCATCGGTAAAAACGCCACGTCCTGTGGCATTACCGAAATGACCGACATCGTGTCGGCCCTCGTGCAGGCCTAAGCACAAAGCCGATTCCGGACGCAATTATGCCGAGGCATAATTGATCTTCTTTCAGCAGATGCTTGGGCATCTGCTGATTTTTTTATTGAATTTTTCCGATAAATCTTGAAAAGTTTCCGATAAAATCACAAAGGCTTCCGATAAATCGTGAAATGTTTCCGATAAATCACAAAAATGTTCCGATAAATAAAAAAACACAGCCTCGGCATGAGGATGTGTCTATTTTTACAAAATAAACTGGTATGTGATGATGGCGATAAAGATTCCAGTTAATGCTCCAAAAAATACCTCGCTCCGTTTATGGCCTAGTAATGTTTTTAGCTCCTCCATTTTTTCTTGGCCATCCATTTGCGGCCATTTTTTTAAATCATGAAGCAGTGTTTCAAAGTCCTTTCGTAGTTGATTTAATACTGCTGCATGTTGACCTGCCTGGAAACGTACTCCACTCGCATCATACATGACGATAAATGAAAACATAGCGGCTACGGCAAAAATTGGGGAGTCTAATCCTGTTTCATAGGCTATAGAGGTTGTTAGTCCTGTTACGGAAGCGGAGTGTGAACTAGGCATACCCCCGGTGGAAGTAAATAATCCCCAGTCAATCTTTCGAGTCATTATAAAATGAATAGAGATTTTTACAAACTGTGCGAAGAGAACAGCAAAAAGGGCAACGAGTAAAGGGGTATTTTGAAGTAAACTCATGATCATCACAACCTTCACTTATAATTGCTTTTATTATAACATTCATTATTTTCTAAAAGCCAAATATTACGCGTTTTCTGAAATTTAGGTATAATAGAATACTGAATGGAGGAATGTACATGCATATTGTAAAAGAAGCAAAAACATTTGAAACGATTTCTACTGAAGTGTTAGTAGTAGGCGTCCCTAAACATCGTGAACAAATGCAGGAATGGGCAAGCTTTTCATCATTTTATGGAGAATCCATTGATGCGTGGATTAGTGCAGGGGATGTATCTACTGCGTTAAAAAAAATGACGAAATTGCCATTTTTGAAGAGCCACGCAAATCTTAAACGCATTTTATTTGTTGGTTTAGATGACCGTAAAGACTTAACAGAAGGCGATATTCGTGCAGCATTTGGGTTGCTTGGGAAGGAACTAAGGGACTTAAAGGTTAAAGAATATTCCATTTGGCTTGAATCGTTTACGACAGAGTCGATTACTGTAACAGATGTTGCATTTTTAGCTGGTGAAGGAACTGGTCTTGGTTATTATGCAATTCCTCATTATAAAACAACATCAAATGAAGTAGATAAACGTATTGACGCGATTCATCTTGTAACTACTGCTAATGATTTAGATGAAGTGGTGGCAAGCTTTGAGGTTGGCGCTATTTATGCAAATGCTGTAAATGAAGCACGTAGCTTAATTAATTTACCACCAAACTTACTGACAGCGACAGACTTAGCCAATTACGCAGAGTCTCTTGCGGTCGAGTACAATTTTGAAGTGGAAATTTTAGATAAAGCACAATTAGAGGAGCTTGGAATGGGCGGTATTTTATGTGTCAATCAAGGCTCCCATGAAGAACCTCGTTTAATAACATTAAAATATAAAGCGACTGAAGATTTTGATGATCCAATTGGTCTTGTCGGCAAAGGGGTTACGTATGATACAGGTGGCTATTCCTTAAAGCCAAAAGATTCAATGGTAGGCATGAAGGGCGATATGGGCGGTGCTGCAGCTGTGCTAGGTGCTATGAAAATTATTGGTGAACTACGTCCTAACAAAAATGTCTTAGCTGTTATTGGCTCTACCGATAATATGGTATCTGAAACAGCATTTAAGCCAGATGATGTCATCACGACGTATAGTGGTAAGACGGTCGAAGTGTTAAATACCGATGCGGAAGGACGCTTAGTATTGGCAGACGCTACTACATATGCTAAACAACAAGGAGCTACTTCCCTGATTGATGTTGCAACGTTAACAGGTGGAGTGATTACAGCACTTGGTATGGATAAAACAGGTGCACTTTCTAATGATGATGAATTCTGTGCAGCTTTCATGGAAGCTGCACAGGAGACAGATGAATTTGTGTGGCGTATGCCTTTAACAGAAAATGATAAGAAACGAATTCGTAAATCAGACGTCGCTGATTTAAATAATTCTCCTGGTCGTGATGGTCACATGATTTTTGGCGGAGGCTTTGTTGGTGAGTTTGTTGGTGATACACCATGGATTCACTTAGATATTGCAGGAACGTCCGATGCGATGGCTGTACATGACTTAGGTCCAAAAGGTGGTACAGGTGTAATGGTACGTACACTAGCAAACTTTGTGCAACGTTTAGGAGAAGAAAAATAGAATAGGCGATGGACGTGTGATATATGCATCCCCCTACATACGATAGAGTAAAAAAGGGAGGAAGCTTATGACATTCTTCGGAGGTTATCCAGGAGGTGGCTTTTGGCCAATCGGTGGGCCATTTTTGGGAGGTTTTTTAGGAAGTTTTCTTGGATCACAGTTTGGCCCATCTCCATTTTATCCGCCTTTCTATCGCCCATTTCCACCGTTTTACCGACCAGGTCCACCATTTTTCCGACCAGGTCCACCGTTTGGAGGGCATCGTAGATATTAATTCAAATAAAATAGATCTCAAAAAACCAGATGTCAGTAAGCGACACCTGGTTTTTTCTTTAATAGATTAAATAAGTATCATATTCTAGGTATTAAATAAAGTGTTGACAGAATATACTAAATTATTTATTATTCTTATTGTATTAGTAAGAATTAAATATGTAGCTGACTAGTAAACTAGAGGCTCTTATTATTCACAGGCATTGCTTTTGCCTATGGATAATTTGAGTCTTTTTTTTATCTCTAAGAAAAGAGGAAAGGGAGTGAAATCAAATGGGGAAAGTTTTTATAGTGGGTGCTGGACCTGGTGATGTTGATCTTATCACAGTAAAAGGATTAAGGTGTATCGAATGTGCTGATGTCATCCTGTATGACAGACTCATTAATAAGACCCTACTATCCTATGCTAAACAAGAGGCTAAGCTCATCTTTTGCGGTAAGCTACCTCAGCAGCACGCCATGATTCAAGAGCAAATTAATCAAGCACTTGTCAGCTATGCACAGCAAGGATTGATTGTGACGAGATTAAAGGGAGGAGATCCATTCGTTTTTGGAAGAGGAGCTGAGGAAGCAGAGGTGCTAGCACAGCATAATATTCCATTTGAAATAGTGCCTGGCATCACTTCAGGGATAGCGGCACCGGCATATGCGGGAATTCCTGTTACACATCGTGACCTAGGCTCAAGTTTTGCGATGGTCACTGGGCATATGAGAGAGGGCAAGGATGATGGAATCCAATGGGAAAGTCTTGTAAAAGGGATTGATACGATTGCTATTTATATGGGGGTCGGTAACCTTCCCTATATCCGTCAGCAGCTGCTCAAGTATGGGCGAGATAAGGAAACACCAATAGCACTCATCCATTGGGGTACATTTTCTCAACAAAAAACAGTCACGGGAACTTTAGCTAATATTGAAGAACTAGTCCAGCGAGAAAATATACAAAATCCAAGCATAATTGTAGTAGGAAAAGTTGTTACTTTGAGGGAAACAATTCAATGGTTTGAGCAAAACATTCCGCAGCCACAGTTAGCAGAAGTTTCTGTGTAAGGATGTGGGTTCATGCAAGCCGTTTTATATATCGCTCATGGAAGTAGAGTAAAGGCGGGAGTGGAGCAAGCCGTTACCTTTCTAAAGAGCGTACAACAAGAGATTGAAATACCGATTCAAGAAATTAGTTTTTTAGAACTCGCGACTCCGACAATTGCTGAAGGGATCGCAAGCTGTATTAACCAAGGGGCTACAGCTATAGCGATCGTGCCTATTTTATTGCTTGCCGCTCAGCATGCAAAGCACGATATTCCAAATGAGATTGATAAAGCAAAAGAACAGCATCCGCAAGTGCGATTTACATACGGTGAACCACTTGGTGTCCATGAATTATTAATTGATACATTACAGACTAGAATTTTAGAAGCAAGGTGCCCGTCTAACGATGCAAGTGTTTTACTTATAGGTCGTGGGAGTAGTGATCCTGCAGTACAGAGTGATTTAGCCAAAATTGCAACAAGATTACGTGATAAATACGCTTATGAAGCTGTAGACACGTGCTTTCTATATGGAATGGGTCCTACGTTTGAAGATTGGTTACAACAAGAGCAGAATAGGGACAATCAAGTATTTATAGTGCCGTATTTGTTGTTTACTGGGATTTTGCGCCAAAGCATAACAAGGCGATTACAAGATTATGGGAATCAGAACGTTATTTTATGTGAAAGTTTAGGCTATGACGACAATGTAAGGGCAGTTTTAGTGGAACGTATTTATCAATTATTAAAATTTACTAAGAAAGGTGTTTTGTAATGGTAGATAAAAGGACTGAAAATGTAAATCTAGCATTAGATAATGTACGCCAAATTTTAAATACTGTGAACCATGGATCGATTACATTGATTGTGCAAAATTTCTATGTGGTTCAAATTGAAAAGAAGGAAAAAATACGACTTCGATAATTTTAACAGGTGTGTTGATTAGGGGAAAATAGGTTTATTATTGAGCAATAAAAGAATTTTTTGTTGCTATTTTGCTCATATATGCCCATTTTTAACTGATTGTAGCGTAGGGCTACTCGACTCCCGCGGGAAAGCGAGACAGACGAGACCCTGCATGGAGCGCAGCGGAGGAAGCGACTCGACGCTCGCCCGCAGGAAGCCTTGCTCTGTGCGAAAGCGAAGCGGCAGCAACAAAGCGAGTAGCCCGTAGCGGAAATCAGAGCCCTCTAATTAATAAGGGTGGATAAAAATGGTTAATCAATACACATGTAATTTTAACTTCTTTCAGCAATCGTTTTGTCAGACAAATTATCAACAGAAGAAAATGATACGAATACGTGAGGTGGCAAGGTTGAAACTGCAAGTAGTAAATAGTCCATTTAATGAGGAGCAGGTAAAGCTGTTAAATGAGCTGCTCCCAAAACTAACAGCAGAACAGAGGATATGGTTAAACGGTTTTTTAAGTGCACCACTAGTAACTATCGATCCTGTTGTCGAAGAAGTAACGCCGATAGTAAAAACAATCACCAAAACAGTAACGATTTTATATGGTTCACAAACTGGAAATAGTCAGGGGTTAGCTGAAAAATATGCCTCAGCTTTGAAAGATAATGATGTGGACGTAACAATTTCGTCGTTAGCAACATTTAAACCAAATAATTTAAAAAAGGTAACAAATCTTTTACTCATTGTTAGCACACATGGAGAAGGGGATCCACCTGACCAAGCGATACAGTTCTACGAATTTTTGCATAGCAAACGAGCTCCTAAGTTAGAGCAGCTTTATTATTCAGTGCTAGCCTTAGGCGATAGCTCCTATGAATTTTTCTGTAAAACAGGAAAGGATTTTGATGAACAGTTTGCAAAGTTAGGAGCAACTCGAATCGTACCTCGCACAGATTGTGATGTAGATTATGATGTCGAGGCAGCACGTTGGTTCTCAGCTGTTCAGCGGGAGTTGCTGCAACAGACGGATGTAGCTGATATAACGACCACACAAAATAAAACAGCACAAGGAGACACTACATATTCTCGTAAAAATCCGTTTTATGCTGAAGTACTTGAAAACATTAATTTAAATGGCAGAGGATCAAATAAAGAAACACGTCATATTGAATTATCCATCGAAGGTGCAAATTTTTATTTTGAACCAGGAGATAGTATCGGTATTCAACCGGAAAATGATGAAAGGCTAGTCGATGCTTTAATCACAGCATTACAGTTTGATCCACAAACTGAGGTAAACGTCTTTGAAGAAACACTGCCATTAAAGGATGTATTGCAAACAAAACTAGAAATTACAGTGTTATCTAAGCCATTGTTAAAAAAAATTGGTGCCTATACGGTCCATCAGGAATTTACAAAGCTATTAGAGGACTCTAATTCTTGGAAGGACTATGCAAAAGGAAGAGATTTACTTGACGTTGTGGAAGACTTTGCACCATTTACATGGGATGCGCAGCAATTTGTAGATTTACTACGTAAAATTCCAGCACGTCTATATTCCATTGCTAGTAGTCAAAAAGCAAATAGTGAAGAGGTACATTTAACAATTGGGAAAGTAAGCTATAAGACGAATGGACGTCAACGTCTTGGCGTTTGCTCCGGAAGCGTAGCAGAACGTATTCAAATTGGTGACACATTACCGGTATATGTTCATAAAAATCCGAACTTTAAACTACCAGAGCATGAGGATACACCGATTATTATGATTGGTGCTGGAACAGGTGTTGCCCCGTACCGTGCATTTTTAGAGGAGCGTGAGGAATTAGGAATCGGAGGGAAAGCTTGGCTAATTTTTGGTGATCAACACTTTGTCACAGACTTTCTTTATCAAACAGATTGGCAAGGTTGGCTTTCTTCAGGCACACTAAGTCAATTGCATGTCGCTTTCTCACGTGATACAGATAGAAAAATATATGTTCAACATAAAATTGAGGAAAATGCTGTTGCTTTTTATGAATGGCTAGAGCAAGGAGCTGTCATTTACGTCTGTGGCGATAAAGAGTCGATGGCGGCTGATGTTGATGCAACAATTCGTCGCGTTATTGAACAACAGGGACAAAAAACGCCAGAGGAAGCTAAAGCCTTTGTCAATGAGCTAAAACAGCAGAAACGCTATCAACGTGACGTTTATTAACTTCTTTCGGCAAGTGTTTTATGTATCGACAGCTACAAGTGTTTTCTGCGCGAAAGCGAAGCGACAGCGGCAAAATGTTTTCTGCGCGAAAGCAAAGCGTCAGCGGCAAAATGTTTTCTGCGCGAAAGCAAAGCGTCAGCGGCAATTATGCCGAGGCATAATTGATTAAAGGAGCGATAACAAATGACAGGGAAAATTATTTTACCTCCACAACCGGGGAAGCCTAGTGATGTAGAGCGTATTAAAAACGATAGTAATTATCTACGCGGAACATTAGAGCGTACGATGAACAATCCATTAAGTTCAGGTATTCCAGAGGATGATAACCGTCTAATGAAATTCCATGGTAGTTACTTACAAGACGACCGTGATCTTCGGAATGAACGCCAGCGTCAAAAGCTTGAGCCTGCCTATCAATTTATGGTGCGTGTCCGTACACCGGGCGGAGCAGCAACTTCAGCACAATGGCTAGTAATGGATGAAATGGCGAGAAAGTATGGTAATGGCTCTTTAAAATTAACGACACGTCAGGCATTTCAAGTGCATGGCATTTTAAAATGGAATGTTAAAAAATATATGCAGGAAATTAATGAGGTGTTATTAGATTCTCTTGCAGCCTGTGGAGATGTCAATCGTAATGTGATGTGTAATGTGAATCCAAATCAATCCGCATTACATGAGGAAATCTATAATTGGTCTGCCAAATTAAGTGAGCATTTACTACCTAGAACACGAGCTTACCATGAACTATGGCTAGATGGAGAAAAGGTAGTTGATAGTCAGGAAGAAGAAGTTGAACCTATTTACGGTGCGCAATATTTGCCACGGAAATTTAAAATTGGTATTGCGATTCCGCCAAGTAATGATGTGGACGTATTCTCACAAGATATAGGGCTGATTGCAATTGTGGAGGAGGGTAGGCTAGTAGGCTTTAACGTAGCTGTTGGTGGAGGAATGGGCATGACACATGGCGATCATGAAACATACCCACAGCTTGCTCGCATAATTGGCTTTATCACACCTGATAAACTACTGGAAACAGCGGAGAAAATTATTACGATTCAGCGCGATTATGGGAATCGTTCGGTTCGTAAAAATGCACGTTTTAAATATACAATTGATGCAAGAGGACTTGAGTGGTTTAACGAAGAACTAATTCGTCGTCTAGGTTGGACTATTCAAGAGGCCCGTCCATTTACGTTTAATCGCACGGGTGATGAGTTTGGTTGGATTAAAGGGGCAGAAGGTCAATGGCATTATACATTATTTATTCAAAATGGTCGTATTAAGGACTTTGAAAATTATGAGCTGTTAACAGGATTACGTGAAATTGCGAAAGTGCATACAGGTGATTTTCGCTTAACGCCAAACCAAAATTTAATGATTAGTAATGTGACGCCGCAAAAGAAGAAAAAAATTACTGCTATTATTGAGCAATATAACCTTACAGATGGAGCGCACTATTCTGCATTGCGCCGAAATTCGATTGCTTGCGTATCATTACCAACATGTGGTTTAGCTATGGCAGAAGCCGAGCGTTACCTGCCTTCTCTAATTACAAAAATAGAAACAATTATTGAAGAAGCGGGCTTAAACGATACAGAAATCGTTATTCGCATGTCAGGCTGTCCGAATGGTTGCTCGCGTGCAGCAATGGCTGAGATTGGGTTTATCGGTAAAGGTCCAGGGAAATATAATATGTATTTAGGAGCAAGTTTTACTGGTGAGCGTCTCAATAAAATATATCGTGAAAATATAGGTGAGGAGGAGATATTAGCGGAGCTTCGTCCAATCCTGCTCCACTATACGAAGGAACGTCTAGATGGCGAGCATTTCGGTGATTTTGTTATTCGTGCGGGTTATGTAACAGCTGTTCACGACGGACGAGATTTTCATCATAAATAAAATAATAGCCCTGTAGCATATTTTCTCTGCTCCAGGGCTTGTGTTGTTGTGTCTTATTAAATAAAGTCTGGGTCTTCGGCAAAACAAGTGGTTGATTTCCGTTCCGACTGGGCGCTTTGTTGCTGTCGCTTCGCTTTCGCACAGTTAAAACATTTGTTGCTGTCGCTTCGCTTTCGCGCAGAGCAGAGCTTCCTGGGGGCGTCTGATGAGCCGCTTTTGGTGTTGCTGACGCTACGCTTTCGCACAGAAAACACCCGCTACGCTGCAGGGTCTCGGGCCAATAGGATGTTGGTCACGAAGGCGTTATCACAGGACGTGATGTTTTTAGCCTTCGTTCCTCTATATCGCTGATCCCCAAGGAGTCGCCCAGTCTCCACTCCAATCAACCACTTAACATAGTGTGTATCTTCTGGCATGTCACTCTAATTTATAGTGATAAAACGGAACTTCAGTAAGGTGTTTCAAAAGCGAAGCGTCAACAACAAGATGTTTGTTGTGCGAATAGTAGTCTAGAACGGAAATCATCATCATTTAAAGCGGCAGAACATTTCACAATATTTCCTTGATCATTTTTTTTCAACATTATGAGACGTGTAGCAAGATATTTGCTACACGTCTTTTTTAAATGGAAAAATCTTCAGGGATAAAGACTTTTAATTGCTTTGGTTTAACAAATACATGGTCACCAACCTTAAGCTGAAGATTAGTAAATTGTTCTTTAGTCAGTTCTGCCTCTAAAAATTCATCCATATCTTCACGACGTAGCTCAACCTGCACGATAGGTCCGAGTAAATGAATATGGTTTACTTTGACGGGGACAGTACCAGATACATTTGTTTTCTCAATATGAATATCATGGGGACGTACATAGCCTACCGCATGATCCTCTGTGTGTACCTGTACGTCAGGTACATCAATCGCAAATTCACCATGTAGGAGCTTCCCATTATGTAACCGTCCTTTAAAGAGATTCACATTACCTAAAAAATCATAAACAAAAGGGCTATTTGGATTTGTGTATACGTCGTCTGGGCTACCAATTTGCTCTATCTTGCCGTTGTTCATCACGACAATTCGGTCTGCAACATCAAGTGCCTCTTCCTGATCGTGTGTGACAAAAATACTTGTAATATGAAAATCATCGTGAAGCTTTCGAAGCCAACGACGCAATTCCTTGCGCACTTTAGCATCCAGTGCTCCAAAAGGTTCATCTAATAAGAGCACCTTGGGCTCCACGGCCAGAGCTCTAGCAAGTGCGACTCGCTGACGTTGCCCACCCGAAAGCTGTGTTGGATAACGATCAGAAAAATTTTCTAGTTTGACGAGTCTTAGAAGCTCCATTACTTTGTTCTTTATTTCTAATTTAGATGGTCTTGTTTTACGAGGACGTACTTTAAGACCGTAAGCGACATTATCAAAAACTGTCATATGGCGAAAAAGTGCATAATGCTGGAACACAAAGCCAACATTGCGCTCCTTTGGATGGCGATCGATCATCGATTGGCCGTCAAATAAAATCTCTCCAACATCTGACGTTTCAAGCCCAGCAATAACGCGTAGTAAAGAAGTTTTGCCAGAACCAGATGGGCCGAGAAGGGCAACCAGTTCACCTGATTGAATATGAAGAGAAACATCTTTTAAAGCTTGAAAGGAACCGAATTTTTTCGATACATTTTTAATGTGAATGCTCATGCTGACAATACCTCCTATCAATTATGCCTCGGCATAATTGCGTCCGGAATCGGTTTTGTGCATGCACAAAGAACTCCTTTCCGATTTCCGTGACATCCGCCGAGGCTTTGGGCCAACAAGATGTTGGTCACTCAGTCGTTGCCACAGGACGTGGCGTTTTTAGACTGAGTTCCTCTATGTCAGCAGGTGTCTTTTGTACCGAAAGCGTAGCGACAGGTACAGATGTTTATACACCCGCTAGAAAGTAATTTAAACCCGCATTCATCTCACCACCTATAGGGGTGGATGACATCTGTAACTGCCGTTGCACTTTCATTACAGAAAATAATTGCTGAAAGAAGTTAAGCAGATTTTGATTTCCAAGCAACAATATCTTTAACGATAAGTGTAATAATAGCGATCACGCTCATCAGTGAAGCAACGGCAAAAGCTGCTGCAAATTGATACTCATTGTATAAAATTTCAATATGAAGAGGCATTGTATTTGTCATTCCACGAATATGCCCTGATACAACAGAAACGGCGCCAAATTCACCGATTGCCCGAGCATTACAAAGTATAAGGCCGTACAATAAGCCCCATTTGATATTTGGCAATGTCACATACCAAAATGTTTTAAAACCATTAGCACCAAGTGAAATGGACGCCTCTTCTTCGGAAGTACCTTGTGTCTGCATAAGAGGAATGAGCTCCCGCGCAACAAAGGGCAACGTGACAAAGATGGTAGCTAGGGCAATACCAGGTAGTGCAAAAACAATTTTTATGTCATGCTCAAATAGCCAATCCCCAAATAGCCCCTGTGAGCCAAATAACAAAATAAACACTAAACCTGCAATAACGGGAGATACTGCAAAAGGAAGATCGACGATTGTAAGTAATAGATTTTTCCCTTTAAAGTTGAACTTTGTTAAAGCCCAAGCAGCCATAACGCCAAAGATTGCGTTTAATGGTACGGCAATCGCGACGACAGTTAAGGTTAACTTAATAGCTGCCAATGCATCTGGATGTGTGATAGCTGCTACATATACGTCGACTCCTTTTTGAAAGGCAGTGAAAAAAATTGATACTAGTGGAAGCACAATGAAAAATGCTAAAAAAGCTAGCGCAATAAATGTTAGCGTATATCGGACAAAACGTGGCTCTTGTAAGGCAGCAGACTTTGTCACTGCATTATTTTTTTCAGGAGCAACTTGCTGAATAAATGTAGACTGTTCCATAAATACCTCCTAATGTACAAAGCGACGATTTGCCAACCATTGTATTAAATTAATGCTAAATAATAGGATGAAGGACGTGACAAGCATGACCACTGCAATAGCAGTTGCACCAGCATAGTCATATTGCTCGAGCTTAGTCATAATTATTAATGGTGTAATTTCAGTCTTCATCGGCATATTACCTGCGATAAAAACAACAGAGCCATACTCTCCTAGTGCACGTGCAAAGGCTAATGAAAATCCTGTTAAAATGGCAGGAGCAAGCTCTGGAAAAATCACTTTACGAAAGGTTTGTAGACGAGTCGCTCCAAGGCTTGCAGAGGCTTCCTCAACCTCAACGCTAATATTTTGTAAGACAGGCTGCACAGTACGAACGACAAATGGTAGCCCGATAAATGTAAGGGCAATAATAATGCCGAGTGGCGTAAAGGCAATTTTAAAATTAAAAAATTGACCAATCCAACCATTTGGCGCATAGAGTGACGTTAAGGCAATTCCAGCTACAGCAGTTGGCAAAGCAAATGGTAAATCGACAAGTCCATCGATGATTCGTTTAAACGGAAAGCGGTAGCGTACAAGCACCCATGCAATGATTGTGCCAAAAATAACATTTAATAAACCAGCAGCGAGTGCAGTACTGAAACTTACCTTATAGGAAGCGACTGCACGAGGAGCGGTCACAATATGAACAAACTCTGCCCAGCTTAAGGACATTGTATGAATAAAAATCATCGATAGCGGCAATAAGACTAGCAAGCTAACATATAGCATCGTATAGCCCAAAGAAAGGTGGAAACCTGGAATAATGCGGCGTGTTTTTTTATTAACAGTTAAACTACTCATCACATGCCTCCTTATTGAGGTACATAAATTTCATCGAATGTACCACCATCTTTAAAATGCTTCGCTTGGGCTTCTGTCCAACCACCGAAATCATCGATTGAAACGAGTTCAAGTTTTGGGAATTGCTCTTGATAATTTGCTAGAATTTTTTCATTTCGTGGTCGATAGTAATTTTTTGCAGCAATTTCTTGGCCACGCTCACTATATAAATGCTTTAAATAAGCCTCTGCTACTTCGCGTGTACCTTTTTTATCAACGATTTTGTCAACGATTGCCACAGGTGGCTCAGCTAAAATACTTAAAGAAGGTGTAATGATATCAAACTCGTCACCCAATTCATGGAGCGATAAATATGCTTCATTTTCCCATGCAATTAAGACGTCACCAATTTTACGTTCAACAAATGTTGTTGTAGCACCGCGTGCACCAGAATCCAGTACTTCTACATTGCTATATAGAACTTTCATAAATTCTTTTATTTTTGCCTCATCATTTTTATATAATTTCCCTGCATAGGCCCAAGCGGCTAAATAATTCCACCGTGCACCACCAGATGTTTTAGGATTTGGTGTAATGACAGATACATCGTCTTTTGTTAAATCACCCCAGTCTTTAATGCCCTTTGGATTGCCTTTGCGTACTAAAAAGACAATAGTAGATATATAAGGAGTAGAGTTATTTTCAAATTCTGTTTGCCAATCTTTATTTAATAGGTCTCGAGCTTGTGCAATCTCATCAATATCGTAAGCTAGTGCTAGTGTAACAACATCTGCCTCTAGACCATCAATTACAGCTCGCCCTTGTTTACCAGAGCCCCCATGTGATTGTTTTATCGTTACATCTTGACCGGTTTCATCCTTCCATTTTTTTATAAAATCTTTGTTGAATTCCTCGTAAAGCTCACGTGTTGGATCATAGGATACATTTAATAGTTCTACAGATTTTTTTGTATCCTGAGCACCTATATCTTTTTCAGAAGAGCTGCTACCACAACCTGTTAATGTTAGAGCTAATGCAGAGATAAGTACTAACAATTGGAAAAGATGTTTCCTTTTTTTCATAAAATTACGCTCCTTTTTGATTTAGGAAATACAAAAGACCATCTACCAGAACGAATAGTAATCGTCTTAAGTAGATGGCCTTCAGATCCTCTGATCAGCATTTTTATATTGGTTTGATTCAAAGCTTAGTTATACATTAAACATATATTTCCTATTAGTCAACAAGGAATTAAAAATACTTCTTTTGATTATCATCATATGCAAGAATACAGTATAAAAATTTGGGCTCATTGAAATGAATTATTTGTAAAAAACCTAGTTGACTACTAGGTGTGCTTTAGTATATATTTGGTAATAAGAAAAATGATTGTAGAACGTGGTAGCCAATACTAGTGAACAATCAATCAATTATGCCTCGGCATAATTGCGTCCGGAATCGGCTTTGTGCTTAGGCCTGCACGAGGGCCGACACGATGTCGGTCATTTCGGTAATGCCACAGGACGTGGCGTTTTTACCGATGCAGGTCAGTTAGCCGTTATCGCATGGATGCGATGATTTTAGGCTAACATCCTTTGCGAACTCCTTTCCGATTCCGTGACATCCGCCGGAGGCTTTAACTTCTTTCAGCGGATTTTTGGATACCGCTGAAAAGTGACTTAAAACTGCATTCATCTCACCACCTATATAGGTGGGAAACTTCTGCTGAAAGAAGTTAAATAGCTGGCTAGTCAAACTAGAGGCGTTTTAACGAAGACATGTCTATATATGTCTTTCGTTAGAACGCCTTTTTTCGTTAAGAGGGGGATTATATGTTAACATATGCAACTTGGCATGAGCCAACATTGAATTTTCAGGTAGACGAAACCTATAAGGCTGCACTAGAGGTTTTACAGTGGAGTTACGCTGAATATGGCGAGGATATCGTCTATGCATGTAGCTTTGGGATTGAGGGAATTGTCTTAATTGACCTTATTTCAAAGGTGAAGCCCGATGCTACGATTATCTTTTTAGATACAGATGTTCATTTTAAGGAAACATATGAAACGATTGATAAAGTAAAAGAAAAATATCCGAAGCTGAACATTATTATGCAAAAACCAGCACTTACTCTCGAACAACAAGCAGCTCAATATGGTGATGAATTATGGAGTTCCAATCCAAATAAATGCTGCGAAATTCGCAAGATTGTGCCGTTACATGGAGCGTTGGCGGGCGCAAAGGCTTGGATATCAGGGTTACGTCGTGAGCAATCACCAACCCGGCAAAATACGAACTTTATCAATCGTGACGATAAATTTCAGTCCATTAAAATTTGTCCACTTATTCATTGGACTTGGAAGGATGTCTGGCGCTATGTCTCAAAGCATAGTTTACCGTACAATCCATTGCATGATAGAGGCTATCCAAGCGTCGGCTGCGAGCACTGTACAAAACCGGCATTTACAATGGATGATTTGCGTTCAGGCAGATGGCAAGGGTCTGGTAAAACGGAGTGTGGATTACATGAATAAAGGGGTTTTGCCATGCTTGAATATGTAGCAATAGCGATTAGTTTATTTTTTGCGATGAACATAGGTGCTAGTGGAGCGGCAGCCTCAATGGGAGTTGCTTACGGAGCAGGTGCCATCAAAAAAGCTTGGCAAGCATTGCTCATTTGCTCAGTTGGTGTTTTTTTGGGGGCAGTCCTTGGAGGTGGAGAAGTAGTAAAAACAATCAGCTCCGGCATAATGCCGCAGGAGTACATTACAGTAAAGATTGTCATTATTATTTTGATTTCTGCGACAAGCTCACTATTTCTCGCCAATCTTTTAGGCATCCCATTATCGACAAGTGAAGTGACAGTAGGAGCAGTTGTAGGTGTAGGGATTGCCTACAAAGTGTTATATATTAAATCATTGCTCGTTATCATATCATTTTGGGTAATAGTGCCAATCATAGCGTTTATCATTGCATTTGTCTTTGGGAAGTGGCTGTATAAATTACGAGTCAAGGGTTGGTTAAAAGATCATTTAATATTAACGATTCTCCTTGTGTTCGCTGGATTTTTTGAAGCGTTTTCAGCAGGGATGAATAACGTAGCAAATGCAGTTGGACCTCTCGTTGGTGCAGGAATGATGAGTGTAACAACAGGAATATTGCTTGGTGGGGCATTTGTAGCGCTTGGCGCAATGCTACTTGGAAAACGAGTGCTTGAAACAAACGGGAAAAAAATTATGCGCTTTGAGAAAGCCGAAGGGATACTAATATCGAGTACAGGTGCATTACTAGTCGGTATAAGCTCTATCTTTGGACTTCCCGTGCCGTTAACACAAGTAACATCCTCTTCAATTATCGGAATGGGGATGGCCAAAAACGGGAAACAAATTTTTCATAAGCATATTGTGAAAAAAATAATCCGTATTTGGATTGTTTCTCCAATCCTTTCTTTAGCCATCTCCTATTTTTTAGTACAGCTATTCTTAGAGAAAGATTTCTATATCATCGTACTAATTGGCAGTGTTATTGTTGGAACGCTTGGTGTTATTAGCTTAATGCGAACAATGCGTGAAGAAGAGCGCTCAATATACGATGCGGGTGAAGGAATTTAAATACCCGAATTACTTTTGGATTAACTGGGGCCAAGACCACTTTTAAAGAGGAGTTGATAAATCAGAGGTGACCCTGACCACTTGTAAGGAAGCCGGTCAATTCAGAAGAATTCCCGATCATTTCTGTAAGGAAGGAATTAATCGAAGAAGCCCAATTTGCCTAAGATGAAAAATCAATGTAAATAAACTTAAATATTAGGCGTGTGGATTAGGAAAATATAGGGTTATTATGGGCTAATAAAATGATTTTTTTGTTGATATTTTACTAATGTATGTCCATTTTAACTGATTGTAGCGCAGGGCTACTCGACTCCCGTGGGAAAGCCAGAGCCTTCTAATTAATTATAGTGGATAAAAATGGTCAATCAACACGCTTGATTAAATATAAAACTGATTAATTCAATAAAATTAGGAGGAGATTTTTATGAGTTTACAACCACATGGTGGACTATTAGTGCAAGCCTTTAATCCAGCAAAGGATATAACGCATATAAATAAAGTTATTGAGCTTGATGCCATTTCACTTAGTGATTTAGAGCTAATTGCTATCGGTGGTTATAGTCCGATTGAAGGCTTTTTAACGCAGGAGGATTATGAATCGGTTGTTGAACATACACGTTTAGCGTCTGGCGTTGTATGGAGTATCCCGATTACATTACCTGTAGCAAAAGATGTAGCGGCAACATTGCAACCCGGTGATGAGGCAAAATTAGTATATGGTGATGTTGTTTATGGCGTTATTGAAGTCACTGACATTTTTGAGCCAAATAAACGGAAAGAGGCATTGTTAATATACGGCACGGAGGATTTGGAGCATCCTGGTGTTAAAAAGTTGCATGAACGTCCAAGTATTTATGTGGGCGGAAAAATTACATTAGTAAAACGTCTAGAGCAAAAGTTCCCAGCCTATTCATTTGATCCGTTTGAAACACGCCAGCTTTTTGCAGAAAGGGGCTGGAAAACAATTGTTGGCTTCCAAACACGGAATCCTGTACATCGAGCACATGAATATATTCAAAAGGCTGCACTTGAAACAATTGATGGGTTATTTTTAAATCCGCTAGTTGGGGAAACGAAATCAGATGATGTTTCAGCAGCAATTCGCATGGAAAGCTACGAAGTTTTACTGAAAAATTATTATCCTGAAAATCGTGTGCAATTAGGGGTGTTTCCAGCTGCCATGCGTTATGCAGGACCAAGGGAAGCTATTTTCCATGCACTTGTACGAAAAAATTATGGCTGTACACACTTTATCGTTGGGCGTGACCATGCAGGTGTTGGCGATTACTATGGTACATACGATGCACAAAAAATCTTTGAACAATTTACGGAAGATGAATTAGGAATTATTCCATTAAAATTTGAGCATAGCTTCTATTGCAATAAATGTGAGGGGATGGCAACGACAAAAACTTGTCCACATGAAAGCTCAGCGCATGTCATTTTATCGGGTACTAAGGTTCGTGAAATGTTGCGTAATGGCGAAGTGCCTCCAGGTACATTTAGTCGTCAAGAGGTTGTGGATGTATTAATTAAAGGAATGCGTCAGGAGGTTATAAAGTGAGTTCAAACATCGTTTGGCACGAAGCGTCTATTACGAAAGAGGAGCGTCGTACACAAAACAAGCATAAAAGCTTTATTTTATGGTTTACAGGTTTGTCAGCATCCGGAAAATCCTCTGTGGCGAATGCATTTGCACGCCGACTCTTTGAACGTGGCAATCAAGCATTTGTCTTAGATGGTGATAATGTTCGCCATGGCTTAAATAAGGATTTAGGATTTGATGAAGCTGGTCGAAAGGAAAATATAAGACGTATTGGAGAGGTATCTAAGCTTTTTGTGGAAAATGGACAAATTGTTCTAACTGCTTTTATTTCACCTTACCGAGAAGATCGTCAAGTTGTCCGTGAGCTTGTGGAAGCTGGGGAATTTATAGAGGTGTATGTGAAGTGTTCTGTTGAAACGTGTGAAAAGCGTGATCCAAAAGGTCTTTATAAAAAAGCACGTAATGCGGAAATTCCTAATTTTACTGGGATTAGTGCTCCCTATGAAGAACCGGAAATTCCAGAAATTATTTTAGACACAGAACTCCATTCTATCGAAGAATGCGTAGAACAGCTCACAGACATATTAACTTCAAAAGGATATATTTAGGCTTACAACCATACGTTATGGTGATGAGTTTATATTTAATAAATTTCTTTTCATAAAGAATCTGCTTACTTTTGAGGTGGCAGATTTTTTATATGAGAAATTCTCCTGTTTTAATCGAATTATTCCATATATTGTGAGATGATTAAATCATCAAACGTTATAGGAGCTGAAAGAAATGAGCATACATATTCAACTATTAACTGAGGATGTTGTAAACCAGAAATTATTAAATGAAATATTGGAACTATGGAATGAAAATGCCATAGAAACGGCAGATTGTGAATTAGGGGAGAGTGAAAGGAAGGGAATTCAAGAACAGCTAGAACAATATATAGAATCAAAATATGGGGCCATTTATATAGCAACGAATGAAAACAATGAAATGATTGGTTTTGGAATGGCTTCGATTAAAAGGGATTTTATTTACGATATGAATTATGGTCAAATAGACGAAGTTTATGTAGTACCAGTATATAGAAGACAGAAGATTGCTAAACGTCTAGTAGATGATTTAGTGAATTGGTTTAATGACGAGCATGATACTACTGTAGTAAATGTTTATGTAGATTTAGAAAATGACTTAGCACTAAACTTTTGGGAAGGTATTGGTTTAGAAAAGGAATTTTTTATGCTATCAAACAATTAAAAAAGTGGCCAATGAAGTCTATTCATTGCCACTTTTTTTGTAAAGTTATTTAATGCCTTGTTCCTTTTTCATTCGATCAATTTCAGGACCAAGCTCGTCGTGTACTGTGCCTTTCCAAGGCTTTACACCAGCGATGTATGAGGAGCGAGTCATAATATGTCCTCCAACAGGACCTGTGATGAACAGGAACAGTATACCAAGCAAAATGCGGGGGTTAAAGTGATCTTCAATGAGCCAGAAGTGAAAGAATACGCCAATAAGTACGCACATGACACCGAGCGTTGCGCTTTTTGAAGCAGCGTGAGCACGTGTGTACAAATCAGGTAAACGGACAAGACCAATGGCAGTCACGACAATAAATAGCACCCCGATAGAAATGAAAAAGATAACTAAACTATTAGCGAGTATTGTCACGTTTAATGATATCTCCTTTCTCTATGAATTTAGAGAAAGCAACCGTACCGATAAACGATAAGATCGCTAACAATAATATAATCTCCAGAAAGAAGCTTGTTTCAACCAATATTGAAAACAGTCCAATTAGCGAGATGACTGATACACCTAATGAATCCAATGCTACCACACGGTCGGATGCAGAAGGTCCTTTAACCATTCGATAAATAACTGCAACCATCGATAAGCAAATCACCACAATTGCAGTAATAATAAACGTTGTCATGATTTACTCACCTCCAAAATCGCTTTCTCAAATGAATCCCGAATTGCAGTAATTGCTTCATCGACATCACTCATGTCGATAGCATGTACATACAACGTTTTTGCATCATCTGATACGTGCACTACTACAGTACCGGGTGTTAACGTAATGAGACTCGATAATAATGTAATTTCCCATTCTTGTGTTAAAACAGTAGGATAGGCAAAGAACGCAGGCTGCATATCCAACTTTGGCTTTAAGACCACTCGAAGCACTTGTATATTCGCTAACACTAACTCTTTTAAAAAGAGTAAAGTCAGTTTAATGATTGCCCATATGCGGTAGACGTAAAGACGGGTTGTAAAAAATCTACGCATAATCATGAGTAATACAATACCGAGAATGAACCCAATGATAAAGCCTGTTGCTGTGTAATTAGAAGAAAGGAACATCCAAACGAAGGCAAGCATAACATTTAAAATAATTTGAAATGCCATATCACTAATCCTCCTTCAATACAGCATCTATATAAATAGATGGATCACTTAATAGTTTTGCTGCATCGTCCATAAATGGGGTAATCCATTCAGAACCAACACCATAGGCTACGGTAATGAGCACTAGAATAACAGTAGGCACGAATAATGTATGATAGACTTTTTTATCGACAGTACCTGTCGTTTATTTTTACTCACCCCAAAAGGCATAAAGGAAAATACGAATAACTGACAATAACACGAGAAGTGACGAAGCTAAAATAAAAATACTGCTCCATTTACTGCCTGCTTCAAAGCCTCCCTGAGCAATTAAAAGCTTTCCGACGAAGCCGCTAAGTGGGGGAATCCCTGCTAAACCAAATGCTGCAATTAAATAGAACCAACCGAGGGCAGGATATTTATTCATAAGACCGCCCATTTTTCGTAAATCAGATGTGCCCGTAATGTAAATCACTATACCTATCAACATAAAGAGCGCTGCTTTTATAAGCATGTCATGAATTAAATAGAACATGGCACCTTTTAGGGCGATTTCATTCATTTGAGATACACCGAATAAAATAACACCTACAGCAATGACGATATTATAGATAATGATAAGCTTCACATCGTAATAGGCAAGAGCACCGATACAGCCCGCAATAATTGTTGCAACTGCTAATGCCATTAGTAGATCATGCGTATATGATAAATCATGAACGAAGAACAATGTATATGTTCGAGTAATCGCGTAAATGCCAACCTTTGTTAATAGTGCACCAAATAGCGTTAGCACTGGTATTGGAGCTGCCGCATAAGAAGTTGGAAGCCAGAAGTATAGAGGGAAAATAGCCGCTTTTAACCCAAATACCATTAAAAATAGTACAGCTATAACCGTAACAATACCTGGCTGATTAATGTCAGCAATTTTTACTGCAATATCTGCCATGTTTAATGTACCTACTACTGAGTATAGGAAGGCAACTGTTATAACAAATAATGCAGATGAAATAACATTAATTAAAATATATTTAATGGAACCTTTAAGCTGTCCTTT
Organism: Lysinibacillus sp. NPDC056959; assembly: GCF_042674095.1. Classification (NCBI taxonomy): domain Bacteria; kingdom Bacillati; phylum Bacillota; class Bacilli; order Caryophanales; family Bacillaceae; genus Lysinibacillus; species Lysinibacillus sp. NPDC056959. Next base: position 23,732 of record NZ_JBHURE010000024.1, on the reverse strand, counting down.
TTCGCCCCCAAGAACGATGAGCAAATAAGAGGCCATTAACAATACCTCGAAGAATACGAAAAGGTTAAAAATATCGCCTGTCGTAAATGCCCCGTTAACCCCAGTTAAAATAAACATGATTCCAGGATAATAGAAGAAGCGTTCACGTTCCTTAGTGATGGAACCAAAGCCATACCAAACAACAAAGATGGCTATCAGTAGCGTTGTTGTGACAAGTAGTGCGGACACCATATCTGAAACCATCGTTATACCATACGGCACAGGCCAGTCACCGAACGTCACCTTTTGAATACCATCATTTTTCACCTTTATAAGCAGTGAAATGGCTGATATAAGTGCAAGTCCTATTCCTAGTAATGCGAATGAACGTTGGTATTTTAAATTTTTTTGCCCAAACATTAAAATCATGCCGAAGAAAAACGGAATGATGATGGGCAGTAGAAGGAAGTTATTCATCCTCATCACTTCCTCTCATTAAGCTTATATCATCTGTCTCGAGTTCTTGGTAAGAACGGTAAGCAAGTACAAGGAAGAAAGCAGTTACCCCAAAGCTAATAACAATCGCAGTTAAAATAAGCGCTTGTGGTAATGGGTCTGCAAAAGTTTTTGCCCCTTCCTTTAAAACAGGTGGTGCTTCTCCACCAAGCCCGCCCATCGTTAAAATGAGAAGATGAGCACCATGACTTAAAAGACCTGTCCCGATAATAATACGCAATAAGCTTTTGGATAAGATTAAATAAACCGCTGCCATAAACAAAAAGCCTATGACAAACGCCATAATTATTTCCATTATTCATCCTCCCCAATCGTTTGAATAATGGTCATCGTAACGCCGACAACAACCAGATAGACACCGCTATCAAAAAGCATAGCCGTGTGTAATGACTGTTTGCCTAGAAGCGGTAAATCGAAATAATCAAAGAAATGTGTGAAAAACGGTTTACCTACAAACATTGGGAAAGCGGCTGTTGCTAGGGCTAGAAGTAAGCCAATTGCAGTTAAATACGTATAATTTATTGGTAAAACTTTACGAACCGTATTTAAATCAAAGGCAAGGACTAAAAGTACGATAGCACTCGATGTTAAAAGTCCGCCGACGAAGCCGCCCCCAGGTGTGTAATGACCAGCAAGGAAGATATGAATGGAGAAGAAGAAAATAATGAAGAATACAATTTTTGTTGTAAATTGTATAATGACATCATTTGTTTTCATGCGATTTCTCCTTTCTATTCATGCGTAGCTTAATCATTGCTAAAATGGCCATTCCGGCAATTCCTAGCACTGTAATTTCAAATAATGTATCAAAGCCACGGTAGTCTACTAAAATTACATTGACAATGTTTCCACCGCCAGCTTCTGAATAAACTGTTTCCTCATAATACTTCGAAATCGTTGGAATCAATTTTTGTGAATGTGCAGACAGTGCTATAAGCGTAACCATAACACCGACAGCAATGGAAACAATTGCCCGATTCAATTGGAATCTCATGCGCTCTTCTCGTTTTCCAAGCTTCGGCAGATGATAAAACGCTAGTAAAAATAGCGCTACAGAAATCGTTTCAATGACAAGTTGTGTTAATGCTAAATCAGGAGCATTAAAAATAACGAAGAACAATGCTACTGTGTAGCCGACAGCACCAAGGCCTATAATCGCTGTTAAGCGTGACTTTGCCAGAATTGTAATAGCTGTTCCAATGACTAATACTACGACTAAAATGATTTCGTAAGGACGAATAGGTGCAGTATCTTGGAAGGAGACTGTAAAGGCCTTCTTCACAAATAAAGAACCTATGACAATCGCTGCAATACTACTAAACATATATAGCAGGTAATGACGCATAGAGCCCGTCATATATAGACGTGATACACGATTTAACCCTACGTCTAGTCCAAGCATTATTTTGTCGTATGCATTATTCAATGTTAAAGATCGTGGGAATTTTTGATAAATACCCTGCCATTTCGGTAATGATACAAACAATAGAACCCCAATAATTACTATGCCAAATGTCATGATTAATTCAGGTGTAATTTCACCATGCCAAGCCGCCACGTGAATATTAATATCCTTTGGTGAATCATATAAGAATGGCTGAATAGCTTGTACTGCTGGCTTTACAAAAGTATCCCCTACTAGGTTCGGAATAAAGAATATTGTTACCACTAATGCTGCTAAAATCATCGGTGAAATCAGCATGCCAATCGGTGCCTCATGTGGTTTATGAGGTAATTTCTCTGGTGTATATTTACCAGTAAATGTTCTAAAAACAAAATAGAAGCTGTAGACAAATGTGAAAATACTAGCAATCCAAGCGACAATCGGGAAGAGTGCTCCCCATGTGTCAAAGCCGAAAAATTCAAAATTTTGCAGTGCAAGCATTGCTGTTAAAAACATTTCCTTACTTAAGAAGCCGTTAAATGGCGGTAGACCGGCCATTGATAAGCTTCCGATTGCCGCAACTGTAAAGCTAAGCGGCATAATACTCATTAAGCCACCAAGCTTACGAATATCACGTGTACCTGTTTCATGATCGACAATACCTGCAATCATGAATAAGCTTCCTTTAAATGTTGCATGGTTGATCAGGTGGAAGATCGCCGCAAAAGCAGCAAATTTAATCGTATCTGTTGCCCCATTGCCATGAAATGCTAAGGCACTAGCTCCGAGCAATGACATAATAAGGCCAAGCTGACTCACTGTAGAGAACGCAAGGATTCCTTTTAAGTCTGTTTGTTTCACAGCAAAGAACGAACCCCAGAATAGCGTTAAAATACCTACGCCTGTAACGAGCCATACCCAAAGCTCAGAAACTGCGAAAATTGGTGTAAAGCGTGCAACTAAATAAATACCTGCCTTTACCATTGTTGCAGAGTGAAGGTATGCACTTACTGGTGTTGGCGCTTCCATTGCATCTGGTAACCAAATGTAGAATGGGAATTGTGCAGATTTTGTAAATGCGCCTAAAAGTATTAAAACGAGTGACCAAGTGAACATTGGATGCTGCACTAAATTAGGTGCCATGACAATAAGTTCACGGATTGAATACGTTCCGCCCATTAAATACAGAAGGATGAATCCCCCTAACATCATTAAGCCGCCGCCGACTGTAATCATCATTGATTTAAGTGCACCAAAGCGAGATGCATCACGAGAATACCAGTAGCCAATTAGTAAAAATGACGAAATGGATGTTAGCTCCCAAAAGAAGTACAAAGAAATTAAATGATCTGACTGTACTACTCCTAGCATTGCGGTCATAAATAGTAATAAGTAAACATAAAAATTATGTAATCTTTCTTTATGTTTGTCTAAGTAAAAAATAGAGTAAAGTACGACTAACGAGCCAATTCCGGTAATTAGTAATGAGAATAGCAAGCTAAGTCCGTCTAAATAAGAAACGACGGAAATATCAAGCGATGGAATCCAAGGAAGCTCTTCAAGAAAAACTTTACCATCTGCTACTTTTGCGATATATGAGGCGTAAATAATAGCGAGTGTAGCAGGGACTGCAAGAACAAACCAGCCTGTGTGAATATTTTTAATGCGTTTATATAAAAATGGCACAAATATTGCAGCAAGCATTGGAATGAAAATATAAAGTACTTGTAACAAAAAAATCCTCCTTTATGCAAGTAAGTAGGTTAATTATAACGCACTTTTTGTATGAATGCATATGCACCCATAGGATTTAGCTTGCGATAGTGGAAGAATTTTGGATATATTATAAATAAGAAGTTATCAATAAAAATAGAGGAAAAAATTTTTTATGAAAAACCCTTATATTTATGGTTATCTACCATTAATCACGATTTTGTTATTTAGTTTGACGTTTGGTATGTATGCTGTAAGTGAATCATTGCAAGTTTTTCATGCAATTGGTGTATACTCTGGCATGCGGGAGTTTTTATCCGATTTCGAGCTCCGTGTTTTTTTACTAATTGTCTTTGCGGGAATCTTTTTTATGTTATTTTCAGCATTAAAATTAGTAGGGGAAACTATTCATGAGCTTGGAATGTTATTTTTTTCAAAAGATAATGATGGTGCGACAGTTCATCAAGCGCGAGGCGGATACATCATATTATTAGTTGGTGCAATATGTTCAGCTTTCGCTATTCAATTTATTTACGTTTTAGTAGGTATTTTTGTCTTAACCGTTTTTATCTACTTTATTTACCTTATCTATAAAATGAGTCATTTTATGTCGATGGGTGGAACGATTGGCTTACTAGTATTTGAGCTATTTATGTGGACAATACTATTATCGCTAATAATTTATGTTGTTTTAAAATTGTATAATGGCATCTTGGCAAGCTTACCGTTTGCACATTAAATGGGATCATCACTAAAACGTGTGGTTGATTTCCGTTCCGACTGGGCGCTTTGTTGCTGTCGCTACGCTTTCGCACAGTTAAAACATTTGCCGCTGTCGCTACGCTTTCGCACAGTTAAAACATTTGCCGCTGACGCTTCGCTTTCGCGCAGAGCAGAGCTTCCTGGGGGCGTCCGATGAGCCGCTTCACTCGCGATGCTCGCTCCAGGGGCTCGGGCCAACAGATGTTTTTTGCGCGAAAGCGTAGTGCTAACGTAGCGACAGCGGCACGAGGTTGGTCACGAAGGCGTTATCACAGGATGTGATGGTTTAGCCTTCGTTCCTCTATCGCTAATCCCCAAGGAGTCGCCCAGCCTCCACTACAATCAACTTATTTACACAGTAGAGGTTTTAACAAAAGTCATCCATAACTTTTGGTGATGAACCATTAAATTTTAAATTACATAGAAACGTTAAAGCAATGAAAGGAGCGGCCCTAGAGTGATGAATTTCACTTAGGGCTGCTCCTTTTCATTGAGGATTTATGACTATTTACTGTAGTAAAACATTAAATAGTTGATGGTGAATCTTATAGTCTTCTAATCTTTCCATAGATTGTGGCTTATCATAACCCAGCCAAACCGCTGCTGTGTATTCATCGTTTAATCCTGCAAGCCAGTAGTCGCGATAGTTGTTAGTTGTTCCTGTTTTCGCACCGATATAGTTACTTCTACTATAAACGCCTTGTCCTGTACCTCGAGTAACAACATCTGAAAGGATTGAACGCATATTCTTAACAGTTTTCGGTGACCAAATTTGATCGCGTGCTGAATCCCAGCTGTAAAGCTCCGTTCCATCAGCCGCTGTTACTTTACGGATGCTATGGGCCTGCACGTATGAGCCGTCTATAAAGCTTGTGTAAGCGTCTGCTAGCTCAAGTGCTGTAACACCATACGTTAAGCCTCCCAAGGAGACAGCATAATTATGGTCTTTTGCCACGATGGAGCGGAAGTTAAAGCGATCTAAATAACTAAATGCTGTATCAATTCCGACTGTGTTCAACAGACGGAGAGCCGATGTATTGTAGCTATATTGAAATGCTACTCGAATGGGTACATCACCGTATTTAAAGCCGCCATAGTTTTGTGGACAAAATGAACCGACACAATAACTGCCACCACTCACTATAGAATCAGGTGTATGTGCTGTCGTTTCAAAGAAAGGTGCATATACCGCTAATGGCTTAAAGGCAGAGCCTGGCTGACGCGTTCCTTGAAAGGCTCGATGATAACCAAACTTTTCATAGTTTTTCCCTGCATAAAGACTAACTACTTCACGGGTTTTATTATCAATAACTGCTCCGGCTGCTTGTAATTTGCCTGAGCCTAGAATGGCAGTCATCTTTTTCTCATCATTTGCTTGTTTGTCTGGATTAAGCGCGGTATAAATCGTTAATCCATTTTGAAATAATGTTTTGAGTCGATTGTCTAGCTGCGCTTTGATTTTTTTCTTTTCTTCCTCGCTTTGTGTTTTTGCAAGACGATCCGCATAGCCTTCTTTTTCTGCAACTAACCATTTAAGCTCTTGTAGGACGTAAGTGCTGTACATAGGGTAGCTTTGCGCTTTATTCTTTACATTTAATGTTATCGTTTCAGCTTTATGTGTATTAGCATCTTCTTTTGTAATAGCGCCGCTCGTTGCGAGTGTATCTAATAACCGCTCTTGTCTCGCTTTTGTTTTATCAAAATTTTTTAAAGGATTATAAAGTGAGGGATTATTTGGAATGGCCGCAATAAATGCAATTTCAGCTATAGATAATTCTTGGAGTGGTTTTTGAAAATAATAGGTAGCTGCTCCGCCAATTCCATAAACTTGATTGCTAAAATAGGCTTCATTTAGATACATCGTTAAAATCGCGTCTTTATCAAATTCTTTCTCAAGCTCATAGGAGTAAAATACTTCTGTTAATTTTCGCTCATATGTTTTTTCATCGGATAAATAACGCATACGAACGAGTTGTTGTGTAATAGTGCTGGCACCTTGAGACGTTGAATTTGTGCTTGAGTTAGCAACAACTGCACGAACGATAGCACTGAGGTCAAAGCCGATATGCTCATAAAAATGAGCGTCCTCACTAGCAATGAAAATTTCCTGGGCAATTTTTGGGATTTCTTGTAGTGTTAGAGGTTGCCTCCATTCGACATATTCCTCGCTAAATGTATTACCGTTTTGATCAATAAGTGTTACTGGAAGCTGTGGCTGAACTTCCGGTAAGTGAATAGCGCTAGCAATTTGCTTCTCATGCGCTTCTGCCGCATGGATTTCCGTCCTAATATTTGTACTAATCCACCAAAGGACAGGTAAGGATAGTAAAATGATAATAAAACCAAAAGCCTTTTTCATGTGTGCCTCCACTCTAAATATGAGTCACTCAAAAGAATAACATATTTTGGATGGTTTCCAAATACTCGTTCCGACCTATTTGCACTTTATCAAAAACCTTGGCTAGCAGTATGAACAACTCTTGGTATGTTTAAATACGATAATAAATTTTCATAAAGTAAGTTCGTCATCATAACGTGGGGGTGATTTCCGTTCGGCTGGGCGCTTTGCTTTCGCTACAGAAAACATTTGTTGTTGCTGTCGCTACGCTTTCGCACAGAGCAAAGCTTCCTGGGGGCGTCCGATGAGCCGCTTTGGGTGTTGCTGACGCTACGCTTTCGCACAGAAAACACCCGCTACGCTGCAGGGTCTCGGGCCAATAGGATGTTGGTCGCGAAGGCGTTATCACAGGACGTGATGTTTTTAGCCTTCGTTCCTCAACTTGCTCGCTCTAGAGTCTCACCTATTACACCGTCCATAAGGAGGCGCCCAGTCGGAACGGAAAATCAACCCCACACTTTGCTTATTTGCCAAAAAATTAAAAGTGCAAAAAATCGTCAATACTTTGGTGAAGAAAACCATTAAGAAGTATGTTAGACTGAAATGAGGTCAGAAATGATAGTATTATCATTTTTATTGAAACTGAAATTTTACTTTTAAAGGAGAGACTTCAATGTTTCCACAATTAACAACAGAAGTACTTGAAGGCGAAGTACTTGTAGAAATGAAAACAACATTAGGTGCCATCAAAATTAAATTATTCCCTGAGCATGCACCAAAAACGGTTGAAAACTTCTTAGGCCATGCAAAATCTGGTTACTACGACGGCATCATTTTCCACCGTGTAATCCAAGACTTCATGATTCAAGGTGGTGACCCAACTGGTACAGGTATGGGCGGTGAATCAATCTGGGGTAACTCTTTCGAGGATGAATTCTCTGATAGCGTATTTAATCTTCGCGGTGCACTTTCAATGGCAAATGCGGGTCCAAACACAAATGGTTCACAATTCTTTATCGTACAAATGAAGCACCTTCCAAGTGATATGCTTCGTCAATTACAAGGTGCTGGCTTCCCAGAAGAGATTATTGAAGCATATGCTCAAAATGGTGGTACTCCTTGGTTAGACCATAAACATACAGTGTTTGGTCATATTGTTGAAGGTATGGACATCGTTGACAAAATTGCAGACGTAGAAAAAGACATGCGCGATAAACCAGTAGAAGATGTGAAAATCGAGTCAATTACAGTTTTTGAATAATAATTGTAAGGACGTGTAAAACATGAAACATTTAATGTATCAATTTTTATATTTCCCAGAAGATAAATCAGGCTATGTTCCTGCAGCTTTTGAATTTTTAATAATGCTTATATTATGTATTGTTGTCTTTACCGTTTTCCGTAAGATTTCTAAGAAACAAGAAATGAAATCAAAGGAACTCGAAGCACGTATTCTTTCAGAGAAAAATAATACAAACAATCAGCAAAATATTTAACTTCTTTCATTGGGTGTCCAAACACCCAATGAAAGAAGTTAAGCCTCCAGACGCAATTATGCCGAGGCATAATTGATTGTACCAGATGCCTCGCAGCCATTAAGGATTGCGAGGCATCATATTTTCTCATAAATCTCATGTTAAAATTTTGTCTTCGCTCCATTCTTCAAATACTTAAACTCCATATGAGATATAATTTCTAAACAAAAAAGGATACCTCAAAAAAACCTTGAGATATCCTTCGCTATTTATTTCCTATTACTGAAGTACTTGCTTAAAGCGCTGAACACCGTCTTTCACTGTCTCAAATGAGCAAGCAACGTTCATACGCAGGAAGCCGCGACCCTCTTCGCCATATTTTGTCCCTGGCTCTAATGCTAGTTTGCCATATTCAAGCAAGCGTTGCATGAATTCATTTTCATCAAGTTCCAATTCTCGATAATCAATCCAAAGTAAATAAGTGCCTTGAGGTTTTGTAATATGGATTCCAGGTAATTGTTCTAATTCGGCAATCACATAGTCCATATTAGCTGAAATGTAAGGAAGCATTTCGTTTAACCATGGCGAACCTTCTGTATAAGCGGCTTGAAGTGCCACAGCGGCAAAAGTATTTAATGAGCCTTGCCCGCTAGCCATATGAACTGCTTCTAGTAACATTCGCTTTTTCTTATCTGTCACGATCATATAGGCAACTTGAATCCCTGCTAGGTTAAATGTTTTTGTCGGTGCCATACATGTAATAATGCGATCAATTTCATCGCCAGCGATTTTTGCTAATGGCGTATGTTTTGAGCCATCTATCATTAAATCAGAATGAATTTCATCGGAAATAATTACTACATCATATTTTGCACATAGTCGTACAATTTCCTTTAATGTAGCTTCATCCCATACATAGCCACCGGGATTATGTGGATTACACAATATGTAGGCTTTCACATTTTGAGCAAGTGCTTGCTCAAAGGCTACAAAGTCATAGACATATGTTCCATCTTTTTCTACTAAAGGACAATTAACAACCTCTCTGCCATTGCTTTTTGGGATGTTATAGAATGGAGGGTAAACAGGTGATGAAATAAGTACTTTATCCCCTGGATTAGTAAATGCCATAATACTATCGGCTAAAGCAGCGACAACACCATTACAGAAAACAATGGATTCTTTCTCAATGTGCCAATCATGTTGAGTATTTTGCCAGTCTACGATTGCCTGTACGGCTTCATCGCTAACAAAGCTATAGCCGAAAACAGTCTTTTCAGCATGCTCTTGCAGCGCCTTTGATACAGCTACTGGCGCAGCAAAATCCATATCAGCTACCCACATTGGGAGTATGCCTGAAGCATCTTGTAGCCCATATACGTTTTCCATGGCGTCCCATTTTACAGAGTTTGTACAACGACGGTTAATAGTTTGATCAAAAATAGACAAGCAAATCACTCTTTTCTTTTTTATTTACTATGGTATCATACGAGTATGATAAAAGGATAATAGGTGAGTATTTTGGAAAATATAAAAATGAATCAAGCAGCCGTACATCTGCTAGAGGAGTGGGATCCATTCCACTTAGGTCCAGATCATTATGATACTGAAACCGCAGATGTTGTAGCAGCATTGCAAGGTATCGACGATCCATCTGTTCTTGCAAAGGTTATTCAAGAAACATATGAGCATTCGTTTGAAGAATGGATTCCGTATGAAGATTGTGTAGCCATTTCATACAAACTTATTGCGATAAAATTTGAAGCAAAATGCATTATTTAACTTCTTCAAAAGGTGTAAATACCTGAGTGACCAATATTGTATTGGCTGCACTTCTGGTAGATGCACAATTATGTTTTTGCTTTTCTATAGAAAACGAGGTTGTCTGTTAATTATAAGACAACCTCGTTTTTTTTAGCTATAAAAATAAAGCTTTTTTAAACAATAGTAAAATCCCCTGGATGAAGATAATTATTATCGCTATTGTTAGAAGTCTACAAAGTCGAAAATAAAGCGATCTAAAATTTTTACATCAGGATAAAATGCCGAATGATAGTGCACTTGGATTTTCTACCCGCGAAGTACAAGGGAATCAACCACACGGTATGGTGGGAATCCAAAATATATTTAAATATGTAACAATTAGGAGAAATGGTTCGTTACATATGCAAAGGGGGGATGACTGTGACAGAAACCGAATTAATAGAACGAGCTCAGCAAGGAGACAAAGGCGCCTATATAGAGCTAATCCGAATACATCAACGAACAGTTGAAAAGTTTGCTTTTCAATGCGGCGTACATAGTAATGATTTAGCAGATGTTTCACAGGAGGTATTTGTAAAGCTATATCGTTTTTTACATCAATTTAAGCAGGATCGTTTTACGACGTGGCTCTATAAAATCACATTGAATGCAACGCGTGATTATTATCGCAAAGAACAACGAGAGCAAGCAAAGGAAGAAAGACTAAGTGCACAGCAACAAATACCCGCATCTTCAGCAGAAAAGCATGTCCTTAATTTTGAAGAGGATAGGCTATTACATAATGCTATTAATGAACTCGATGAAAAATATCGTTATCCACTTATATTATTTTACTTCCATGAATTAAAGTATGAGGAGATAGCAGAGGTACTAAATATTTCGTTATCAACAGTCAAAGTTCGTATATTACGTGCAAAGGAAAAGCTCAAAGCGGTGATCATGCAGGAGGGGAGTGTTGAAAATGGATGATAAACAGTTTGAAAAACGAATGGAGCTTCTAAAAAAATCCTATGATCGCATGGAACCACAGTTAGATCCAGAAACCGTTTTCGCACAAATTGAGGCAGAAGATGCAACACAACAATCGCAAGAAACAGTAATAACAAAAAAGCCCCCTTCAAAATGGCAAAAGCCAGCTGTCTGGATAGCATGCATTGCAAGTGTACTTTTAGTAGGTGTTCTCGTTTCGTCGTATGTGATTAATCCTTCGACATTTGTTCAAACAGCTGAACAAGAACAAGATCAAGGAAAAGCATATGACGAATGGCTTTCAAACTTTACAAAAGAATATAAAGAAAAACGTGAACAAATGCGTCAGGAGCTCGACATTCCGGAGAAAGAGTTTAGTATAATATCAAAGGTTCAAATGGCAGATAATGAAATTAATTCTTTACCTGAAAGAAAAGAGCTGTTTCTAGAGATGTTGAACACCAATAATAATGGCTTTTTCAAAAGTTTAGAAAAAGATACATTGGATAATCTACAAACGCCACGAGAGTTCATACAACTTCTAGAAACTTACGGAGATCAGATGACATTTGAAGAATCTTATTACTTTTATAGTAGATATTCTAATTCAGCAGAAGAGTTTGCAGGCTATTATTCTAATAAGCTTGCTCAGTATGAAAAAGTATTATCTCAAAAACCGAAAAGTCTCCCTGCAGACCTAAATAAATTAATTGCTACAGCTAATAAGCAATATTTTGAATTGCAATATAATGGACAAAGTTATAATTTTCGGCCAAATCCTGTATTTGGGAAAGACGCGCCCGAATATATTGAACGGCTTCACCCGAATGTATTAGGATATTTTAAATACTTGAATACAGGCTCATTGCTTGTTGGTGAAGATTTACTTTATTCTATAGAGGATTCTGCAACTGTTCTACGACTTTATGAAAAAACACTTATTGGGGATGATAACCCTAATGAGTATAGTGATTTCAACGTATTAAAGGGAGAGTTTGAGAATACATGGCTTGCAATTTTTAAAGGATCTGAAACCAACCCAATTCGTACAAAAACTGGACAATACAAGCTCGAATACATCGATCTATTAACGATCATTGCGAATGGCGGATATGGTGAGGCAATGCGCAATACAGCACAATTAATACTAGATGAAATAAAGTTAACTGGACAATCTAAAACGCTAGAACAGTTAACAACATACGATATTTGGATGGGGATTTTACATTTACGAGAAGACACATTTATGCAAACGGAGGATGGAACAACAAGTATAGAGATTAATGAAGGTTGGATTGAGCAAACTAAATCTCTTTACAATGAGTATGTTAAAACGAAGAATGATACAATTATCGATACATTAAATCCAATTAATATCGTTAGTTTATTTTTATATGCTCATGGGGTTGGTGATCGTGACATAGCTCAGAGACTATTAACTGATAACTTGGATATAAATACAGTTATTCAGTTTGATGGGATGGGAAATTTTAAAGCTCTTCATGAAATGGGAGGTTCGTCGTTATCTATTAGAGCCACTATAAAAAGTAAGGCACATGGAGTAATTGGACAGCAATTATCCTTTGAATTAACCTCTGTAGTAACCGAAAATGGTGAACAACATTACCGAATTAGTGCTATTAACGAATAAGGAGATTTTTTGCTCCACTTATTTACGTATGTTATAATTTATGGTGATATATACGTAGCAAACAAAAAGAAAGTGGGCAAAGTTTATGGAAAAAAAATATGAATTAGGAGACGTGTTGACCGGAAAAGTTACAGGTATACAGCCGTACGGTGCATTTGTTGCGCTTGATGAAGATACACAAGGCCTTGTACATATTTCCGAAATTACGTACGGCTTTGTAAAGGACGTAAGTGAATTTTTGTCAGTTGGGCAAGAGGTAGAAGTGAAGATACTTGAAATCGATGAAGATGCTGAAAAAATTAGTTTATCGATTCGTGCTTTGCAGGAGCGCCCGGCTACATTGCGTAAAAAAGATGCGCCACCACGTAAATCATTGCAGGACCGTGTAGATGAATCGGATGCGAATGGTTTTAATTCCTTAAAAGATAAATTACAAGACTGGATCGAGCAGTCAGGACAATAACTGCCTATTAATGCGAGATAAAAAAACGAGGATGCTTTCAAATATGAAGGTATCCTCGTTTTTTAGTATTTAATTATAGCGAATTTTTTATTTTTCGAATTCGGTACTGTAGGTTTTGACGACTCATGCCAAGTGCAGTAGCGGCCTTTGTAATATTGCCTTCATATAAATTTAAGACGTTTTGCACATAATAGGATTCGGCTTCACGTAAATAAGCATCGAGCGGCATAACATCATTCTGTTGCTGGAACATAAAAAATTCCGGCTCGTGATTAGATACGCCTTTCTGCTGTACTTTGAAGCGGAAATGCATTGGTAATAAATCTGAGGTAACTGTTGATTCAGTAGTCATAAATGACACCGTTTCATCTAGTAATAGCTCAAGCTCCTTTAAATTTCCTGGCCAATCATATTGCAAAAATAAATCCTGTACATCAGGTGATAATTCCGTGACATTTGAAGCAAATCGTTCTTGATGGCGGTTAAAGTAATCATCTACGAATGGAAGAATATCTTCTTTTCGATCTGTTAAATTAGGAATGGAAATGGCCATTGTTGCAAAGAAATAATACAGTGATTTTGACAGTTTATTTTCTGCAATTAATGTAATGGGATCACTTCCTACACTGCCAATGAGCATGTATTTTGACTGTGGAAGAGACTGTAATACCTCTAATAGTTGCTCTTGAATATCTAGACTTAAAAAATCAATGCGTTCAAAGAAAAAAGTGTATGGCTTGTCATCCTGTAAGAGCTCCTGTAATTTATCTAAAACAGATTGAGCAGAGCGACGACTCACTAGAGTTACAAATGCTTCAGGGTCAGTCGAAGCTGCATGATGTATACCTTCTGCTACTAAATCTTTTCCTGTACCTGATTCACCAATTAATAATACTGGCAATTTCACAGCTGCTGCTTTCTGGGCATTTGCGATAACTTGTCGCATCGAATCAGAAACAGCTGTGATCATATCGAATGTTAAAGGTTCACCATATCGACGAAGAGGCTGATAAACTAGCTTTTCGAGTGATGTAATGTCCCGAGCAAACTCGATAGCTCCAATTAGTTTATTTTCAACATATAGTGGAAAAGTATCGTTAATCGTTGTTATTTCATGACCATTTTTATTCCAGTATGTTTGTTTTACATTAACTTCTTTTTTACCTGTTTGTAACACACGCATTAAAGTACTTTCATGCTGGCGGAAAGAAAACATCTCAATAACAGAACGATCGGCTAATTCATCAAAATGAAATCCCTCAATTTCTTTCATCTTCGTATTATAAATAATTGTTTTTCCAGAAAGGTCTACAGCATGAATACCAACAGTTACATTTGTTGCGATAAACTCATAAAAAGGGAGTAAAGGTTCGGAATTTTTCATAAAATGTGCACCTCAAAAATTTTTTACTTGAAATATGCAACAAAATTTTGCATTATAATAAGTGTAAGAATATTCTAAACGCAAAGATATTTTGCGTCAACGTTTTTTGCACACTTATAACACATCTCACGAGGGAGGATTTAGTATGATTTCATACAAACACGAACCATTCACAGATTTTACTCAAGAGGCAAATTACAACGCATATTTAGAAGCATTAAATAAAGTCGAAAGTTATTTAGGTCAAGACTACCCACTTATTATCGGTGGCGAACGTATTACGACAGAAGATAAAATCGTTTCATATAACCCTGCAAAGAAAACAGAAGTAATTGGTCGCGTATCAAAAGCAAACAAAGAACTAGCTGAAAAAGCGATGCAAGCAGCAGACGAAACTTTTAAAACTTGGAAAAAAGTAGATCCAGCTATTCGTGCAGACGTACTATTCAAAGCAGCGGCAATTATCCGTCGTCGTAAACATGAATTCTCTGCACTTTTAACAAAAGAAGCGGGTAAACCGTGGGCTGAAGCTGATGCAGATACTGCAGAAGCAATTGATTTCTTAGAATACTATGGCCGTCAAATGCTACGTATTAAAGAAGGGCAACCTGTAGAGAGCCGTCCTGGTGAATATAACCGTTATGACTATATTCCACTAGGTATTGGTATTGTTATTTCACCATGGAACTTCCCATTCGCAATTATGGCAGGGACTACAGTTGCTGCTTTAGTAACAGGTAACACTGTATTATTAAAACCAGCTTCAACAACTCCTGTAGTTGCTTATAAATTTATCGAAGTGTTAGAGCAAGCTGGACTTCCAGCAGGTGCTGTGAACTTTGTACCAGGTTCTGGTGCAGAAGTAGGTGACTACTTAGTTGATCATCCGAAAACGCGCTTCATTAGCTTCACTGGATCTCGTGATGTAGGCTTACGTATTAACCAACGTGCATCTGTTTTAAATGATGGTCAAATTTGGATTAAACGTGTTATCGCTGAAATGGGCGGTAAAGACACAATCGTTGTTGATAAAGAAGCAGATTTAGAGCTTGCAGCACAATCTATCGTAAAATCAGCATTCGGCTTCTCTGGTCAAAAATGTTCAGCATGTTCTCGTGCTATTATCGTTGAAGATGTATATGACACAGTTGTTAATCGTGTAATTGAGCTTACTAACACGTTAACAGTTGGTGATCCAACAGACTTCAAAAACTTCATGGCAACAGTAATTGACCAAGCGGCATTCAATAAAGTGACAGAATACATTGAAATTGGTAAAGGAGAAGGTCGCCTTGTTGCAGGTGGTACAGCTGATGATTCAGTTGGTTACTTCATCCAACCAACAGTATTTGCAGACGTAGATCCTTCTGCACGTGTTATGAAAGAAGAAATTTTTGGTCCTGTTGTAGCAATCGCAAAGGCTAAAGATTTCGATCAAGCAATCGATATTGCAAACGATACTGAATACGGTTTAACTGGTGCGGTTATTACAAATAATCGTATGAACTTAGAAAAGGCTCGTGAAGATTTCCATGTAGGTAACTTATACTTCAACCGTGGTTGTACAGGTGCAATCGTAGGTTACCAACCATTTGGTGGCTTCAACATGTCAGGTACAGACTCAAAAGCAGGTGGCCCTGACTATCTACAACTTCACATGCAAGCAAAAACAACTTCAGAAATGCTATAACTTCTTTAGCAAACTGAAGAAGTATAGCCCTCGGTGTATGTCACGGATTCGGTTTTGTGTAAGCGCAAAACTGAATCTGACCGGGGCTAATAAGAGAACCTGCGAAACTCCTCCTATTAAAGTAGGCTGAGCAAGAACCGCAGACGCTAATGGTATAGCGGCTTACCTAGGAGTAGCTAGGCAGATTCTTGTTTTTTATATTCAGAAAATGCGGAATTGTCCTATTAAATTTACTTATAGAAAAACATAGTCTTCCATAGATTTTTCATCATGAAAGTAAGGAGAGAATACTATATGACAAAAACAAAACTAGTTATTGAACAAACTCAAAATTTTGGTGCTGCAAACTATCACCCGCTACCGATCGTTATCTCAGAGGCTGAGGGTGCTTGGGTAAAAGATCCGGAAGGTAATAAATACTTAGATATGCTATCCGCATACTCTGCTGTAAACCAGGGTCATCGTCATCCGAAAATTATCGCTGCGTTAAAGGAACAAGCTGATAAAGTAACATTAACTTCTCGTGCGTTTTATAGTGAAAACCTTGGTGAATGGTATGAGCTTGTTGGTAAATTAACGAATAAACAGATGGTATTACCGATGAATACAGGTGCAGAAGCGGTAGAAACTGCATTTAAAGCGGCTCGTCGTTGGGCATATGATATAAAAGGTGTAGAAGATGGAAAAGCTGAAATTATTGCATGTAATGGTAACTTCCATGGTCGTACAATGCTTGCTGTATCTCTATCATCTGACGAAGAATATCGTCGTGGCTTCGGTCCAATGTTACCGAATGTTAAGTTAGTCGATTACGGTAATCTAGAAGCATTAAAAGCTGCCATTACTCCTAACACAGCGGCGTTTTTAATTGAACCAATCCAAGGTGAAGCAGGAATCGTTATTCCTCCAGAAGGTTTCTTAAAAGCTGCTCGTGAGCTATGCCGTGAAAACAATGTTTTATTCATTGCAGATGAAATCCAAGCTGGTTTAGCACGTACAGGTAAAATGTTCGCATGTGATTGGGAAGAAGTAGAGCCTGATATGTACATTCTAGGGAAAGCTTTAGGTGGCGGTGTATTCCCAATTTCTTGTGTAGCTGCAAATCGGGAAATTTTAGGAGTTTTCAATCCAGGATCACACGGTTCAACTTTCGGCGGTAATCCTTTAGCATGTGCTGTATCTATTGCTTCAATTAAAGTATTACTAGATGAAAAATTAGCAGAGCGTTCACACCAACTTGGTGAATACTTTAAAGGGAAATTAAGAGAAATTAATAACCCAGTTATTAAAGATGTTCGTGGTCGTGGTTTATTTATCGGAATGGAATTAACAGAGGCAGCACGTCCATATTGTGAAAAGCTTAAAGAATTAGGTCTATTATGTAAAGAAACACATGATACTGTTATTCGATTTGCGCCACCACTTGTTATTTCTCAAGAAGATTTAGATTGGTCAATCGAACAAATTGAAAAAGTTTTTAATCTTTAACAAAATGTTCACATTTCAATTCGGAAGTATGTTACAATGATGCCGATATACTATCATTATAAAAACAAAGAGGCGATTTAATAATGTCTGAAAACTTAAATCTGTTCACATCAACTCAAGAAGTCATTCAAGAGGCTCTAAATAGACTTGGCTATGACGAAGCAATGTATGAATTGTTAAAAGAACCGCTTCGCATGCTACAAGTGCGTATTCCTGTGAAAATGGATGATGGTACAACAAAAGTATTTACTGGTTACCGTGCACAACATAATGATGCTGTAGGACCAACTAAAGGTGGGGTTCGTTTCCATCCGGCCGTATCTGAGGAAGAAGTTAAAGCGCTTTCAATGTGGATGACATTGAAATGTGGTATCGTGGATCTGCCTTATGGCGGCGGTAAGGGCGGTGTCATCTGTGACCCTCGTCAAATGTCTATGGATGAAATTGAAAAATTAAGCCGTGGATATGTTCGTGCAGTTAGTCAAATCGTAGGACCAACAAAAGATATTCCTGCGCCAGACGTATTTACAAATGCACAAATTATGGCTTGGATGATGGATGAATACAGCCGTATGGATGAATTCAACTCACCAGGTTTCATTACAGGTAAGCCACTAGTACTTGGTGGTTCTCAAGGTCGTGACCGTGCAACTGCACAAGGCGTAACAATCGTTATTCAAGAAGCAGCGAAAAAACGTGGCATTGATATTAAAGGCGCACGCGTTGTTATTCAAGGCTTCGGTAACGCGGGTAGCTTCCTTGCGAAATTCATGCATGATTTAGGTGCAAAAGTAATCGGTATTTCTGATGCTTATGGTGCACTTCATGATCCAGAAGGTTTAGATATCGACTATTTATTAGATCGTCGTGATAGCTTCGGTACTGTGACAACATTATTTGAAAACACAATTTCAAACAAAGAATTATTAGAGCTTGATTGTGATATTCTAGTGCCAGCTGCTATCGAAAACCAAATTACTGCGGACAATGCAAACAACATTAAAGCAAACATCGTAGTAGAAGCAGCGAACGGTCCAACAACAGCTGAAGCAACTAGAATTTTAACTGATCGTGGTATTCTACTTGTACCAGACGTATTAGCATCTGCTGGTGGTGTAACAGTTTCTTACTTCGAATGGGTACAAAATAACCAAGGTTATTACTGGACTGAAGAAGAAGTTGAAGAACGTCTATACAAAAAAATGGTTGATGCGTTTGAAAACGTTTATACAACAGCGACAACACGTAACATTAACATGCGTTTAGCAGCTTATATGGTAGGTGTTCGCCGCACTGCAGAAGCTTCACGCTTCCGTGGATGGGTTTAATCAATATAATATGAAAGTCGAGTCATTCTTAATTGGATGACTCGTTTTTTTGTATGCGTTCCTTTTTTGCATGAGGAAGAGGTTCTGCTTAGGTCGTATTTGGAGAACGTACATATTATGAAACCTTCGACATCTTATATGAAGTCATTTGATAAGTTAGCTTGAGAGGCTAATAGGGGGACAGACAGTTAGAACGTTTGAAGTGACAAATTGGAGCTAATATTTTGGTTTTAAATCTTTGCGTTCATTAACAGAAATATGAGAAAATCCAACTAGAAAGGGGCGAATTGAATGGATTCATTTACATTTTATAATCCGGTGAAGTTGCATTTTGGTGAAAATGCACTTGAAAAGCTATCAAAAGAGTTAACGCAGCAAGGTAAAAAGGTATTGGTTGTCTATGGTGGAGGTAGCATTAAGAAAAATGGTGTTTACAATGCTGTCATCGAGAAGTTACAAGAAGCAGATAAAACAATATTTGAACTAAGTGGTGTTGAGCCAAATCCACGTGTGGAAACAGCGAGACTTGGTATTGATCTTTGTAAAAAAGAAGGAATTGATCTAGTTCTAGCTGTTGGTGGCGGTTCCGTTATTGACTGTTCTAAGTTAATCGTCGCTGGGGCAAAATATGATGGCGATGCTTGGGACATTGTAAAGCGTAAAGTATTTGTGCAGGACGCTTTGCCGCTTGGAACGGTATTAACGCTAGCAGCAACAGGTTCTGAAATGAACTCAGGCTCTGTCATTACAAATGCGGAGACAGAAGAAAAACTAAGCTGGGGCAGCCCTGCAGTTTTCCCGGAATTTTCAATTTTAAATCCAGCGTATACAGTGTCAGTACCAAAAAATCATACAGTTTACGGTATCGTTGATATGATGTCGCATGTTATTGAGCAATATTTCCATAACACGACGAATACCCCGATTACAGATGAAATGTGCGAAGGAGTATTACGAACAGTTATTACAACAGCTCCTAAATTAATAGAAGATTTAGAGAATGTCCAGTTGCGTGAAACGATTTTATTAGCTGGAACAATTGGATTAAATGGATTCTTATCAATTGGTTCTCGAGGTGATTGGGCGTCACATAATATTGAGCACGCTGTATCTGCAGTATACGATATTCCGCACGCTGGCGGTTTAGCAATATTACAACCACATTGGATGCGTCTAAGTGTACCTGTGAATCCAGAACGTTTTGCGGGTATTGCAACACGCGTTTTCGGTGTCGACGCTACAGGGAAGACTCCAGAAGAAGTAGCATACGAAGGAATTGATCGTTTATCGGCATTCTGGACTTCAATAGGAGCTCCGAGTCACCTTGCAGATTATGAAATCGATGATTCAAAATTCCATCAAATCGTAGAACATGCAATGCAAAATGGGCCATTTGGAAACTTCAATAAATTACAGGAAAAAGATGTGCGAGCTATTTTGCAAAACTCACTTTAATTGAAAACGGATAGGAGGCAACGTAGTCTTGATGTTCAGGCTTCCTTATAAAAAACTTGATGTCGCATTGCGTTGCTTAGAGACATCGTTCATTTGTATAAAAAATAGCCAACTGCCTGAAACATGGCAATTGGCTATTTATCTTATTTAGAAAAATTATGCTGGATAATGATATTATTGTTTGGGTGTTGAGTGATCTGGTCTTTCACCAATATGCACCCAATTTTGTTCTCCATCATCCTCATCATATAGAATGGCCACTTTTGATACGCCCTTCTGACTTAAAATGACCTCTGTTAAATGGTCGCGGACATCATCTAGAAAAGCAAGTGATAAGTTAGGGTCAGCTTCAGCAACTAATTCCACGTGTAAAAATTCACCTTCTTTAACGACCTCTAAACGAACAATATCTTTGATATTTGGGTCATCCATAACAAGATGAGCTATATGATTTAGCATTTCTTCGTCTGTTTCGCCAATAACGCCTCGTGCATTATCAAGGAAAACTTTTGCTACTACATAGAACATCATAAAGCCGATAATCATCGAAACGAGCCCTTCTATATTTGCCCAACCTGTAAAGTGCGCTATTAAAATAGCAGCGAAGGCTAACACGTTACCACCTGTAGCGACTAAGTCTTCCATAAACACTAATTTTGTTGCTGGTTTTGCGCGATTTAAATAAGGAAAAGCTTTAGGGATAGCTGTTAGTATTCCCACTTTTTCTTGCCCGGTCTCATGTAGTATTTCAACAGCAGCTTTCGCAAGAACTGATCCTTCTAAAACAATACCGATCAATAATACGCCAAGTGCAATGAGCATTCCTTTAGATTCTCCAGCTGGGTGTATAAAATGATGCCAGCCTTCTTTTACAGTTTCATAAGAAAGGATTGCCACGATTATAACAGCAAAAAGACAAACTAAATTTACGATTCGGCCAAAGCCTCCAGGAAATTGTTTTGTCGGTGCTTTTTTCGAAAGTGCTGAGCCGATATAAACAAATAATTGGTTTGCTGCATCCCCTAGTGAGTGCATCATTTCTGCAAACATGGCAACATTACCTGTAAAGAAGAAGGCGATGCCTTTAATAATTCCTAAAAAGGCATTGACAACTGCTGCCAACAAAGATGGTTTATTCCCGTTTTTTAATAGTTTTAATAGTTCTCCCACGAAAGAATCCTCCAACTAGTTTAAAATTTCCATTTCGATTTTTTCTATATAGGGTAGTGCTCGTAATGAACGATAAAATGACAGTAAGTTATCAGATACTATTAATGATAAACGTAAATCTAATTCGTGAAAAATATTATTATTATTTGGAACATCTTGAATGCGTATGTTTTCGATAATAATATTATTTTCCTTTAGAAATTCTAGAAAGGACTCACTTTTTTCATCATTTTTAATCTGAACTTTCAATGATATCTCTCGCATACGAATTCTTTTTGGCCCTATTTTCATTAGAAACGGCGATAAAACCTCAATGCCGAAAACAATGATAATAACAGCTAAAGTAGCATCCATATAAAATCCTGCACCGACTGCAATCCCTATCCCAGCAGCTCCCCAAATCATTGCAGCGGTTGTTAAACCTGAGATACTATCATTCCCGCGCCTTAAAATAACACCTGCTCCAAGAAATCCAATTCCACTAACAACTTGGGCAGCCAAGCGTAGAGGATCCATTGTAATATTGATATCTGACCTTGGGGGTGTTGAGTAGGCGGTCTCAATCGAAATTATAGTTAATAAACAGCTAAAAGTGGCGATGACTAAGCTCGTTTTTAATCCTACAGGCTTCTTTTTTAATTCCCTTTCGATGCCGATTACTAAACTTAATGTGGCTGCAATTACTAATTTTATGCCAACTTCATATGTAATCATATTTCCAAATAAGGTTTCCATACGCAACCCTCCACAGATATTTCGTATTGCTAAGAGATATGCAAGGTGTCATTATTATATGTACATTACTTTTTTGTATTGTACATCACGATAGGAATGATGTATAAGTATTTTTTGTTTCTTTCAGCAATTGTTTTATGTGGCGAAAGTGAAACGTCAGCTACAAACGGTCTCGGTATCGAAAGTAGCTACAGAAAGTCTCCGACGTTATAGGTGATTAAATAGATGCTGGTATAAGTTAAAGTCTCAAGTAGATATCATGGATAGCACAAAGTCGTATCCAGACGTATTTATGTCCGGTAAAAATGATTGGAGGTTGGATTTAATGGAGAAACCAAAAATTCACCCATACATTCCTATATTTATAGGTGTTATTTCTGTATCCTTATCTGCGATATTTGTAAAGTTAGCAAATGCAGAGGCAGGGGTTATTGCGTTTTACCGGATGTTGTTTTCGGTATTAATAATGGCTCCTCTGTTTTTTTGGAAGTACACTAATGAAGTAAAACAATTAAGAAGACGGGATTGGCTATTTTCTTCAGTTGCAGGCATATTTTTAGCGTTCCATTTTATTTTGTGGTTTGAATCACTCAATTACACTTCTGTAGCAAGTTCTACAGTTTTGGTTACACTACAGCCGTTGTTTGCATTTGTAGGTACATATTTTTTCTTCAAAGAGAGCATTACTCTAAAAACAATACTTGCAGGCACGATTGCTATTGTTGGTAGTATTTTAATAAGTTGGGGAGATTTTAAACTTAGCGGTACTGCATTTTATGGAGACATGCTTGCACTTATTGCGTGTGCACTCGTTACTGCTTACTTTTTATTTGGACAAGATGTACGTAAGCGGTTATCTCTTGTGACATATACCATGCTTGTTTATGCTGTTAGTACAATTACGTTATTTATCTATGTTCTTATTAAAGGTGAATCGTTTGGTCCTTATCCAACTATGGACTGGATATGGTTTATTTTATTAGCGATCGTGCCTAATTTATTGGGTCATACTCTATTTAATTGGTCTATTAAATACGTTAGTACAAATGTAGTCTCTATTGCGATATTATTTGAACCAATTGGTGCGGCCATTTTAGCTCTTTTCATTTTTAAAGAGTATTTAATAGCTACACAAATTATTGGTGGATTAATTGTTATAGTAGGAATTCTATTGTTTGTGGTCGATGAGAAAAAGATTTTTAAACTTTTTTCAAAAAAAGCTTGATTTTTAAATTGCTATATTATATATTATTACTTGTCCTTAACAAGAAGGATGACTTAAAAAAAGATTTGAAAAAAGATTTTAAAAAAAGTTGTTGACTTCTTGTTGGAGATGAGTTACGATGATAAAGTTGCTGAAAACAACGGCGACAAAATGAACCTTGAAAACTGAACAAGCAAAACGTAATCAATAAAGTTTTTAGTAGCTAACCTTGAGTTGGTGAACGAAACAAAATTTTGGACATCA
>NZ_JBHURE010000023.1:68201-73704 GCF_042674095.1 Lysinibacillus sp. NPDC056959 | reverse complement strand
ATGTTGGTGTGGTAACTACATTCTACACGAGGTCGTTATGGGCTTCCTTTATATTGACTTCTGGGTGTTGCACTTAATATTACAATCCGTCATACCTAAAAAACAATTTGGTTCTTCAAAATAAAGACAAGTCGAACAATGGAGGAAAAATTCAAAGAAATGGGATCAATTGAAGCGTTTTATTGTATACCAACTACAGGTTCTGAGACGAATGGTATAACGTATTCATTTTAAGAGCGTAGAAGAAAAGCGGGTTTACTATAAAGCATAGTTCAGTCATTAAAGGATGAAGTGTTAAAGCAGAAAAGGCGTGCTGAGCACTTTAGCAACTTTATAACAGTATAGTCGTTTCAAGCGTATACCCACATTTAAAGGACGTACAGGGCTCAACGATAACCCCTTTGAACATCGAAGATAAGTTAATTGATACGGGAAAGCGTTTGGAAAAAATACAGATTTAGAAAATTCATCTTCTTCCTCGATGTTTTAAGCGACAAAGATGAAGATAAAAGTAAAAAGCAAAATAAGAATATGGAAAAATTATTGGACAGATTTGATATCTAAAGTATGAATAAAACAATGAATAACTAGAGGCGCATTAGTTATTCATTACCTTTCATTTGCTTTTCAAGTAACCTTTTTTTCCGGAATTAAATATATGAATATGGATTTTATCATCCATATGGTCATTTAGAAGTTTCAAGCATATTTAGACACTAAAAAGAGCGTAAGCAACGACGAAAAAGAAAATTTATAAAACTACAAGATGAATTCAATTTATAAGTTTTTTGCGGAATAGATCATAAATCTCTTCCGCTTTTACTTTTCATTAAACTCAAATTCAATTTTCCCTTCTACCAACCGGAGTGACGCATTAAATTGTTTACCATTCTTTGATTTAAAACCTTTAAGTAGAGCTGTTTTACCAATCTTACATAAATCATTAATGTTCTTTTCAGTTAGTTTTTTTCCTAATAGCCTTCCTGGGAACGTTTGTTTACAACCATTTTTATAATTCGAGCAACCGTAAAAGTTTTTACGCAAACCTATTTTTCCTACTTTACATGTCGGACACGTCACAATATCTTTTACAGCAGTTGGTTTAAACTGCTCTGTGTCTATTGTAAGTGACTCTAACTGTATAGGTACCTCGGCTATTAATTGATTAACAAACTTACCTATGCTTTCAATAAAATGTTTTGCAGAGCCTTCCCCACGACCAATTTTATTTAAGTAAATTTCCCATTTTGCAGTCATAGATGGACTTGAAAGTAATGTCCCTTCAATTGACCGACATAAAAGCTCTCCTTTAGGCGTAATGCTCACTATGTTTTTTCGTACTTCAATAAATCCATGCTTTTTAATCGTCTCTATAATGCCACTCCGAGTTGCTTCTGTGCCAATACCTTCAATCGATTTCAGCATCTCGATTTCCTCTTCATCCTCAACTGATTTACCGCATGTTTTCATCATCGTAATGAGTTGACCTTCGGTATAAGGCTTAGGAGGCGTGGTCGTGCCTTCTAAAATAGAAATCTTACTTTGTACCATCTCATCTTGGAAAACGACAGGTAACGACTCTTCCCGCTCCTTTAACTCTTTTTCATTTGAAAATAATTCTTTCCAACCTTTTACAAGTTCTGTTTTTCCTACCGTTTTAAACTCTATATTTTTGACATTCGTTAAAATTGTTTTTTCATCGTA
Organism: Lysinibacillus sp. NPDC056959; assembly: GCF_042674095.1. NCBI lineage: Bacteria > Bacillati > Bacillota > Bacilli > Caryophanales > Bacillaceae > Lysinibacillus > Lysinibacillus sp. NPDC056959. The sequence continues at coordinate 72,000 of NZ_JBHURE010000023.1, read as the reverse complement.
TTCATAATCTTGGTGAAACATGGCAAGTGTCGTATTGACTATTTCGAAATAAATATTTCGTTCATCAGCATTCATTGATTGTAACGCTTTTTCTGTCGGCACTTTTTTCGTTGGAATAATAGCATAGTGCTCCCCAACCTTGGCACTGTCGACATAGCGTTTGTTATTCCCGCGATTTAGCACATTAAATGTCTTTCCCACGAGCTGCTGATATTTTGCCAATGATTCATTTAAATAAGCAAACTCATTATGTGTAATGAGCTGTGAATCGGTACGTGGGTAAGAAACAAGCTTTTTCTCATAAAGTGATTGCGTAAGTTTCAACACATGTGACGGACTGTATTTCCAACGTCTATTAGCGGCGGCTTGTAATGTTGATAACGCATGTAGTTTTGGTGGTGCAATACGCTTCGTTTTGTTCGTTACACTCGTAATTAGACCCGTATCCACCGGTTCAACCCCATGTTGTTGCAATAATTGCACAGCCTCTGCACGCTCTTTTGTTTTTAACTTTGCCTTCCCTTTATATACACCATTTTGTGCTTTAAAGACCCCTTCAATTTCATAAAATTTTTCAGGCTTGAAATATTCGATTTCCTGTTGTCTTTTATAAATTAAATAGACGGTTGGCGATTGCACACGACCGATAGAGATACTACCCTTAAAGCCCTTTTTTTGTAAAAGTAGCGTATAGAGGCGACTACAGTTCATGCCTACTAACCAATCGCTAATTTGACGTGTTTTTGCTTCTTGGTACATGAGCAGATCACGCTCATTACTTTGCATATTATTAAAGCCTTTTCGAATTTCCTCAACCTCTAATGAATTGATCCATAATCGTTTAACAGGCTTATTTACTTTCGTCATTTTTAAAAGTGAGTAGAAGATATTTGAACCTTCACGTTCACTATCGCAGCAGTTATAAATCATAGTTATTTGTGGATCACTAAAGATTTTTTTTACGGCATTAAATTGTGTATACATTTTAGAGACAACTTTATCTTCAAATTTTTGAGGAATGATTGGTAATGATCCAAGCGACCACTTCTCCCATTCCTTTTGATATTCTTTTGGTTCCTTTAATTCAACAAGATGACCAACTGCCCAGGTAATTACTGCACCCTCAGGAAAAGTAGAACAAGGTTCCAATTCAATAAATACTTTCTCTTTTTGTTTAATTTTAAAAGCGTCTGCATAAGCTCTTGCTTGAGATGGTTTCTCTGCTAAAATACATACGTATCCCATTTATAGGTCAATCTCCTTCATTCTTTATTTTACAAGGTATAAGTCTTGTTCGACCTTTTTAATAAGTCAAACAAGTCAATGTCAAATAATAAAACGCTCAAAAATGCGAAAAATATTTAACACTTTATAATTCCCCTTCGTTAAAAATTTCCATATCTATTTACTTCCTAATCCTATTATCTCTTCTAACTCCGCGTATTTTAATAGTCATTTCGAATTTCCTCATTAATCATCACATCTTCTTTTAAATATTTTAGTAGCTTTTTATATAAAAACAAATAAACTCAACTAATCAGATTAGTTGAGTTTATTGTGAAATACCCTACTACTATTTTACTTTAAACAATTTAAGATATCACTTACTAAAATTTTTGTACCAGGCGCACCCTTCAAATATTTTAAATCTCCAGTCGCAAGCCAATCGAGTTCGTCTAGCTTCATTAAAATTTGTGCAATTTTGACGGAATCAGGCTGCTGTGATTTAACTAAGTAATTTTCATTTATCACTTTATTACCAACTATAGCTATTGCATTTAAACATGTAATATGTGTCATTCGATAAAGCTTATTATCATCCCATTCATCAGGGAACAATTCTTTGATTGTATTGAAATAAAATAAACATAAATTAAGCTTCTTCTCTTTCGAAAGTTTTTCAAGTACAGATTTTTTTGTCAAAAGCTTAACCATACTATAAAGATTTTGTAAGGTAATATTCTTTTCTATATTACGTTTACCTGTAAGCGTTCCCTTGTTAAAAAACGGGCTTTCCAGGTTTCAAGATTAGGTTAGTTGCTACCCAGCTAATATCATCCTTATCGCGATTTAAATAAATCTCTTATAATATCCCTATCTTTAGGTGGGTTTAACAATCCACTTGGAATGGTGTTAAACATTGTGTATTCCCTTGAACGAACATATATCGGACATAACCCATTAATAAATCTCTTGGCCTTACATAATTAGGACTACTTACATTTGGACTATAATGAGATCTTCTTTGAAACATTTCGTTACCGAAATTATACCTGTTCGCACTCTGCATATGTAGTTGGTAATGTAATATGTATAAACACTAATGCTGTTTAATGTAGAAAATTTTATTAGCTAGTTCGGCTTTTTAACTTTCTTATATCTTCTTCTGAGTCCAAAGAATGCATTTTATCCTCCAGCGAAGTGAATAGATTCTTAATGATAACTGAGCCATAATCTAATTTGGCAAGATTGTTTATGACATGCATTGTTGTTTGGTCTTGCACAATTTCATCTGTCTGACCCCCTCCAATCACTCCTTTTACTGCCCTCCTAATTTTCTATAAGCAACTACACCACCGACTGTATCTACAACTGCTGCCTTGATAGGATTAATTGAAAAAATTAATGAATTACCGTAAGTTATCACTAGTTTGAAAGTCCTTCTTTTTATCCAATTACTAGGAAGATAGATTTAATATACATTTCATAAATTGATACTAATTATCAATATTTCAGAATATTTAAATATTACGATTCTCGAATTAGTTCCATTGTGATAGATTGTAAATATCACACTAAACTGAAAAAGTGTGACAATTAAAGAAATAGGAGGAAATGAGATTTGAAAAATTTTAAGTTTATGAAGTTCTTAAGTAGTATTCTAGTTTTCGTTATGGTGCTTTCTTTATTGGTTCCATTGTCGAGTGCTAGTGCTGAAGAATCGAAACCATTCAAGCAGGATAGTCAAAGCGAAAGTATAATTCAACTAAAGGCGGATATTGCTGAACAGCTAAGTTTGTCTAAAGATGATCCAACTCTCCACGAAAGCTTACAAAATGTATCAGGCAATCAAGAGGTTGCAGTCATCGTTCATTTATTTGAAAAGCCTGTTGCACTAGAGCAAGGAATAAGCCAAGTCAAAGGCCAAAAATTCTCTAATGCCCGAGCAAAAGAAGTTCGTTCCAATGTAAAAGTACAACAAGATGTTACAAAGCTTGCAACCTACGAAGTAGCGAATGATAACATAGCTACTGTAAAAGCAGGGGTGGTAAAAGGAAAAGGTCAAGGTAATACGACGATTAAGGGAACGTATGGTGAGCACACACTAACATTTGATGTGTTTGTAAAGCAAGGTAACGGGAATGGTAATGGTAATGGCAATGGTAACGGCAATGGTAATGGCAATGGCAACGGCAACGGCAATGGCAACGGCAATGGCAATGGCAACGATAATGGCAATGGTAATGGCAACGATAATGGCAATGGTAATGGCAATGGCAATGGCAATGGCAATGGCAATGGCAATGGCAATGGCAATGGTAATGGTAATGGCAATGGCAATGGCAATGGCAACGGCAACGGCAACGGCAACGGCAATGGTAACGGCAATGGCAACGGCAATGGTAACGGCAATGGCAATGGCAATGGCAATGGTAATGGTAATGGTAACGGCAACGGCAACGGCAATGGCAACGATAATGGCAATGGTAATGGTAATGGTAATGGTAATGGTAATGGTAATGGTAATGGTAATGGTAATGGTAATGGTAATGGTAATGGTAATGGTAATGGTAATGGC
>NZ_JBHURE010000023.1:0-68103 GCF_042674095.1 Lysinibacillus sp. NPDC056959 | reverse complement strand
CAATGGTAATGGTAATGGTAATGGTAATGGTAATGGTAATGGTAATGGTAATGGTAATGGTAATGGTAATGGTAATGGTAATGGTAATGGTAATGGTAATGGTAATGGCAACGGCAATGGCAATGGTAATGGTAATGGTAATGGCAACGGCAATGGCAACGGCAATGGCAACGGCAATGGCAATGGCAACGGCAATGGCAATGGCAACGGCAATGGCAACGGCAACGGTAATGGCAACGGCAACGGTAATGGCAATGGCAACGGGCAATGGCAGTGGCAGTGGCAGTGGCAATGAAATAATAATTAAGTTACCGAGGATGATTTATAATTAATTTCAGTTCAAGCAAAAAGAGAAATTGCACAGCGCAATTTCTCTTTTTGGTATTTATTATAAAGCAATCCCTTTAAAAAGCTTATCTCCTACTTAACTAACTGTGACATATACTTACTGATTTTCTTGCCGATACAAATCAGTTCCTCTCAATCTCTCCCAAATCAACTTCATTTGGTGTAAAAGCGCTTCCGATGTTTGCTTTTTTTCTTTCGTTACTTTGTCAAAAAGATGCATAATAAAACCGCACTTACTTATGATAAGGTTCACCTTTATTTGTCTAAGTGCGGTCTCCCAGGATTTGCTGTGAGAAGCTTTAAAATTTTATACTGCACTGGTGGTCAAATGAACCTCTTGTTTATCAACGGTAATGACTTTCTGTTCATCATCAATCATGAGCCCGCTCGTTTGCAATACATAAATAATCACCCCAAGACTCCCAAATGTCGTATATCTTCTTAGCTGCGATTTCACTCTAGCCACAAGTTCTAATGGATTAAATGGTTTGGCCATATAATCATTTGCTCCGATATTTAATCCGAGTATTTTGTCATAATCTTCCGACTTAGCAGAAAGCATAATTAACGGAATCATATTATCTTGCCGAATCTTGATTGTCGCCGTAATCCCATTCATTTTTGGCACCATAATATCCATAGTAATTAGGTGAAAAACGTAATCTCGAATAAGATCGATTGCCTCAATACCATTGTAAGCTTTGAGTACTTGATATCCCTCATTTTCTAAATAAATGCTAATCGGCCTTATAATTTCTTTATCATCATCACAAATCAAAATGTTCATGTTTCTTTGAAATAAAGTTTGAGCAAAATACCTCGCAAACCCTCATTTTACGATAAATAAGAAGAATCCCTTTTTAAAAAAGATTGATCAAAAGGGATTACTCCACAATCTGGCCCGTTTGTTGAACAAAAAAAATCCTGTATATCAACACAGGATTATTAATCTAACTTTATTTTATATGAACAATCTTTGTTTTAAATAATTGAACTTTGTTTTAAATGAGCAATCTTTTTTATAAAACTACATCAGTCGTTGATCCAGTATATTAAATATTTTTATACACTCAATTTGTTTGACTTTTATCATAACAATAGTCAAACAAATCTAGTCCTCTTAAACCTTTGTAAATCATACGTTATTTAGAATGTTTAAAGTACATTGATGATTGCCAGTCCACCCTTATCCATATAACAAAACGGCGATTTTCCCCATTAATCATCACATCTTCTTTAATTTATTTTCATTTTAATAAATTTAAAGCCTTACTACATTTAGTATGTACTAAGGCTTTAAAAGTTGTTTAAAACTGAATTACTTTAAGAGGATTTTGTTGTTTAAAAAGATAATAATGTTGTTTAATACCGTTCAACAAGCAACTCTGCTAGTTCAACAATAAATTCCTTTTCTTATGGAACGGTTCTTTACATTAGTAAAATTTAAGGAATCCCTTACCGATGATCCCTTTTTGAATCAAGAATAAACATAGACGAATCATGTCCCATGAATATTTTACTTCCTGTATAAAAAGTTTCGAATTGTATATCCTTATACCCTATTTTAGTCATTATTTCGGTTAGCTCTTCTGGGTTAAACCCGTTATGAACTATATCTGAAACTATTTTTTCATTTTTATTAAAATCTACGATTAGTAAATGTCCTCCTTCATTTAGAACATCAAATAATCTTGATAATACTAATTCAAAATCATGAATGTGGAGTAGAACCTGAGCCATAAAAATATAGTCAGCTTGTACATGTAAATCCGATAAACTTTCCTTTTCTATATCAAAGCATAATGTATCTACATTTTGAATATTAAAATCAGTTATTTTTTGGTTTATTTGATTAATCATGTTCTGTGATGTATCCAGAAAAAGCATAGAATTAAACTCGTTTAACATGTTCATTCCGATCAGACCAGTTCCGCACCCAAAATCAATCGCATTCTTACTTTTAGCGTCAATTAAAAAATTTTGGATGGCATCTGATGATACCTTTGCAATTTGGATTCTTTCAGGAGTGTCATATTTATTAGCTATCATTTCAAACTTATCAGTATTTCCTATTATAATCTCTCCAATCAACATTAATAAACAAGCCAGAACACTAAAAAACTTGTCCTTATTTAGGATACAATTCTGTATATCACAATTCAACAAATCTGCACCGTTAGTGAAAAGCGATTGCTCAAATTGAACAATCGCACCCCGTTAGTTTAATAAGAACAGCGACGCTTCTTCCACAATATAAGTCTACGCCATTGTACGTGTTATTTTGTACAATGATATGACCAAGATGAAAATCATCATGGAGTAATGTTCTAGGTCGCTCTTTAAGAAGGTAGAAATTGTTTTCAATAAAGTTTAGTATTTTATGCTCTTTTGGCAGTTGATAGCTATCTTTTCTATATTCATTTAAATAAAAACTGAATTTCCTTTTTTGAGCTTCTTCCCATTGTATCGTTTGTGGGGCATGGGCATGTAGCTGATGAATTTTTCTTAATTCTTTCCCAGCAGCAAGACCTATATTAAATTGCGCCATATCAGAAAGATTCCAAATGAATTCATCCGCAGGGTATCCTTCAATATAGCTTAATACCATGACAGAAAGATTAGCCTCATTCAATAAAGTACATTCTATGGCTTTATTCGTTTATACACCTTGTTTTTCTAATGCTTGAAGTAATGAAAATTCGACGGTTCGTTTTTCATGATATTGTATGTCTGATATGGAATCCCATCTTTAACTAAGCTACCCGTTAGTTCAATAAGAATTATGTAGCTTTAGAATAAAGTTACCGGGAGGTGCTGCGTGTTTATATGCGTTATCTGAATACGGGCTTACGATAAAGTGACGACTTTATTATCATTATACAATATTTATGTACAATGCATACTAAGTATATATTATACTTAGGGGTCTTTTATAAAAAATACATAATTTATAATGAAATTTAAACGATTTTACTTCCATGCATTATATACTTAGTATATAATAATTCCCAAAGAATAGGAGGGATTGGAACATGATTAAAGTTAGAAATTTGAAAAAGGAATTTATACAGGGGCAAGAAAGAACTCAAGTCTTGAAGGGTTTTGATTTGAACGTTGAAGAAGGCGAATTTGTGGCTGTAATGGGCCCAAGTGGTTCTGGAAAGAGCACATTACTACAACTTTTAGGGGGTCTTGATGTCCCTACTGAAGGAGATATAGTAATAAATCAAAGTAATTTAAGTAATTTGACGGAAAAAGAAAGAACGATATTTCGTAGAAAGTATATCGGTTTTATTTTTCAGAATTACCAGCTACTCCCTACATTAAGTGTAGAAGAAAATATAGCTTTCCCTCTTCATGCAGATGGTAGTTTAACTAAAAAGAAGAACCAAATTATTATAGAACTACTTGATTCTGTCGGATTGAAAGGACTTGGTCGGAAACGTGCTAATTTGCTGAGTGGCGGTCAACAACAACGAGTTGCTATAGCCAGGGCGTTAGTTAATAACCCTTCTGTTCTATTAGCCGATGAACCAACAGGAAATTTAGATAGAGGTAAAGCCGAAGAAATGCTCGGATTAATATCAAGATTCAATCGAGAGAATAATCAAACAATCATCATGGTAACGCATGATATTTTCGCAGCTGGGTTTGCTGATCGAATTATTCTTTTTAAGGATGGTGTTATTGATCAAGTGATTTCTAGAAAGGATGATGATTATGCTAAATATGTGGCGAATTTCATGGCGTAATATAACACAAAATAAAAAAAGGTTTTTCATTTCCCTACTTGGGATCATCTTAGGTATAGCTTTTGTAACATCTATGCTTATTGCAGACAAAACAACAAATGATGTTTTCGATTATTATGAAGAAATGTATGTGGCAAATGCGGATTATTGGGTTCTAAGCGATGAACATACTTACTCTGAGGATGTGGTTTCGTCAATTTTAACTAGCCCAATTGTGACGGAAACCATGCTTGCACTTGATAAACAAGCCTTTTTTGAGCTGGAGGGTGATCAATCTTTAAATCAAAGATCCGTCCGAATTACAGGCGTGAATGATCAAAGCAGTTCTTTACTGAAACTTCCTGTTATCGAAGGGAGTTTGGATAATGAAGGTTTGGTGATACCAAAAGCTGTTGCAAATCTGTTAAATAAAAACGTAGGAGATACAATTAGGTTTACCGATTTGGGAGAAGCTAAGGTTTCCGCCATTGTAGAATATACGCAGTTGCTTGCAAGTCCGAGTAACTGGGAGCGTGCTGAATCAACCAGCTTCCGAATCATGGCTCCACTTGAATTGCTACAAGAATGGACTGGTATGGAGGACAAACTTTCCTATGTAAGATTTCAAACTACTGAAGAAGGAGAGAAACTTTTTCAATCTCTCCAGGAAGAATTTCGTAATTCAAATGTATATGTACAACCAGTTGTCGCGGATGATCGGCAAAGTAACGATATAGGGGGACTATATACGTTCTTTTACTTAATTGCTGGGTTATCTATGTTTATTAGCGGATTCATTGTTTTTAATATGATTTATACAAGTGTTATGGAGCGAAAAAAGGAATTTGCAATCATGAAAAGTTTCGGATATCTACAAAGTTCTGTTTCCAGACTTATTCTTATTGAAGTACTACTGTTGGGACTAATAGGTACAGCTGTTGGGGTGCCTATGGGAATTTGGCTTGGGGATATGTTCATGCAAACTTTACTAAGCGTATTTGAATTTGACATGGTTTACACATTAAATTGGAAAATACCTGCATTAATAGCTGTAGTAGTTGGAATTTTATTTCCTGTTGTATCTTCATTATTTCCTATTTACAATGCGGGGAAAACCTCTGTGTTATTGACATTAAAAATGGCAAATCAAACCCAATCATCGAGAAGCTTGTACATAGTTAGGGCAGTTCTAGGTGTTGGCTTGCTTGCTTTTGTATTTATCAATCATCCCATCTCTTATTTAGCGATTTTAGTAAGCATCATTTTGTTGTTTCCATTATTGTTACTTGGTGTGAGCAGGATATTTAAACCTATTTTAAAATTATTCTTCGGCTACTCTGGTAGTCTGGCAACGCAAAACCTTACAAAACAATTAAATCGAAATGCTAATACTGCTGCTATTCTTGCTATAGGGATTGCAGTGATATTATTACTAAGTGCTGTTATTGAATCCGCACCTGAAGGTTATGAAAATGAAATCAGGAATATGTATGGAGGAGACCTGAGAGTTTCATCAGAAGTACCTTGGTCTAATCAGGATATAGAAAAGTTACTATCGTATGATGCTGTTGTAAATGTTGATCCTTTAACGGAAGCTACGCCAATTACATGGGTAACCACTGATGGGGAGAAGAGACAGTTTTCCATTTTTGCTGTAAATGAAGAAGGCCCCACCTTATTTGAAAGTTCTAATAAAGACAATTTATATTATGAACTGGCAAAGGAACCTTCTGTTATCCTCGGCGAAAGAGCTTTTGATGAATGGGGTGGAAATATAGGAGAATATATTTACATTAATACACCCTCAGGTAAACAACAACTTGAAGTCCTTGATGTAGTGAAAACATCGAATTACTCAGGCTATGTTGCATTTATGGATGAGAATCATTTAAATAATAAATTTGGTTGGGCGAATCATTTCGACATATTATTAACTTTAAATGACGGATATACTGGTGAACAATTACGTAATGAGTTATGGTTGGATTTCAGCACTCATCTCTCAAAAGTAGAAACAGTAGAAGATGAAATTAAATCAACTACTTCAGCATTAACCGGTATGAATGAGTTGATTTTAATCATGTTAGTTTTAATCATTGGACTAGCTAGTATCGGTACTGCAAACACTTTATTAATGAATACGTTGGAACGCACCACCGAGATAGGGACAATGCGAGCGCTTGGTTTTACGAAACAGCAAGTTAAAAAGATGATCATTGGAGAAGGTTTACTTATAGGATTGTCGGGGGTTATTGGTGGTATAATTTCGGGTGTAGTTTTACTTTATACAACTAGCCAATCCGAACTATTGGGAGGGTTTATATCTTTTCAATTACCTTTAGGGAATATTATTCTGGCACTGATTGCTGGTGTTTCTCTAAGTCTCCTTGCTTCTTGGATTTCCAGTACTACAGCTAGTAAAATAAATATTATATCATCACTCAAAGAAGGTTAAGCAATTATGTCGATTAAGAACGGAATATTAACTCTGCTATTTCTACAAAAAAATCATGGGTATGAATTAAAACTAGAGCTAGAATCCCATCTGGGAGTTAAAGGAAAAATTAATCCTGGTCAAATTTATACGACTCTAGACCGTCTAATACGTGATCAACTTGTCTTATCTGTAGGAATGGATGACCAAGAAAGAAAACTTTATGAAATCACTACGGAAGGTAAAAAAGAGTTGGAAAATTGGTTACTGGAACCTGTACCCTATCATTCTACTAAAGAAGACTTTCATTTTAAATGGAACTGTGCTCGTAAGATTGATTTCGAACAAGAAAAGAAAATGCTTGATCAACAAAAAGCGATGATAATGAAAGATGTCATGGAATTGACTAAATTTAAAACGGAATTTCTTCTTCAAGGTGACGAGAATAGGTATTTATTAATCACTGGTACCCTCTTGCATTTAGAAGCAGATTTAAACTGGATAAATCAAGTTGAAAATCGAAATAGACCAAAATTCTAGGTAAAGGTTTTCTCTTTTAAAAACCTTTGCCGTTATTCAATCTTTTGAAGGGGAGTGAAAATTTTTTGGATGTTATCCTTGATTACAATTGGGAATTGTTTATCTTTATAGAGGTATTGTCATTGGGATCCCTGATCTTATTCGGTATATTTCGCTATTTTTTTAAAAAAACTCGATTTAGCCTAATGTTTATTTTTTTATTTCTGTTATTGTTGATAATTGAGGGATTACTCGGACTGTATGTCTATCGTCAAACAGGAGAAATATCAACTTTTCAAATCGTTATTATCATCTTTATCATTTATGCTTTTACATTTGGTATACTCGATTTTATCAAATTGGATCGTTGGATGCGTAAAAAAATTGGAAAGTTACGTGGCGTTGAATTATTGACTGATAAAGATTATGAGATTATGGAAAAAAATAATAATCCTAAATATATTGCAAAGAAATATCGTGTATCATCCTATATTCATTCAGTTTTGTTCATTACAGTTCAAGCTATTCTGTGGGTAATTGGTACAGAAAGTTTGGCAGAAATAAAGATGTACTTAAGTGATTTTTCATGGCTAGGAAATGGAAATGCTAAAGAATCACCTTATCCAAATGATGCTGCGTTTGCAATAGGTGTAATTTGGGGAATTGTATTTATTGCTGACTTTATTAATTCATGGTCTTATACATTGTTTCCTAAAAATAGGCAGAAGTAAGTTTGAACTTCAAAATTCGCACAATTATGGCATATACAAGTTATAATCGCCTTTTAATAATTAGTGGAAACAAGATATTAATCTATTCTTTGAATACATGTCCACAATGAAATAGTGTTGTGTAATTACACTTTTTTATAAAAAGGTATTGATAAAGTGTAAGCCCGAATTATAAAAAAATAGGCGCACCTTTTCGGTACGCATCACGAATAGCCGTGTATCATTGATTTTTTTATCAGATATACGGCTATTTTATTTTCAACATGCAGCTTGGATGTTTTTTGATCAAGACATGTACTGATTTAAAATTTCTAGGTTTCGGTGGATATCCAGATTCGGTAGATCCATCATTAACTTCATCAGGTATTGATAGAAGTCCACACCATTTGCTTTGACCGTTTCTGCGATGCTCAAGCAGATGGCGTTTGCTTTTGCACCTGCTTCACTGACAGAGAAAAGCCAATTTTTTCTCCCTATGACGTTGGGACGAATGGCATTTTCAGCTGGATTATTATCGATTTCAATACGCCCATCAAACCTGTTGTATTAACGAATATCGAGTAGCCATTAGAAGTAATCCATTTCATACGAATAAGAGATAGAAAATAGTCCAACCAATGCCATTGCCTTTGATCCATTACTGCTTTCATACTTTTATCCCCCATTTTCACTGTCTATATCATCGTTCCTAAAACTTCTCATTTTCAAATCAAGACTAGAGAAAATAAATTAAATTACACTGCAGTTTTTGAGGGAAACTACCCATTCATTTCATTAACTATCCTCGTTTAAATTGCGATTAGCATCCCATGTATAATTCTCTATCACTATATAATGCAGGGATGATATTTCCTTCTTGTCTATATTCAAATAGAGTCAATATAGAAACTTTCAATTAAAATATAAATTTACGACCTTTATATTTTATCATATTAAGCTACTTTTCTTTTACATTTTTATCAAATTATATCATTCCCTTCTTCATACAGATAGGTAAGCCTTTGAAGTTATCTCTGGCTTTTCCCCCTGTTCACACCGTACGTGCGACTTTCACCGCATACGGCGTTCCAACTAATCCAATTTATTCTTTCTGTATGAGGAAAGGAAAAAAGCAAATAGTATCATGCCTTGATAGCCCTATATCTTTTGATATTGCTTTGCTTCTTTTTTTGATCAACTTTTTCAGTAATTGATGTTATATTTCCGATATCAAGATAGTACAGAATTGGATGGCTCTCCGCTTCCGAAGAACCAATCCTCCATCCTACTTTAAACGAATAAATAAATAAGTCTCAATTAAAGAAGCACCATTCAGAATGTAAACGGTGCAACAGGAGTTCTAGTTTAAGAATTTAATATTTGTAATCGATGAACCTCTTGTTTTTCAAGTAGCAGCTCTGTTTGCTGACCACAATATTTATAATGTTCAGTATTAGTATGAAAAATAAGCGCCTCTTCATCTTTCCATCTTTCATAAAAAACAAATGTATCTCTATTTTCAACAGATTCATGAAGAGTATATTGAATACAGCCATCTTCGACTCGAGATGCTTCAACTAAATTATATAACTCTTTTCTAAGCAGTTCACCTTTCCCTGATTTAGCTTTTAAAACTACATTGATTATAATTTCGTTCATTATTTTCCCTCTTCTTGTTAAGCCATATTATTCTCTTATTCATACATATAAGAACGCGTCATAGGAATTGAATCATTAATGCCTTTTGTAAATACAAATTGATGTAAATCAATATTACCCGTAAAGAATGATGCCGCACAGGCATTTAAATATAAGCGCCACATACGAATGAATCTTTCATCTTTAGTCTGACGAATTTCCTCTAATGCATTTTCAAAATTTTGAGCCCAATGTTGTAGAGTTTTACCGTAATGTCTGCGTAAGCTTTCCACATCAACAATATAAAATTGTTGGTTTGTCATATTGGTGATTAATTCGTTGACAGCGGGAACATATCCGCCAGGGAATATATATTTATCAATCCAGCCATTGGTAGCACCATTCGTTGGAGAAGTTATACAATGAAGCAGAGATACCCCGCCGTTATTTAATAATTTATTTACTGTTTCTAAGTATTCCGTAATGTGGTCTTTTCCTACATGTTCAATCATGCTTACGCTAACAATTTTATCAAACTTACGATCTTGAATATCACGATAATCAAGTAAAGATACTTCAACTAACTCAGTAAGTCCCTCTTGCTTAATTCGCTCAGAAGTCTTTGTATATTGCTCCTCACTTAATGTTACGCCCATTGCTTTAACGCCATATTGCTTTGCGGCAGCCGTGTTCAGTTCACCCCATCCGCAACCAATGTCCAGTAAAGTATCACCTTTCTGAAGATTTAACTTTTTTAAAATATGATTTACTTTATTATGTTGAGCTTTTTTTAGAGAATCATTATCGCTTAGAAAATATGCACAAGAATATGTCATTGTTTCATCGAGCCACAGTTTATAGAAATCGTTCCCGATATCATAATGGTGAGCAATATCTTCTTTATTTTTTTGTTTTGAGAAATTCCATTTACTTTTGAAATATTGCAATTTACTATTACCTAAAAAGCTATCCTGCTTTTTATAAATAGATTGAATTGCTTTTTCAAGATCTCCTTGTATTTCAAGATTTCCATTCATATATGCTTCACCGAATGCTATAGAAGGGTCCTTAGCAACCTCTATTTTTGATAGAGGCTTATGGAATGTTACATGAAATAGAGGTTTTCCTTCACCATATTGTAAGGTCTCTCCATTCCAAAGTGTAATTTGAACAGGGTCTGAAAAGAGATTTTTTAGTATATTTTTATAAAAAAATTCTTCAACCATATAAACATCTCCTATAAATAAGTTTAAAACTACCTTGATAATCAATCCATTTAGAATTAGCTAATTATGATTGAGATGAAGGTCAGTAACAGTACGTACTAATATGAACAGCCAAGGCTTTTTTGAAAAAGCTCTTGGCTGCTGTAGATCTTCAGATTTACATAAATACTCAATATATATTTTGTAATGCTTCTAAGCCATCTTTATAGATGCCATGGAATAGGTCTATAGCTTCTTGGTCACTAACACCTATAGGCGTGAAACTACCGAACCACTCTACCAACGATGATTTACCATCAATATCTGCTTTAACGTGGATTGTAGATAAATAATCAGTAACCGGAAACGGTGCTTTCATAATTGAATACGTGTAGTAGCGTTCCTTATGATTGAATACTTCTAAACGCTCTACAATCGTATCACCATCTGGATTAGCTAGACTACGTACACGTCCACCCTCGCTTACTTTACTGCTTGGAATATAAGGTAACCAGTCTGGAAGGGAGTCAAAGCCTCCGATTAATTGCCATACTTGGTCAGGTGAAGCTGGAATTTTAATAGATGTAATAGTATTTGCCATTTTGATTATTCTCCTTTTTATTTAACGTCGATTGGTAGTGGTGCATTCGGTGCGATCAATTTTTGTTCGATCATTTCTTCCCAGAATGCTGCTGGAATGATTGTTTTCAATGCAGCTTGGTCTTCAGCAATTCGCTCTGGTTTAGTCGCACCAGGAACGACAGCAGCAACCGCTGGATTCGCTAGTGAAAATTGTAACCCTGCCGCCTTTACGCTAATTTGATGACGATCTGCAATATTTTTGATTTTCTCCACTTTTGCCATAATTTCTGGTGATGCTTTTTGATATTCGAAGTGAGCTCCTCCCGCAAGAACACCTGAGCTATAAGGACCACCAACGACTATATCCATATTGTGTTTTTTAGCTGCAGGCATTAGACGTTGTAACGCTCGTTCATGGTCTAGTAATGAATAACGACCAGCTAACAAGGATACATTTGGTTTTGCTTCTTCTAAATCCAGCATAAGTTCAATTGGTTCTACTCGGTTTACTCCGAGTCCCCAACCCTTAATTACTCCTTCTTCACGTAACTGTGTAAGCGTACGGAACGCTCCAGTTCGAGCTATTTCAAATTGTGCCAACCACTCATCACCATAAAAATCCTGGGCTGGATCATGAACAAAAACAAAATCTAGACGATCTGTTTGTAAACGTTTCAAACTATCCTCGATAGAGCGAAGAGTTGCATCCGCGCTATAGTCAGGGATAATTTTATTCTTACGGCCAAACTCGAATATTCCACCTTTTTCTCCAAAATCACGTGCAGACGGATCTTCTAGTTCATCTGAAATAATTCGACCTACTTTTGTACTTAGAAAGTAATCATCACGATTTCTTTTCGATAGGGCTTCACCAAGACGAATCTCTGATAAGCCTGATCCATAAAGTGGAGCTGTGTCAAAATAACGGACTCCACTTTCCCAGGCCGCATCTACAGTTGCTAATGCTTCTTCTTCTGGAATATTACGATACATATTACCTAACGGTGCTGTACCAAAACCTAGTTGTTTTCCTTGCAGTAAATCTCGCATCTATAAAACACTCCTAATGTAAGTATTAAAAATTGGTGCCAGTATGTTCAATGACTGGAATCAACAAGTGTCTTTTCTCTACCTGGCAAAACTGATTATGCAACACCTAAACATAAAAAAAAAGTACGCACTTTAAAGTAATATGGGCACTAATAAGTACCTATAACTGCTAAAGAATGCATATGAGTGTCCATAGAACCTCAGTTTTTATACAGTACCAGGATCAATTAAAAAAGCTCAGGCTCAAAATTAATTGAGTATCTGAGCTTTGTTACTATATTTTTTTAGTGTACCGTTTAAATATTGCAATTAGTTCTCGCATTAGGTGTATCAAAAAAATACGCAGTTTTGAAAGTTACTCGCAATTATATGAACTGTGCTCCCCAAAATGCTCACAGATTGCTCACAGAATTATTTTTTTCAGTCTTTTTTATTTAACTCAGTTGATTTTGCTATTGCTGAAAACCTTATTAAATCAACGTTTTCCATACTTATTTAACTGAGCTAAACAGCTTGATTTTGCCACTAAAAGACCTCCTTTTCCTAGAAAAAAGAAGGGCTTTTATAAAGGGGGTAGTAGTTGATCCAGTATATTAAATATTTTTATATACTCAATTTGTTTGACTTATATCATAACAATAGTCAAACAAATCTATCCCTCTTAAACCTTTGTAAATCATACGTTATTAAGGATGTTTGAGGTACAATTATGATTGCCAGTCCACCCTTATCCATATAACAAAATAGCGATTTTCCCCATTAATCATCACATCTTCTTTAAAATATTTTAGTAGCTTTATATATAAACATAAAACTCAACTAATCAGATTAGTTGAGTTTAGTGTAAATTACTTTACTTATTACTTCCTAAAATCTTTGTACCAGGAGTGTAATACGTGTTCTTATTATCATCCCATTCATCAGGGGACAATTCTTTGATTGTATTAAAAATGCACAAAAAATCGCTATGTACCTATTGGCACATAGCGATTTTCGTACGAGGGGAACATTTCATCAGCTATTGGAAGTGTAGTTTTTCCTAAAGTAAATGTTTCTCCATTGGGGGGGAGTTTATATGAACCTCTATGAAGAGGAATGTTTAGAAAGCTCAAGTACAACTATTACTGTATTTTATTTAAGTTTGTTTTTTTTACTTCTTATTCTGATCTGCTTCAAATTGGCCTATTGCTCCCGAGTGTACCTATTCGTGCTAGTTAAATAGCTTATACCTTCTCTTTAAATACCGCTTGTTTGCTTACTGAACTACTCACTATATTTTTATCTCTTCATTCCAAGAGCTTCATCAAGTTGTTTTATTGCTTCCTCTATCGTTAATGTACCAGCCTCTACTTGGTTGAAAATTTCTTGTACTTTGTTTTTAGAGATCTCTTCTAAGTTAGCTGGTTGGCTTACTGTTTTTTTATCTCCATTCATTCCAAGTGCTTCATCAAGTTGTTGTGTTGCTTCTTCTTTCGTTAATGTACCTACTTCTGCTTGTGTGAAAACTACTTGTACTTTTTCTTTAGAAATCTCTTCTAAGTTAGCTGGTTGGCTTACTGTTTTTTTATCTCCCTTCATTCCAAGTGCTTCATCAAGTTGTTTTGTTGCCTCTTCTTTCGTTAATGTACCTACTTCTACTTGGTTGAAAATTTCCTGTACTTTTTCTTTAGAAATCTCATCTAAGTTCGCTGGTTTACTTACTAGTTGTTTATCTCCCTTCATTCCAAGAGCTTCATCAAGTTGTTGTGTTGTTTCTTCTTTCGTTAATGTACCTGCTTCTGCTTGTTTGAAAATTTCTTGTACTTTTTCTTTAGCAATTTCATCTAAGTTAGCTGGTTTACTTACTAGTTGTTTATCTCCCTTCATTCCAAGAGCTTCATCAAGTTGATTTATTGCTTCCTCTTTCGTTAATATACCTGCTTTTACTTGGTTAAAAATTTCTCGTACTTTTTCTTTAGAAATCTCATCTAAGTTAGCTGGTTTACTAACTTGCCCTTTCACAATTTCACTACCTCCAATAATTTCGGTTGGGACTTCGGCAGCAAACGCAGCTCCAAAAGTCGAAAGTGCAAATACAGCACCTAAAGTTGTAGCAGCCAATTTCTTTCTCTTTTTCATAGTTTTTTAATCTCCTTTTAAAGTAATTTGTCTTACAGTCTTGATTGTATAGGCGTTATCTGTAGTTACTGTGAAGACTATCTAAAGATTACCTGGAGATTTTGGAGCATCTGGAGTAATTTCCCTAAAATATTTTATCTCTGATTTGAGTTCTAGCATTAAGATTAGGCTCTAAGAAAGAGAACTCATTATTTCCCGCGTCCCTAAAATAACGTCCTAGCCATCTAGATCATTTCTGCTGCTGCCAACTTACACAATGTTCGCTTTAACCTATTAAAATAAGCTGACGTCTAGGATGGACCGTCAGCTTTTCAGCTTATTTATCTATTACATAATCTATTCTTGTGATTCATGCATATGTTTTAAACAGCCTTATATTTGCACCAATTGCACTGCCTTCTTAACCTCCTGAACATCTTTTGCTAATACGCTCTTCACATTGGCTCCAAACCATTCCAATGACGCATCTACCTCCATGTTTGAACCTACTTCTGCTAGGAATTCACCATAATCAACCGCACCTTCAAACAATGGAACCATCCCTTCTCTAGACCCTGCTGCAGCATAAACATTGTTAGGAGCAAAAACATCAAGTTGTGCACGTGAGGCAATATTTTTAAAGTGAAAATGTGAGATATAAGGACGAAGTTGCTTCATGGCGACAATAGGGTCCATCCCTGATTCCCATATATGTAAAACGTCAAAGTTCACGCGTAGATTTGAGTGATTCGTTTCTTCGAGTAACTGCATTGTTGAAGGTAGATTATCTGTCAATGTGTTCGGATGAGTTTCAACAAGCAAATATTGTCCTTTCGACTCAAGATAATCACAGAGCATTCTAAGTCTAAAAATAAGTTCTTCCCTTTCTTTTGTACTCGTGTCTGAGCTGCCCTTCTTTCCTACAAATGTACGAATCTTATTTGTTCCCCAGCGCCTTGCAAGTGAAGATAACCTCTCTGTTTCAGCCATCATCACAGAAACTGGTGCTTCTAATGGCAAATAATCACTAAGCATGCTCGTTTCCAAACCGTAGGAGCTTAGCCAATCTGCTCCATAATGAAGTTCATCTGCCAAGTTCTTTGCATGAACACCCCAGAGCTCGATTCCTTGAAAACCTTGCGTTTTTGCAAATTGGGCTAATTGGTCAATCGAGTGGAGATGGTGCCGAAACGAGATTGTACAAATAGATAGTTTCATATTATAACCTCTTTCTTGTGCTGTATTGTTAACCATGCTTGAAAGCATTCTTGTAATCCTTGCTTAATCTTGAACTCAAGGAGATTTTGTTCTTCTAACTTCACAAAAACATCTTCCGCTACTAACAAATCTTGCGTCAGCGCAAGTTTCATCGCTCGATACTGAATCGTTGTATAGCCATTCACTAGACGCTCAATTTCATTACACCATGTGTCAAAGCCTTCCTCTTCACGGCCAAGTGCTTCCCAAAAAAATGCAAACGCATGCTCATATGCATACTTTCTAATCGCTATTACCGGCAATTGTTTTAATGCAGTCGGAAGTTTTGACATCCTTTCTTTTTCTTTTCCTTCGATATACTCTTTAATAATTTTGGTAATTGCATCTGTCAACGGATTACATTGAAGCTTTATACATGTATTAAAATAGGCTTCCACCGTCTCTGTAGTTGGAGGAATAATCGTCTTTGCATCAAAGTAATAACCACCTTCGACAGTTGGCTCTTGAATTGCAGCTAAAATTCTCTCTTTCGGTAAAATCCCTTCCCAGCGAAAATCAGGGTCATACATAAACCATTCTTCTTCATTTTCTGTCGATTCTAGCATCACATAATGAGGGAATGGACGTTGATGAAATTTATTCTCTCGCTCTGGAAGCATCGATAAATCCAGCATCACCATCACATGTTGATGTGAAGATTTATTCTCTAATAATCCTAGCAGTTTGTTTATATTTTCTTGTTTTGATTGCTTTTCGTCATACCATTTGTAAAGCTTGATTCCATAGAGCATTTCATACCATGTTTGAAAGAAATGATGATCAATTTGATCAGAGTGGTATGCTAGCACTCCATTATCAAGCACATCAAAATCTGCGTCCCATACTCCAAAATAGTAGGGCCTATGATCGACGCCTTTCGTTTTCTTAATAACCTCACAAACACAGCTTACAAAACAATGAACTTTTATCATTTTTAGCCTCCGATTATTCTACCTTTTGCTGCTTTTCTAAAAAGCTTGCTAGTGTTCCTACTGTTTTGAAATCTTTCGGAACGAGAACCTCATCGGGAATGGAAATGCCAAGATCCAACTCTATATGAAGAATCAGTTGAAGGACCATAATTGAATCCATATACAAATCCTCATTTAATCGGGCATCTTCATTAAAAGAGGACAATGTCTGCAACTCTAATGAATTTTCCATAATACCGTAGATGCTCTTGATCAATTGTTGGCGCGTCATACTGGTATGCCTCCAAGTTTTTTTCTACTTACTTTTCCGTTAGGTAGCTTTTCAATTTCATGAACAAACACAAACTCCATCGGAATTTGATGTGGCGCGAGAAACTTCCGGCACCATTCTCTAATTTCCATATTATCGATCGGTTCAGTAGACACATATAGTGCGCATACTCGCTCTCCTGATAAGTTGTCTTGTTTCTTATATACGACTGCTTCGACTATCCTTGGCTCATCCATTAACACATCTTCAACTTCTTGCGGATACACATTCAAGCCTGCTACATTAATCGTGTCATCTATTCTTGCAAGAAAAGAAAGAACATTATCTTCTATATAGCCAAGATCTTTCGTATAAATCGTTTGTGTAGACGTTTCAATGATAATTTCGCTCGGTGTTTGTTTATTACCAGCTGTCACCTTCACATGAGGAAGGGGATAACCCATTTCTTTCGGATCTTCCACACTAGGGTGAATCGCAACACACCCTGATTCAGAGCATCCATACTGCTGTAGTACTTGGTTAGATTTCTCTCTTAACGATGTCAACCAACTATGTGGCATCAAAGTGCCTGACGTCATCACGCGATCAAATTGTTGATCAATAGGTAATAATTTACTTAATGTATAAAGTAACGCTGGAGCCCCATAGAGTATGTGCTTAGGATATTCTTTTAGCTTTTTCAACATATATTTAGGATTACTATTCGTAATAATAACCGGCTTTGCACCCCTTCTTATGCAAGCTAAGACACCACAAATGAATCCATAAGAATGAGTAACCGGACAAGCAACAACAGAATTTGTCGAGGAGTCTACAGGTAATGTCTTCACATAACTTTCAATCTCTTCTTCCACTGAACTCCACGTTCGTTCAATACATTTCGGAGCTCCTGTTGTACCTGAGCTCATTTGAACTAATACACCTTCTTCGTTATTGGAATGATTTGATAGTTCGATGAAAAAATCGATTGATTGGAACAACAAAAGATGACTACCTGCTGAAGAAGCAAGCCGTATAGACCCCTCTTTAGGCGTCGCAGGATGGATTGGGACAACGGATCCACCTTTTTCGCGAATGTATAAACAAAGAGCTATATATTGGAAAGTATCATCCGTACAAATAGCTAGCCTGCGATTGTTACACTCCCTTAGATGAGGTAAGCTTTCAAATAGTTCAAACTGCTTCTCGATATCTTCTACTTTATAAAATTGATCGTTGACATAAAACATCATCATTTCCCCTTTTCATCCGCTTGCGCCAACGTATTGTTGACGATATGTCGAAAATTACCTTCTTCTTGATTTTGAACTTTCTTTGTTAGCAAAGATTCAACATAAATATGTGTGCTAGTATGCTGAAGCTGTTCATTTCTTGAGCATAATGATGGAAAACGTTCAAAGTGCTTCTGTATTCCGTTCTTAACTAGACGCCAAAAATGTGTTTCTGCAAATCCATATTGTTCTTCTAGCAAATAAGATAGTTCACTTAAATGAAACACGAATAGTGTATCCATAGCTAACTCTCGTAAAGCCTCTACAGAAGACATCCAATAATAATAATCAACAGGTGCACCTTTAAAATGTTCGTGTATCGTTTCAAAGTCTGGAACGAGGCTTCTGTCTGCAATGAATTCTTCCATATATTCAATACTGTCATGGAAATCCCTCAGTACAACTCGAGTTGGCCACCCATTTTGATGTAATAAAATCATATTTTGCGCATGTGCCTCAACAGCAATACCGTGAGCGACAAGCAAGTGCCACACAGGAATAACACTCACTTCGATCAAGCGTTTTACCCACTCCTCCGTTCCATATTGGCATAGCCAATCATCAATAAATGGACGCCCATCCCTCTCCATCATCATTAGTACCGTAAACGGTACCGCTTCCTCTTCATCCTTCATATACGAGCGAACACTTTCTCGCCATATGGAGCCAAGCTGACCTTCTAGTTTTCTACTATGTTTTTTTGTTTTCGGTTCAAAAATAATCCCTGCATATTCTTCCAGTACAATAAGAGACGCTTCATTATGTAAATAGTCGTCTAATTGAATCACCCGTTTAAGCCATGCTGAAATATGAGGAGCGGCACAAACAGCATGAGAATGTAACTTTCGTAATGAAGAGGTATTCACCATATTCATCGAGCATTTTAATTGCGCCTTTTTTGGATTTGAAAAATTCCATAATGTTCGTACTGATTGGCTTGCCCTATAATAATCTCCTTTCACATTTAGAGGTATTAGATTTTTTTGCTCCATTAATCCAGCTAGTTCTTGCTTCATGTTATGCCATTGCCAAGGATGAACCGGTAGGAACGTATATTCTTCAAATGTTCCATCGAATACCGCAAGCATTGCAAGAAGGTCTTCCCACAGCAAATGCCCTAGCTCTCTTTTCCAAAAGTTCTCTTCTTCTTCAAGGACAGAAATTCGTACGTAGCTTCTTCTCACTGCAACCCATTGAAGGGTAAAAGATTGCTTTGCCTCAGGGCCATAGTCTTTATGGTCGTCGATCGTAAAACCGGTTCTGGATTTAAAACAAGGGTGATATGGATGTCCTTCAGTAATTTCTGATTCTAATTCTTCATAGCTCGAACTTCTTCTCGACATAGGCATTTGGAGATGTCGATCATTCCATTCACAAAGCTTACTCGTCAAATGAAGTTCTTTCAGTAACCGAACTTTGTCTTGGCGAGTCGAAAGTAATTCATCTACTAGATCCTCAAGACTTGCTTCTAGTAACGTTTCATCTTTTCCTATGAGAAAAATACTATCTCCCTTTATTCGGATGCGATCAAATGCCATTCTTCTTCCTTCACAACGATAGGTGCACTTCTGTCCAACAAGAGTAAAAATTGAAGTCCATTTATTTAGACGTGTTTCTTCATATTTGATTAGTCCTTCAAAAATCATTGCTTCTACAAGCTGCCGCCTTACACGTAGCTCTCCTTGTTTAGAAGCTAAAGGCTGTAGCTGCTGCATATTCTGCCTCCTCATGCTGGAGAACAAACGGATTTGGAATTTTCGTGTATACCGCTTGTTCAAGTTCGGCTTCTAGTTCATCTACATCATGAAACCTTGTTAATAAATTTGCTTTGAACGCAAGCTCTTCTTGTTTTAGAATGTTACGAACAAATGCCTTCCCGAAACCTGTAAATTCTTTTTCTAATAAGTGGAGTTGATCGATAGACCACTTCAAAAGAATTTTTTCATCGATTAGCTGATCTGCTCCAAATCGAGATATAACGGGAAACAGTTGATTCATAAACAAATAATATGTAAATCTATCATGAATAAGGGCATCTTCGTAAAATAGCTCAGCTGTTTCATGTAAAGAAGGCTCTATTGAAAGAAGTACTTCTTTATATGTTTTTGATAAGTAATAACCTTGGTTATCACGATAAAAATAAGTAGTTGGATAACCAGAAGAAATGTTTAACAGACTATTTTGCTGGTGTGCTTCGAGAGCGATCCCATGCTCATCGTATAATCTTAATAATGATTCAATAGCACATTTCCAATAGTCTTTAAACCAGTCTAAACTTACACTCTCTATTGAGCGGAATTCTGATTGAGAGATTTTCATAATGAGCTGACACAATTTTGATTTTTCGTTTGGCAAGGGCTCTTGCACAAGAGTAGCGATCATGCATATTCCTTCATCATGCCCTTTAGGAAATACGTTTGAGCGAAAAATAACCTCAAACCCTGACTCCGTCTGATTTGGGAATTCTACAGTCATATAGGCTGGGTCATCAATCATCCGGAAAGATGGATAGTTCTGTAAGAAATCAATCTTATTCATTAACCGAGCCATAACAATTCCAGCTTTTAGTTCATGAGTTCTGTTTACCCTCAATGAATTCGTTATTTTTACAGGAATTGAAAACTTATACATCATTTCTTCATTTGGGCTATATACCGTTCTAATTGAAGAGGTTGCTGTATAAAATGCCCCAAGCGCACCTTCGTATTTTATCAACCCTTCAGCAATCGCTTCTTTTACATACTGTTGCTGTAAAAGCCACTGTGCTTGAAGCGGGTGCATCGGAATGAGGCAATGCTTCTCTGACATAACAAAATCAGGTTGTGATTTTGTTAATGACTGAGTAATGAGTTCACTTGCACTTTTTTCTAATACAGAAGACTCTTTCACAATTTTACGGTCGACATGAAAATAGTGAAGTTGGAAAGAACCTTGTAGCTCTGGAGCAAAACTCGTTTGTTGCCAATCTGCCATCCCTTGTCTGCTTTTAGGTGTCGGATGAAGCCAATGGCCAAGTAAGAGAGACTGCTCAGCTTCAATAAACGTACAGTTAGCTCCATTTTGTTTCTTACCTTCCAAACTCTTTTCAATATAATTTGCCATCGTTTGATAGCTCTCTATTATGCGAAGAATGAGCTCATCAAAATGGGAAGAAAGTCCAAGACATCCATCCGCCTTAGCCATAAAATGTAGTTCCTGAATGAGCGTGATGAGTATCGTTAATTTATCTTCGACAAGCCATTGTTTTTGTTTCGTACAATACTTCAACGAGACACCAAATATATGTCTTCCAACTAGAGATTTGTATTCCATGCCAAATGCAAAACGTGTGTTTTGGATCGGCAACTCAATCTCTAACATATGAGCCTCTGTAATCAAGATAGATAGTCGCTGTTCTTTTATCCACTCCTCCTTTCTGACCCAATGTCCGCTACTCACCTCTCGTATATAACAATTCATAAACGCCTGAAACGTTGCATTTTCTGCAATCTGTTTAGCTATCTGTTGCATGTAATTAATCATCCTTTCACTAAGCCTTCTCCCTACCAAATGATAATAATTATCACTCACTGATAAAAAAATTAGTCTCCCTAATTAGAAAGACTGATGATAAGAAGCAAATAGAAACAAATGTGGTGCTGAAAACAATTGATAATGATTATCACTTTCAATTATAATTACATATTATAGGAAAGACGGAAATGACTCAACCGTCTAAAGACCTATATGGCAATATAAACCATCGAAATAGGTAAAAGTGTAGAAGAATATTTCATTTCTTGTATCACTTGCGCAAGATTATTGATACAAGATACGGTGTGATGACAAAATATTATGCAGAACTAGAAAACATCAAAAAAAGTTCACATCATTTTATGTGAACCTTGTTTGACGTTTTATAATGGATATTTACTCAGTTAATAAAAAAATAATTTATATTATCACGGCTGTGCAATCACTTCTAGTTGAACTAGAAGTGATTGCAGCTAAACGGACATTTCATGAGCCAACACAATGACATTAATCGCTGATACGGTATCTTTTGCTACCATCTGTTCATCCAGCTTCAAATGAAGTTGCAATGTAGAGACGGGTGGAATTTTAGTAGAAATCATGAGCTCAACATCCTGAGATGAAAGCACCTTTGCTTGCACGATTTGCAGCCAGGGAATAAGATCCGGTAATGATTGATCCTCCGAAAGGCCAGTTTCCATGCCCTCCGTCCTAATAGGTGAATACCCATCGAAATACTCAATCCTTAGCACAGCATTAGCAGGGGTACTGCTCCTCTTCAAGGTAGTGGACGCTTCCATCCGATGACGGGAGGTTTTTTAGGATCCCTTCTCCTACCTTTGTTTCATATCCAATAATGGAATCAAAAAGCGTTTAGTATTTTACTAGGTTTAAAAATCATTTTAGTCCTAAAAAACACCTTCAACACTTTTAAAGCTATTATGTGAATTTTATCCCATTTATTCAAAGCGTGGTACCTTACTACTATCTTTTATTTTGTTAAAAATGTAAATCAAAAAAGATAGCCAAAAGGCTGTCATTTCATACGCAAATAAACCAATAGTTGGCAACAAATAAAAGAATCCATTTTGAAAAGATTGATCAAAATGGATTCTTTTTTAAAAGGTTTTAGCTTTCATATTATCTTTTACAGCGTTATCGTTTTTGTTGCAACTGTTTGTTGAAATGCTTGATCATGCTCAACAAACACCATTGTCGGATTAAATTTTTGAATAAGCTCTTCAATCTGCATGCGCGAATAAATATCAATAAAATTCAACGGTTCATCCCAAATATAGATATGCGCTTTTTCACATAAACTTTTGGCGATAAGCAGCTTTTTCTTTTGTCCACCCGAATAATGAGATATATCTTTTTCAAATTGAATTCGGTCAAAGTCCATCTTACGTAGGATAGATTTAAATAACGTTTCATCAATCCCATGCTCCTCAATAAAGTCCGATAACATTCCCTTCAAATGAGAAGTATCTTGTTGGACGTAGGAAATAATGAGGCCTGAACCTGCATACATCGAGCCTGTATGCTGTATCGGATCTCCTTGAATGAGTTTGAGGATACTACTTTTTCCGCTTCCATTCTTTCCATCAAGCACAATTCGGTCACCTTGTTCAAGTTTAAAGCTAATTGGCTTATTCACTATTTGGTTATCGTACTGAACAGACACATCGGCCAAAACAATCAATTCATTTGAATGAAAAGTCAATGACTCTAATTTTAATGACTCGGTTTTTTCCACATTTTTCAACAGTTTTGACTTTTCCTCAATAGCTTTTTGTTGCCTTGATTCAAGGTTTTTTGCTCTCTTCATCATCTTCGCTGCTTTATGTCCTACAAAACCTTTGTCTAACTTAGAGCCTGAATTCGTTGTTCCATTTTTGGAAGCTTCCACTTGATTAGACCAACCGGATGTACGCTTTGAAGACTGTTTTAATCGCCCTATGTCCTTTTGTAGACGCTCATTCGTTGCCTCTTCGTGTTCCTGCTGTCGATCAAAATTCAGCTTCCAAGAAGAATAGTTACCACTTTGAACTTCAATATTTGCCCTATTTATAGATAAAATATGATCAACACAGCCATCTAAAAAGTTTCGGTCATGTGAAATTAAAATAAATCCTTTTTTCTTCCTTAAATATTCAGAGACCATCTTTCGCGCTTCCGTATCTAGATGGTTGGTTGGCTCATCAATTAATAGAAATTGTCCCTCTGTTAAAAAAAGTGCAGCAAGCAACACCTTTGTCTGTTCTCCATTTGATAATGTATGAAAAGGTCGATACATGACCTCGGCATCAACGTCTAAATAGGATATTTCACGAAGAATTTCCCAATCTTCTGCTTGGGGGCAAATTTCTTCCATGATTTCATGCGTATACTTGTTTTTATCCGAAACTGGATAAGGGAAATAATTAAATTCGACCGAAGAATTGATTTTCCCACTATACTCATAATTCCCTAATATTAAATTAAAGAATGTTGTTTTTCCCCGTCCATTTCTACCGATAAATCCAAGTTTCCAATCCGTGTCTATTTGAAAGCTTA
Source organism: Lysinibacillus sp. NPDC056959 (assembly GCF_042674095.1). Taxonomy (NCBI): domain Bacteria; kingdom Bacillati; phylum Bacillota; class Bacilli; order Caryophanales; family Bacillaceae; genus Lysinibacillus; species Lysinibacillus sp. NPDC056959. Next base: position 43,989 of record NZ_JBHURE010000023.1, on the reverse strand, counting down.
CATTTTCAAAAATATTGTCAAAGCTGCTTGGATAAGAAAAAGTTAAATTTTGAACTTGTATCATTGACATGATAATTCCTCCTTTGTATATCAACACTTTTTACTTTTTATACAAAGTCGGCATATCCATCCATTCTAAATTTCTCCGCATAAGTTTGATGGATATTAACGACTTGTACGGAGTAATACATGCGTAACAAGAGTATCTGAATCGCCCATCTCTCTCTCCTTATCGATTAGATTCTTTATGAGAGAATAAAAAAATCCTCCCAATTTGTAATTGGAAGGATTAGTCTTTCACTGATCGTAAATAGTTCCTTAATTGTCATCGGAAACATGACAATTAAAGTATAAACTGATTTATAAAAATGGACAGACTAATCCTATATTTTGTAATTTGAAGTTTGAAGTTGTTCATTTCAAATAAAAATATAGTTTAGTTAATCATCGTCCATTCATCAGTCCTCTCATAATTTGTATTTTTATTTTACCAAATTTTTTTATGAAATACAATTCAGCATCGATATCAATGTAAAATTGACTTCTAATGGTCAACTGACAGTAAAATTTAGTGAAGTCTCCCCAATCTATATCCCTATCCCTTCAATCTTTTTTCGATTTTTAATGGCATTCGAATAACACCAAAATAGGAGTTCACTTTTCGCCTTCCCAAAGCTCAACAAAAAAACAGTACCCATTAGGGAAATCATTTAGATACGCTTCACCATCAAGGGTGATATTATATTTATATTTTGTATTCCATTCATACTTAATATCATTCATCGACAATAGCTCTAATTTGCTTGTTTGTTCTGTTTGATAGTTACAGATAAATATCATTTCTACTAATCCATTAAAAATCATTTGTTCAAGTTCCTGTAACGTAGGAGTATTAGGGAAAACATTACTTGAAACTAATGCATCATCGTTAAAAATCTGATTTTTGTCTTTGTCTATGAAATGGCCTTTTCTTCTCACAATATTCATCCCTTTTTGTTTATTGTGCTTTCATTACTTCGCTATCGATCATTATCAAAGTCTGATCTACCCTATCTTTACACTAGTCTTTACTTCTAGCTCAAATTTTATATTATTAAAAAAAGAGCATGCTTTTCTAATAAATAAAAAACATACTCTTAAAAAATTTTAAAACAACTATTTTCCTGACACAGATCTTAATGGCCGAATTTTGCTAAAAAAGGGATACGTTTCGTTAGTCTATTATAGATATTAAATAGGATTTGTACGAACGGCTCCAATTTTTTTGAAGACTTAATAATGACTATACTTGCCCCAAATGACAAAAGGGCTCCGCCAATCACGTCCGCTGGGTAATGAACGCCGACATAGATACGGGAAATACCTACTAGGATAGCCCATACTAAAACAGGATACTTCCACGAGTCTTTTCGTAAAAGCAACGTACATGCTACAGCGAATACTAATACGGAATGATCGCTTACAAACGAAGAATCGTTAGCATGTGGTACTAATTGATGAACACTATATGTGATGAATGGTCGTGCATGATAGTAGAACATGTGAATGAGTGCGTTTAGACCCAATCCAAGTAAACATGTAAATACAATGTATATAGCATTATATTGTTTTTCTACCCTTTTTTCCTTGTTTGCAGTAAACCATAAAAACAACATAAATACGATTACGACATAAGGAACGCTATCGGTGATGAAAATCATCCCTTTATCCAGAAAAGGATAGCGCCCCGCTATATCATTAATCCATTGAAATAGTCCATAATTCATTTTGTAAATCTCCTTGCATTTAATTTCTCGGTGTTCATTTTGTCATGTAACAAGTTCTGTCTTTTCAGGTGCTTAATGCTGACATAATCCAAGTTGAATACCTACATACGCTCATAAAAGACGTCAATATAAGCCTCATAGTTTCCAATAAATATTTAGAAATAAAAAAAACATTTATCAACAAACAACAGACAAAACGGCGTATTCTACAATAATAATTCTTAGACTAGAAAATATTATTGTAAGCTAGCAAAAATCAGTATAAAGATGATAAAATATTCTCATAAAGGGGGCTTTCAAATATGGGGAAATTAAGCAAAAGGAACATTCTGTGGATTGTGCCAATCGGGATTTTAGGGGTATTCTGGTATTTTTACGGTCCGCAAAAGGACATTACAAATAATGAATATATTACATATGTTAAAAACTATTCATTCGAAAATAGTAATAAAACGTTAGAATCTGGCTTTGCCAACACTTGTAAAAATCCATATTGGGTATATTTTAAAACTCAAAAAGGACAGGACGTTGTAGAATTTAAAGGAGATTGTCCTGTCAATCAAAAAGTTGCAAAAGTGAATGTTCAATTTTTAGTTGATCGGGATATGACAAATGTGAGATACGGTGCAATGCTCGTCGAGAATAAAATGCAGGAGGAAGCGGATCGAGACAAGTTCATGCTCGCATTAGTAAGTAAATAGTTCAATTATATACTGAAAGAAGGTAAAAGCTCTCGTTTCATAAGAAAACGAGAGCTTCTTTTATTAAATTGAAGGATAGGATGGTCGATTTGACAGCTAGCACCTTTCCCTCCCAACTTCAAGGTGGCGTATTACAGCCCGTTAATTTGAGATAAAATATAATTGAAGCATCTCATTCAACAGTAAAATCCCCAGAATTAGTTTTAACATTTATTGTATTAATACCATCCCCAATAATCCCAATAGCACTATTTTTTCCTTTGTCTTCATACATAATATTTTTCAACTTTATAACTGGCTTCCCGGAATCTCCTTTAAAATCTATTTTGAGAGATTTAGGATCTTGTCTGAAAGTTGTTTGGACATCTCCGCTTGTTGTAACAACATCTAATGAATTCATCATTTCTTCTATTATCATTGAAACATGCCCAGATTTTGTGTTTATCATCCCACTTGGTGAAAACAACTCATCTATTTCTACATTTCCACTATTAGATCTCATTGAAATTTGGTCATTAGCTTTAGCCCTTTTAATAACTTGATCTCCAGATGTAGTTTGTATATTAATACTATCAGCTATTACGCTTCCTATATCAATATCACCAGAAGTTGTATGTATCAACAATTCTCTATAAGCTCTTTCAGGTAAACTAACTTGTAAGGTAACATCCTTTTCACTTCCTAATTTGATACCTATACTGTTTTCATTTGTTAAGTATGAAACTTTCAGCAATCCTCCCTCTTTTTCTATATTTAACTGATATTTATCTTTAAGATCCTTTTGAATTTCCCCTTCTAACTTCACTGTCATATCTTTTGTCGCGCTCGGTATAACCTTAATATCAGCAGCTGTAGTTTCGAAATTAATATCTTTAATAGTATCGATCTCAATCTCTTTTTCTTCTTGAACAGATGTTACTTTGGCAAAACCGGGCCCTATAAACGAGTAACCTGTTATTGCAGCTATACAAATCAATATACCGCCAACAACTTTTTTCATTATTCTTACCTCCTAAAATAACATTCAAATACATAATCTCTAAGGTCATTTATTCTCCCCTTTTATACTGCTTTAATTTTATCGATCAAAAGCGTCTTTTCTCTTACCTATTTCTTACAAAAACCTTAATTTTCCAATATAATTAAATAATCGGGTATGAAATGCATTAAATTCTGGAAAAAAAGCTACTATCCGCAAACAAAAAAACTCATGCAATTCATTACTTTTTGCATGAATTTTTATTTTACGGACTGGATAATGTTTAGCTCAAGTATTCGAATTTCCTTATTTAGCTTAATAATAGCTGCTCCTATTTGTTCAAAGCTTTCCAAATGACTTTTATCGACATTGTGTGTGGGTAGCGCTTCCTTTAACGCTGCCTGCCCTGCATATAGAATTTCAAGTAAATCCAACTTTTCAAAATAAGCTGCGCTATATTGTATCTCCATTCTATCAAAGCCCCTTACTGTTACTTTTTCACTACTAATAACACGATGCCTTTATTAGCACTATAACCGAAAAAAGCAAGCATAAAACCACATCTTAGTCATCGTTTTTTAGCCAATAAAATGCATATCAATAATGCAAATATATTTCCATAGGTTAAAAGATTTATTATTAATAAAGCGGCACTTTAATCAGTAGGGTTTTCCTCATTCCTCACTTATTATCAATTGAACGAATCAGGCTTTTACGGGACGTTTATCCCCCCACCCACTTTTTCGCTTTTGCCGAATTTTGAGGTGGAAGAAGTGATCCCTTAAATATTGTTTAAAATGGAATAGACAAATGTATCGTGTGCCAGCCCGTTTTGATACATATAATCTCTAAGAATTCCTTCCTTTTGAAAGCCTATTTTAGTTAGCAGTTTATTCGAGGCTTCATTTTCAATAAATACAACAGCACCTATACGAGTCAGCCCTATATTTTGAAAGCCATACGACACAATTTCGATAACCGCTTCTTGGGTATATCCTTTTCGCCAATAATCAGGATGAATTTCATAACCGATTTCTGCTCGTCTATGTATAGGCGACCAGGCATGAAAACCAATTGTCCCGATTATACCCTTTTCTCCTTTCCTTTCAATGCCCCATCGTATTCCTCTTTTTGCAGCAAAGTTCTTTGAAAATAAGTCCACTAAATCTTCTGCTTGTTGTAACTCTATAAATGGTTCTTGTCCGTAATAGCGGGTAACTTCTTCATTAGAAAAGCAATTGAAGAGGCTTTGCGCATCATCCTGCGTCAGCTCTCTTAAAATAAGTCTTTCGGTTTCTAAAATTGGAAACAAAAACATCTCCCCCTTTAATTACATTTATTCTCCACACTTCCGTTAAAATCCTTTAATACAAAAAAGCACACCCCATAAAACGTGTGCTCACTTTGTTTATATGTTTTATCCAAAAATTTGTGCAGCTATAGCAAATAGTGTATCATTTCTAGTCGGCATTTTTTCAGCATTCAGAATCATCACTGGAGGTTTATTTACCTCTGTAAAACCTCTTTGCTCTAACCATTTTAGAAATTCAGCATGACCGGGTGGTACATCAATTCTTAATTTTCCATTATGATCCTTCGCTAATGTATTAATGATGAGACTAGCTGTTAGAGAATCAGGCGCAATAATAGGGCCTAAAATTAGATTGAGTGGTCCTAAAATGGATAATCCAAAGCCTATAATTTCCCCATTAGAATCTTTCATAACGATACATTGCTTCGATTGTTTTATTCTATTTTGTAGAAAATTACTTCTTTTAACTCCAAAGGCTACTGCATCTAAGCTGACAATATCGGCAAAATTTTGCTCATGAAAATCTTCAATTGTATACTCGTTACAGGCTAGGTTTTTGTCACTGAAATAGTTGTTACTCAGATATTTATGTACATAATCAACAGTGGCAAAGCCCATTTTCTTATATAACGGTACACCCTCTTCCGTTGCGACGAGCATAATTGCCGTATGTTCTGAAACACTTTCAATACATTTTTGAGTAGCTACTTTCCCAAGGCCAAGCCCTCTGTAATTTTCATGCACAATAACCATGCCTATAGAAGCTACATTTGAATCATATCTGATAATGGTCGCACTTGAAACAATTTCCCCCTCAGCATTTTTATGCCCAAATATTTTACCAGACTTCATCACTGTTCTAATTTCAAATTCATCGTAATCCCACCCGACGGAGTTAGATAGTGCAATTAATCCTGTAATATCATTTTCTCCGAATACTACTAAATGTAATTGATTAAATGTAGTCATTTTCCCTCTCCCAATAAAGAACGTTTGTTTCTATTTTATATGTATACCCTTTTATGCACAAGTTTATTTTTTAAAAATTCAGATTCTTCGTTGAAAGTTAGTAATGACATTTTTAAACGTTGTAATTTGAAAAAGGCCCAGGAAGCTTTATCCTGTGTGCAAGCGAAGCGGCAGCAAATGTTTTATCTGTGCGAAAGCGAAGCGGCAGCAAATGTTTTATCTGTGCGAAAGCGAAGCGGCAGCAAATGTTTTATCTGTGCGAAAGCGTAGCGACAGCAAATGTTTTATCTGTGCGAAAGCGTAGCGACAGCAACGACAAAGCGCCCAGCCGGAACGGAAATCAACCACAAGGTATGGTATAGAACCTAAATATTGAAATTATTTCTATATATGCCTTTTAAAAATAACAAATATCTATATAATAGAAGCTAGACTATGCACTCCTACTTTTAGCATATATAGGTGATTGAAAATGACATCTTATGAACGAATACTTATAATGGTCCCGCCGTTTCCCTAGCTACGTCTACTCTTTTCTAAAGAAGTAGATTTTGCTTGTAGGAGGGCAATAAGTTGAAAAAACATGTAGCACCATCTTTGTTATTAATGATTGTTCTTGTAGCTTTTCCACAGATTAGCGAGACAATCTATACACCATCTCTACCTGATATTTCAGATGCATTAAATGCTTCAAATCGCTCTGTACAGTTAACTTTAAGTATTTATTTTATAGGGTTTGCTATCGGTGTCTTTTGTTGGGGATGGCTTTCTGATTTTATTGGACGAAGACCGGCCATGCTAGGCGGTTTAATTTTTTATGGAATTGGAAGTTTCATGTGTTTTTACGCAGAAACGATCACTTTTCTATTAGTAAGTAGATTTATTCAAGCTTTTGGGGCAGCGACAGGCTCCATTATAACGCAAACCATTTTGCGAGAAAGTGTATCCGGCAGTAAAAGACATGCGATGTTTGCGCAAATTTCTGCAGTCATTGCGTTTACTCCTGCTGTAGGGCCGCTGATTGGTGGTTGGGTCGATCAAGCACTTGGTTTTAGAGCTGTTTTCTTTGTGCTCGTTGCGATGAGTATTTTGTTGTTTATCTATGCTTATTTCAGACTTCCTGAAACAACAGAACAATCAACTAGAAAAAGAACGGCTATTTTTCCAGTTGTAAAACGAATGATTTCATCTCCACGGGTTCTTGTCTTTGGGTTACTAATTGGTGGGATAAATGGTGTGTTATTCAGTTACTATGCTGAAGCTCCTTTTATCTTTATTGACCACTTCAATTTATCCCCTGGACTTTATGGATTTCTGGGTATAATTGTGGCTCTTGCCTCTATTATCGGTGCCATGATTTCTAAACGACTAGTCAACAAATATCAGCCAGAAAAAGTTATTCATCTCGGTTGTTTGGTCATGACTGTCGGCGCTTTATTACTACTAATCGTTAGTACATTACCATTGCCTACTATCGTCTTACTAATAGGCATGTTAGTGACCATTTTTATTACATTATTAGGATCAGGAATTGCTCTACCTAATTGCCTAAGCCTTGCGCTTGTCAACTTTCAGGACGTTATCGGGACAGCTGGCGCGATTTTCAGCTTAGGCTATTACTTACTCGTAAGCTGCATAACGTCAGGCATGAGTTTCCTGCATACTGGTTCTTTGATAATTATGCCACTATATTTCTTCATCTTAACGATGATCCTGTTCATATTCGGAAGAAAATTTATTGATTAAACTATTGTAGCGGGAATATATAAATCAATAGCGCTTCCTTTACTGGCCACCCTATATATCTATTAGGGTGGCCTTTTATTTACTGAAAATAATAATTGACTACTTCTTCAGCCGAATGAAAGATAATATTGCTTTGCGTTTTATAAATAAACTTTGGTGAAGTACAAGCTTTTTCAAGACTTTTTGCGTACTTTAATGTATCGGTCATTTGCTCGATAATCTCAGAATAGCCATCAAGGTTATTAGAGATCTTTGGCATCATTGTATCGGAAACGTCTAAAACAAGGGAAACTTGATCCTCCGCATAACTATTCAAATTAATGAAAAAGCACTCTTCTAAATCTTTCGAATGCTTGTCAACATTAATAACTGCTTCATTATAATTTGCGATTAGTCCAGTAGATGTCACTGTAATGGTAAAGCCTTGTTCAGTTAATTTTTTATTAATGGCATCTAACAATGTATTGACTTCCGCATCCATTTTAGGTGTTACAGTTGTCTGTATTAAATTATCACAATTTTGATGAAGAGTATCAATTTCTGCCTGCTTATCTACAAGTAATTTAAAGTTTGATATCGAATACACACTAAATCTCCCCTTTATTATAAGGTTGACATTAGCGCGTTTTTTTAGTCATCATTCAACCATATATTTTTTAGATCAATCATCTGAAAGAAGAGATTACAAATGCCCTTAAATTCTTCAATAATGGGTGTTTTCTCAAATTATTGCTTCTGGTTTGTCTATCTTATTCAAATAAAGCTCCACGTTAGTTCTATTAGAATTTAAATTATTGAATTTCGCTCTAAGTCAAATACGTTGATTTGTTTCTCTTCGAATATATCTTCTAAAGCCCCAACTCCAAATTTATCTGCATAACTTTTTTCTTCTTCTGAGATGGGGATAATCATTAACCATGTAACTTGTTTTTTTTCGAAATTTACTGTTTGCAGTTTATCTTCCCATAAAAATGGACTAGTAAATAAAATATGTTTCATAGAACTTTTTGGCAAATACATATTAACTACATCTTTATATATTGCACCAGGATGACATTCAAATTTAGAATTAATTATATTAAACGCACATGTACCAAGTACGTTAGGAAAGCATTCAAAATCACTTGCACCTACCAATTCAACTCTTAACGGTAGTTCATTGTTTTCATAACCAATCGAAAAATCAGAAAGACCAATTGTAGAAAATGACATTACATCATCAGCAAATTTAATGTCTTTAGATGAAAGAATATCTATTGAACTTTCGTTATTTTTGTCCCAATATTTAAAAACTTTAGATTTACCCCCAAATGCTTTTAGTGCTAATTGAGCAATTTGTTTGTTTTCTATTGATACGCTCACCAAAATCCCCCCAATTACTTATGTATTTTCCTCATATTATCACATATTCTTATTCAACTTACCTACCGTTAGTTAAGAAATACTCCTCAATGGTGTGACCTTTCATAAAAAGTCACAAATAAATCAAAGTTATGTATAAATTCTACGTATAGATTATGAAATTGAATTTTCAGTTCCCGTCTGGACAAGTACTTGTCATTTTTTAATTGAGTAATACTATCTTCTAATGATAATAGAGTTTTTATATTTTTAACCAAATAATCTCTTTCTTCACTTGTATAATCCTCTTTAACAACAAGTTCTAGCAAAACCTCTCGAACTTGTTTTACATCTAAAAGCATCTTGTCTAATTTCATTGCTTCAAATGGGATAGAATCTTTACTCATTAACCAATCTTGTTCAAAAATAGGCAGTACATATTGTGTTCGATTTATCGTAAGATTTGGATTTTCGTTATCTATATCTGCATTTAAATCTTTTTGATAGGATTCTTTAAACTCACTCAGGATTGCTTCATAGCTCTTACCGTCATCTAAAACCTTATCTGGATGGTAGACATAACTTTTTTTAACACTGAAAGGGGAGTATGGATAAAACCAAGTCATTAATGAAATAAAACCAATAGTTATTACAATGAATCCTCCTAATACCCAACTGATTATTTTACCTTTTATACTAATATAAACCCGCTCCCTATTTTCTATAATTTCTTTGCTTCGTTAGCTTATAACAAACCTTGCAATCTTTATGTATTCAAGGGGGCTCTTTTTTATTTGACACTCCCATATTAAAGAAGTTAAATCAGTGTTTTTACCATGGTAAAATAGCTACTGCCAGGAGGATAATCTTTTATTTCTCCTACTACTTGATAACCCCTCGCTTCATAAAACGTACGTGCTTGAAAATCATAGGTAGTTAATAATGCCTTCGTAGCCCCCATTTGCTTGGCTGTTTCTTCAGCTTTCGCTAGTAGCTGTCCTCCAATACCTTTTCCACGGAATTCTTGACTAAAGCAAAACTTATTGATTTCTACCCACCCCCAATAAACCTCAGCAGTGATACCGCCAATCCATTGCTGTTGAAAATCGGTTACGATTATGTTTAACGGACGAACAGAACCTTTTTTTCTACTTTCTTTATGATACGGTGAATGTTCATCGTTGTACTCTCTAATCTTTGTATTTAAAAACGTAGTAAAGTCATCGTGATTTTCTAATAAAATCTCTACTTGATAATCCATATCTTTCCCCTTTCCATATGTATCTCTATGCTTTATAACGCTCCATTAGCTTATCCTGATGAGCTGAAAAAATTTCTTCAAGTGAAATATCATATTTATTAGCAATCACGATAATATTCCCTAAAACATCTCCAAGCTCCTCTACTAATTCTTGCTTATTTTCTTCATAGGATTGAATCTTTTCATCTGGTCGATCCCTACCAATTTCCAACGCTCGTATAGCTCTTGCTACTTCCCCAGTTTCTTCAGCTAGAAAGCCGATACGCGTAAAAATACTTAAATCAGACCAACCACGAGCATCATAGTAATCTTTCACGAATTTTTGAAACTGATTTAATTCCATTTCCATTTCCTCCATTTCATTCCTCTTAAAATTAAATTATACTATAAAAGTGAATCGGTGAAGTTTTTAATCCCCTCTTCACTAACCGTTATTGCGAAAAAAAATCAGATATGGAGGAACCATTATGAATAGTATTGCAGTATTTTGCGGATCGAGCATCGGTGCTTCTGAGGCTTATAAAGAAGGGGCTATTCTTCTAGGAAAAGAACTAGCAAAACGTAATATTACGTTAATTTATGGCGGAGCGAGTGTTGGTGTGATGGGAACAGTAGCTGACACGGTTCTTCGTGAAGGTGGCAAGGTCATTGGGGTTATTCCGACGTTGTTAGAGGAGCGTGAAATTTCTCATAAAAACCTAACACAGCTAATTGTCGTCAATTCTATGCATGAACGTAAAAGCAAAATGATGGAACTAGCTGACGGCTTTATTGCTTTACCTGGAGGACCTGGTACGCTAGAAGAATTATTCGAGGTATTCACTTGGAATCAAATCGGTCTTCTGCAAAAGCCTTGTGGTATTTTAAATATCAATCATTATTATGATTTACTCATTGGGTTATTTGACCATATGCAAAATGAACAATTTTTACAAGCCCAATCTAGAAATGCCCTACTTGTAGATGAAGACGTTGCGGCACTACTAGATAAATGTGCAGCCTATGTTCCTCCTGCAGTCAAAACATATCAAACAAATAAATGAGGTAAGAGGCTTTAGTAAAGATTCTATTAAAAACTCATTACTATCTTACATACTCAAAAAACAGCTGAACATATGCATTCAGCTGTTTTTCATATTGTTGATAATTTTATAACTTTCTTGTTATTTCACCTGACTTAATAATAATTGAGACATACGTTGATTCACCACTGTCAATGTGCTTTTCCATTTGCGACACATCAATATCAGTCTCCACTATCACTCGTTTACGTTCTTTCCCTTTTAGTTGAACCTCATATGGGGCATCATTATTCATAAGTGATACCATTCGAACATCATCTTCGAATGGATAGCGCTCATAAAATTCAATGGTAAATTGGGTTGTAGCTCTACTGTAATTTTCAAAAGGAAGTTCACATACTCCATGCAATGTTGACTCATTTTTCATTTCAAAATTACAAATACTTTCTTCACTCTCATAAGCTATTGCGTAAATGCCAGTTGCAATATTTTTTTGAAAAGTACTGGCTACAATAGGAGGTGTAAAAATCGCTACCATAATAGCAATCAATACCGATCGAATACGATACTTTTTTAATGATTTCACAAGTAAATAAAGGCTTGCCATTAGTAACAAAAACGATGTAATTCCAACATAATTGAATCCATTTACTGTTACAATAGGTATATTTAATACCGAAGCAACTTCCTCGCCATAAAAATTTTTACTCGGGAATGGGAAATTCAATGCCATGGAGATAAAAAAAGGAACTAAAGCTATGTAAATGAGTTTTTTATCTTTTACCAATGCCACCACTCCTAACTATTCACATTCCTAACAGTAAGTTTTGTTAGCAATAATATGTAGTTCTAACGAAAGTTTACCATTATCTAATCTAAAATTGGATATTAATTCTTATTGAACTGAACTGCCCAGATAGATCAATAAAGAAAAAAGAGCTGCCTATGCAACTCAATCATCATTCATTCACGCACCCGTTAGTGAACGAAGTCTACTTTTTAATTACTATTGTTGTTGACTCTAAATTCAACTTGTGCTTTTAGTTTATATTCTTTCTTCTGTTTCGTTTCCTCGTTAGCGATAACATGAAAGTCAGCAATACCATTTACAACATAATATCCCTCTGGAAATTCCTGATTCATAATTCGCTTCATAAACTCGATATATTCTTTTTTGTCCTGCGAACCGTAACCGCCACTCCCCCTATATTCCGTACGAAGTGGTTCTCCTTTAAGAATAACAGTACTTAATGCCGGTTCCTCCATACGGTAACTAATATCATAATTTCGTATCGTCTCCACCATCGGAAAATAAAATGGCGAAGCAGCATGAGATATTTTAACCTCTTTCTTATCACCTATATATTCTAGTTCTGCATATATTTTTAAAGGTTCATTCTCACCATACTCAGCTTTTTCTGTTACAAGTCGGTAAACAAAGTCTCCCTCAGTGACTTCCGCATTCATTCCCAAGTTTTCGGTATTAAGCGTTGCATTATCAACCTTTTTGTCATTGTTTTGTTGGCAGCCAAATAAACCCATTGATAAAAACATTAAGGACAAAATCAAACTAATTTTTTTCATTTTCATCACTTTCCCTTATTGAATCAAGATGCATTTTAATGCACATGTGTCCCTTCTATCTTAAATTGCAACGTTAGTTTAAGTACATTTCTTAACAATCTTCAAATCAATTTTAACATACATATCCAACATAAAAATCACCTCTTAGAATAACTAACGAGGTGATTTCAATCAAACTGCGATCAATCTTTTTTACAAAGCTTAATAGGCACATACATACAAAAATATTAATAAGGAACAGCGTTACTCCTTCTTAACTGTTAGTTAAAGTTTCATTAAAACTACCAAGTTAAATCATTTAAGAATGTAAGAATATCTTTGTTCACGTCGTTAATGTCCGTGCCTATTGTCATTAAATGTTTAGAGTTCGGATACCCCTTTATTGTTTTATGATTCGTTGCAACGTTTTGAAAAATCACCTCTGCACTCTCTTTATACAATAGCTCATCTAATTCACCATATAATATACGAATTGGTGAGGTTACAAGTGCTAATTTATTCATCGTTGTACTAATTAGCTGTTGGAACTCAACTAATGAATCGATCGACATATTTTGAAGAAGTTTCATTTCTAAATTTATTTGCTCTTCATTTTTCCCTTCAAGTTGTTTGTATCCTTTTGCATAATGAAAGACACGCTTCTGTAGAAAAGCAGCTTCCCTGTTTGTTGGCACTGACATTGTCACAACACCATTAATCTCCAACTCTTGACCAACTTTTAATGCAAACACACCACCAAGAGAAAGACCAATCACAGCTATTTTTTCAAAACCTTCATCCTTCAACAACTGGTAACCGTTTAGGACATCTTGCCACCAATCTGATGGTCTAAATGTGAGAAGTTCTTCTGCTGTTAAACCATGCCCACTATATAATGGTGCGTAGCAAGAATAATTGTTCTTTAGTAAATACTTCCCTAACTTCTTCATATCAATAGTATTGCTAGTAAAAGAATGTAAAAGTAAAACGGCCTTCTCTCCACCTTTATAGAAAAAAGGCTTAGGGGGTACTATTTTCATCATTAATTTAAATACCTCACTAACAAATTCTTAGGCTTTAAAATAGCCAAACAACGAATTTTTATAATTTCGTTAAAGTATAACATCCATTCTTTCATGGCAGTAGCTCTAGTATATATGCCAACGCTAACTTTATCTAATCCGATTTTATGTTTCCTAAAAAAGCATAGGGCTTGATATAGTATAGGATTTCCGCCTATTCGTGTTTTCGGAACAATTGGTTTTATTCTTGCCATGTGGATTATTAGTCTTTTCAAGTTCTTTGCAAGACCTTTACAATATCTTGAATATTTCTAGTAAATGATCAATGATGTAATCTGCTTCAACATTTTGCCATGCATCATTTCTTTTCCAAATAGCCCTGATTCCTACTTTTTAAGCGGCTTCTACATCATTAATAGGATGATTCCCTACGTACAGACTTTCAATAGCGGATACCCAAAGTTTAGATAATGCTCGATTAAAAATTTCTGCATTCGGCTTTTTGATGCCCTCCCATTCAGAGATAAGAATCACGTCAAAATCATTTTCTATTCCTAACGCTCGTATATTATCTAGTTGAAATTGTCCATATCCATTCGTTATCATACCAAGTTTTAAGCCCTGATTTTTCAAATTGTGCAACATACTATTCAAATGGAACACAATGTTTTTTAAATTCCAGTAAGTAATCCTCTAACATTGCTTCTGGAGACAACTCAATAGAAAACTCTTCAATTAATTGCTGATAGACTTTATCTTTCCATACATATCCATTATCAAGCTCAATAAAGCGATGTACATAATTCTCTTTTAAAATATGTGATAGATGTGGCTTTAATCGCCTGTATTGCTAATCTATAAATGAGCGAACAGAACTATCCCGACCTAAAAATGTTCCATCTAAATCAAAAATCACAGCTTTAATCATTAATATCCATCTCCTTTATTTAATTCCTCGACTACGTTTTTTCACTGCCACTACGGCTATTAACACCATTACTAACTTCATCACCAAAATCAATGCGTACATGCTAAAAGATATGATCGCTGGCAAGAGAACTAACCACCAAGACCATGCAATAACACCCGAAAGTTTTAATACTACAAAGACAATTGTTAAAACTTCAGCAATTCCCAAGTTCGCACCACCTATCAAATTGGAATATAAAATAATAGATATCTTAATTCCGCCATTCAATGTAATTGTTATACAACCATTTAAGCACTTATATGGAACATTTTAAACTTTTAAACTTCTTTTAAAATATGACGAAACTTTTTATTTGGAAATTCGTCTAAATATTGGAAATTTCAATTTCCAAATTAAAAAAGGGAGATATAATTATGAAAAAACCAATTAAAAAATCTTTGATGATTGCTTCAGCACTAACAATAGGAATGGCTGTTCTTACACCCCTTCAAGCAGGAGCTACTTCAGTAAAACCAACAAATGGTGTTACTGTTCAAATCGAACAACAAATTACAGGAACGATTACAGGCTTTAACATTGACATTGACCGATCCGGGGTTTACTTAAAAGGGAGAGACGGTAAAAACTACTATATCAGTTTCTATAAATTTTCTAAAGAACAACGAGAAAAAATGAACTTAGTAGAAGGACAGGAAATTACAGCTGAAGGCGGTGTAGTTGAGAGTCATTCAGACTTTATCACTTTCGAAGTGTATAAAAAGGAGAGATTGCCTAAAGATGTACCAAATGAAGAGCTAACAAAATTAGAGAAAATGTTTAATGAACTGGTGAAGTTGGAAAAAGAATTGGAGGCTGAAATGGGTGGAATGACACAAGAAGAGTTTGACAAGAAATATGAAGAAATCACAAAAATTTATGAAGCTATGTATAAAATCGAAAGGCCATATACGATAGCTAGTTGGCAGCCTCAACCATTTGAAGAGTATCTAGAAGATTACGGACTTAGTAAAAAAAATATAATTATTGCAGAAAATGATAAAAAAGAGCTCAAAGCCCTTTATGAAGAGTGGGTAAAGCTTGAAAAAGATGTTCAAATAGATGAGGCTAATTTGAAAATGGAAAAAATCGACAAAATACTCAAACCATATTATCTCCAACTTCGTCATCCACTTCCAACATTTGAAGAATACATTGAAGGCATTAATTTAGATATCTCTGCTGAAGATTTAGCGAAACTAAAAACTATTTATGAAGATTACCGGAAAGCAGTAGGAGATGACAATTCCAAATTAATGAGAAAACTTATGGGGGAATTCTATAACATCATTGATCAGTTTAGAGTACTTCCAACGTTTGAAAAATACATGTCTCGCTATCAATTCAAAATTAATAAAGCGGATAGAAAGCAATTAAAACAGCTTTATGAGGAAATCTCAAAGCTAGATAAAAAAGAAGAACAAGCAAAAATTAAAGAGAAATGGGAAGCATTCAATACTATTTTAGAGCCATATATTACAGCAAATAAAGATGTTCTAATCTCAGCTTCTAAACTTACAATTAACGGCCAAGTTTACCTACCTCAATAAATAAAAGAATCGGGGTGTCCTTGTTGGGATCCCCCTTTTTGTTGATTCCACAATTAAAGAACTTCCTTTAAACTTTCCTTCCATAAATATGATAGATTTAAACCCCTTCTCCCTTCTCCCTTCTCCCTTCTCCCTTCTCCCTTCTCCCTTCTCTCTTCGATGCATCCATAGGCTGTTGGAGAAAATTATTAACAGACTCATTATTTTATGAAATGTTTGAAACTTTTTCAAAAAACGACGAACCTTTTCATTTGGTAATTCGTCTAAATATTGGAAACGTCGAGTTCCAAAGTAAAAAAAGGGAGATATGATCATGAAAAAACCAATTAAAAAATCTTGGATGATTGCTTCAGCACTAACAATAGGAATGGCTGTTCTAACGCCCCTTCAAGCAGGAGCTACTTCAGTAGAACCAGTAAATGGTGTTACTGTTCAAATCGAACAACAAATTACAGGAACGATTAAAAGCATTGGCGAATCCGGGGTTGACTTAAAAGGTAGAGACGGTAAAAACTACTATATCAGTTTCTATAAATTTTCTGAAGAACAACTAGGACAAATGAAATTAGTAGAAGGACAGGAAATCACAGTTGAAGGCGGTGTAGTCGAGAGTTATACAGACTTCTACACTTTCGAGATTTATAAAAAGTCATTGCCTAAAGAAGTTACAAATCAAGAGCTAACAAAATTAGAAAAAATGTTTAATGAAGTGAAGAAGTTGCAAAAAGAAATTTCAGATGACATGACAGAAGAAGAGTATGACAAGAAATTTGAGGAAATCGGAAAAGTATATGAAGAGATGTATAAAATTACAAAACCATATATAGTAGCTAATTGGCAGCCTCAAACGTTTGAAGAATATATGAAGGAATTTGGATTCGGTGAAAAAAATATAATTATTGCAGAAAATGATAAAAAAGAACTCAAAGCTATTTATGAAGAGTGGGTAAAGCTTGAAAAAGATGGTCAAGAAGATAAGGCTAATGAAAAAATGGAAAAATTCCACCAAATACTCAATCCATATTTTGAACAACTTTATCCAGCTCCAACATTTGAAGAAATTATGGACCAGTTCGACTTAGTAGATATTCCTGCTGAAACTTTAGCAAAACTAAAAACTATTTATGAGGATATCCGAAAAGCAGCTAAAGATGACAATACTGACTTAGTAGATAAACTTTACGGGGAATTCTATGACATTATTGATCAGTTCATTAAGCCTCAAACATTTGAAGAATTCATGGCTGACTATGAATTCAAAGTGAGTGAATCGGATAGCAAGCAATTAAAACAGCTTTATGAAGAAATCTTAAAGCTAGATAAAAAAGAAGAACAGTCAAAAATTGAAGAGAAATGGGAAGCATTTTACACTATTTTAGATCCATATTTTGAAGCATCTAAAGAAATCCTAATCTCTGCTTCTAAACTAATAATTAACGGCCAAGAATACCTACCACAATAAATAAAACAATCGGGGTGTCTCAACAATCATTAAAATGATTGTTGAGATTCCCCTTTTTTGTTGGCTCTACAATAAAAGAACTTCCATTAAACCTACTTTCCATAAATATGATAAATTCACCCCCCTTCTCTTTTCGTGTAAAAAAACACTAACTTCAATTTTTTTGGTTCAATCGTATCTCCATTTATCTCCCTTGTCCAATTGTTCCTGCTCAAACCTTTCGTTTACTATTCAAACACTATCACGGAATGTTTAAAAATTTTCATTTTTTTCAACAATTGACGAACCTTTTCATTTGGTAATTCGTCTAAATATTGGAAACAACAAGTTCCAAAGTAAAAAAAGGGAGATATGATTATGAAAAAACCGATTAAAAAATCTTGGATGATTGCTTCAGCACTAACAATAGGAATGGCTGTTCTAACGCCCCTACAAGCAGGAGCTACTTCAGTAGAGCCAGCAAATGGTGTTACTGTTCAAATCGAACAACAAATTACAGGAACGATCAAAAGCGTCCACGGAGACGGGATTAACTTAAAAGGTAGAGATGGTAAAAATTACTATATCAGTTTCTATAAATTTTCTGAAGAACAACTAGAACAAATGAACTTAGTAGAAGGACAGGAAATCACGGTTGAAGGCGGTGTAGTAGAGGATTATTCAGACTTCTTCACTTTCGACGTTTATAAAAAGTACTTGCCTAAAGAAGTAACAAAAGAAGATCTAACAAAATTAGAAAAAATGTTTAATGAAGTGAAGAAGTTGGAAAAAGAATTGTCGGGTGAAATGACAGAAGAAGAGTTTGACAAGAAATTTGAAGAAATCAATAAAGTTCATGAAGCTATGTATAAAATTACAAAGCCGTATATGTTAGCTAATTGGCAGCCTCAACCATTTGAAGAATATATAGAAGAATTTCCGTTTAGTGAAAAAAATATAGTTATTGCAGAAAATGATAAAAAACAGCTTAAAGCTATTTATGATGAATGGGTAAAACTTCAAAAAGACGGTCAAGACGAAAAGGCTACAGAAAAAATGAATGAATTTTACGAAATTCTCGATCCATATTTTGAACAACTTAATCCACCTCAAACATTTGAAGAATATATGAAAGAATTCAATTTAGTAGATATCCCTGCTGAAACTTTAGCAAAACTAAAAACTATTTATGAGGATATCCAAAAAGCAGATAAAGATCACAATTATGACTTACAAGATAAACTTTACGGGGAATTCTATGACATCATTGAACAGTTCATAAAGCCTCAAACATTTGAAGAATACATGGCAGACTATGAATTCAAAGTTAATGAAGCGGATAGCAAGCAATTAAAACAGATTTATGAAGAAATCTTAAAGCTAGATAAAAAAGCAGAACCAGCAAAAATTGAAGAGAAATGGGAAGCATTCCACACTATTTTAGAGCCATATTTTGAAGCAAATAGAGAAATTTTAATCTCTGCTTCTAAACTAACAATTAACGGTCAAGAATACCTACCACAATAAATAAAACTATCGGGGTGTCTCAACAATCATGAATATGACTGTTGGGATTCCCCTTTTTGCTGGTTCTACAATAATTTAGCCCCCCTTCCAGAAATACGATAAATATACCTCCCCTTTCTACTCCGATGTCATCCATAAGTTGGTAGTGGAATTGATTAACACATTCATTACCAACAAGATGTACCTTGTACTATTGGTACTGCTCAAGCTTTATTGTTATACCCTATTTAAACATTCAACATGGAATCTTGGAAAATTGTATCTTTCCCAAAAAATAACGAACCTTCCCGTTTGGTAATTCGTCTAAATATTGGAAACAACAAGTTCCAAAGTAAAAAAAAGGGAGATACGATCATGAAAAAACCGATTAAAAAAACTTGGATGATTGCATCAGCACTAACAATAGGAATGGCTGTTCTGACGCCACTTCAAGCAGGAGCTACTGCAGTAGAACCAACAAATGCTGTTACTGTTCAAATTGAACAACAAATTACAGGAACGATTAAAAGCGTCCATGGAGACGGGATTAACTTAAAAGCCAGAGATGGTAAAAACTACTTCATCAGTTTCTTTAAATTTTCTGACGAGCAACTAGAACAAATGAACTTAGTAGAAGGACAGGAAATCACAGTTGAAGGCGGAGTAGTAGAGGATTATTTAGACTTCTACACTTTCGAAGTTTATAAAAAAGACTTGCCAAAAAATGTACCTAATGATGAGCTAACAAAATTAGAAAAAATGTTTAGTGAAGTGAAGAAACTAGAAAAAGAAGCTTCAAATGCGATAACAAATAAAAAGATGGATGAGGCTGAAAAGAAATATGAAGAAATGAATAAAATATATGAAGAAATGAATAAAATCACGAAGCCATATTATTTAGCTAGTTGGCAGCCCCAACCTTTTGAAGAGTTTCTAGAAGACTACGGATTTAGTGAGAACAATATAGTTATTGCAGAAAATGATAAAAAAGAACTTAAAGCTATTTATGAAGAATGGGTAAAGCTTGAAAAAGATGGTCAAGATGAAAAGGCTAAGGAAAAAATGAAAGGATTCAATAAAATACTCCAACCATATCTTGATGAGCTTTATCCAACTCCAACGTTTGAAGAATATATCGGACGCTTGGACTTAATAGATATCCCTGCTGAAACTATAACAAAACTTAAAAATATTTATGAAGATGTACGTAAAGCAGAAAGAGAAGAGAACTATGATTTATTTGGTGAAATCTGGGCTGAATTCCACGACATCCTTGGTCAATTCATAATACCTCAAACGTTTGAAGAATATATGTCTAGCTTTGAATTCAAAGTTAGTAACGCGGATAGCAAACAATTAAAACAACTTTATGAAGAAATCTTAAAGCTAGATAGAAAAGAAGATTCAGCAAAGATAGAAGAAAAATGGGAAGCATTTTACAATATTTTAGAGCCATATTTTGAAGCAATTAAAGCTATTCTAATCTCTGCTTCTAAAATAACAATTAACGGCCAAAATTACCTTCCTCAATAAATAAAAGAATCGGGGACTCAAAAGTTTGCTCCGTCCACCGAGTACAGACTATTTAAAAATTTCAATATATTTGTTATCCTTTAAATAAATGCCATATTATAAGGGGTGATAGATTGACGTTTGATTTATTCAAAACAATTGCTCGTTAGGGGACGAATGCCGAAGTCAGTGATTATAGGTGAACACCTACTAGTGGAAGATGGAGCAGTCCGTCTTACAGTGGTTGACACAAAAGCATAAAATCAATCGTGGTCCGGATCAAAGGATGAAAAAAGTCTTTGTGAAGCAGGAACTAGAAGTAATCGTTTTGAAGAGCAAGACGGTGAATTCGTACATTCCCTATAAAAGCCTGTTACTGCTATTGCAGAAAAAGAAAACGGAACCCTTCCTTCAATGTTGAAATAACATTTTGGAGGAAGAGCAATTGAGTAGAAAAAATGAGAATACAGCATTTCAATGTGAAAATTGTAGTACGATGGTTGAACCATTAAGCAACGGCAGCTTCAGAAATCATTGTCCAAATTGTTTATTTTCGAAACATATGGATAATGTTCCTGGTGACAGAGCGAGTACTTGTAAAGGTTTGATGAGACCAATTGCAGTAGATTATACTGGAAAAAAAGGCTTTCAACTTATCCATCAATGTACAAAATGTCAAAAAAAGGGTCGAAATAAAGTTGCTGTTGATTCCATTCAAGAGGATCAAATTATTCAATTTATGGAATCGATCATTTAGTTAAGTATTTTTATTATGTAAAAGACACATTGGAAATTAACTTCAATGTGTCTTTTTTCATAATAAGCCACTTTTAATCGTATTCATTTTACTTCTAAAGCAAAAATATAAAAAGAACTACCATTATCCCATCTTCCGAAAACACTATAAATATAAATCCCTTTTCTTTCGGTACAAATGAAAACACTATCTTGTACTTCCCTCCTAACATTTAATTTTATTCTTTGATTTAGATTCAATTCAAATTAGACGTGTTTTTTATTATGTATAACAAAAAAATGAATGTAATGAATAATTAGCAATCCTATATGACACATTACATATAGGAGGTGGAAGAATAATGACTAGAATAATTGGTGTAGAACAATCATTAACAAACGTTGAAGACGCTTTAAAAGCAAAAGGTTATGAAGTTATTCAGCTTCGTACTGAAGAGGATGCAAAAAAATGTGATGCTTGTGTAATCACTGGGCAAGATCGAGATATCATGGGAATTAGCGATCCTGTCATGGCGGGACCTGTTATTGACGCTGATGGTCTTTCTGCTGACGAAGTACTTCAACGTGTCGACAAATATTTCCACTAATAAATAACTAGGTGCTGTCTCTATAGCTTTGTTGACTATAGCGCAGCACCTTTTAATATTTATGTCGATTATAGAATGGACATTAATATATTTGCCCATTCAAAGCATATCAATTATGCCTCGGCATATTGCATCCGGAATTGGCTTTGTGAATTGAAGCCCTTCATCTTCCCAGAAGCAATTTTTACAAATTCCATATGTATATGGCATGAACAAGTATTACTTTTGTAGGCTTGGTGAAAAAACGTTTTTGAGCGCACCAATTATTCCGGGCACTAGAAAGACAATGCCAAAAAAGATAGTAAGTAAATTGAAATTTTTTGTTTCATAAAAGGTAAACCACTCTTTAAAAATTGGCGATTCAGTAATTTGTCCAAATAGCGTTCCACTAATATCTCGATAATTAGGAATCCACCCTGTTGCTTCTAATGTAATAAAGATTATTTGTGACAATACAAATACACCAATAGAAGATACCCAAGTTTTTTTCAAAAATGGAGTATGATGTTGTTTATTAGCCAAGTAATTTCCCTCCCTCTATTTAATTCTATTTATACATATACGTAAAATCAAGGGTTAAATACCAATATTAAACAAATACACTTAACACCTTTTGCCTTTTCCATTCCATCCAACATGTTTTGTTGTGTGAAACAAAATCCTTGTAATGAATCACCAATAATGACCTAGATACATACAACATATTTACACCCTTTCATCATTCCACTTATGATTTTAGCAAGAAATTTTTATGAAAAAAGAAGCGCTTGCTAACCCTCATTTCACATATTTTCTTGTTGAATTACAATACTTCCCCCTACTAACCAATCCTTTTCGTTGCTTCACAACAAATAAAGAAAGTTTACTATTGCAATTTCTTAAGAAATCTTCATAAATACCCTCAATAATTATTAATTATTTCCATTTACAATAATGATACTGCCACAGGATTCTATAGGAGTGCTTAATGAACTATAGGCAATCTCAAAGTTAAGAACCCAAGGTAATTCGTACAATGAGAAGCGGTATCGTATGAAAAGGAGATAAAAATATGAAAAAACGAAATTTAATTATGGTGATTACTTTTCTTTACACAGGTCTGACCTTATACTTCATGTTCTTAGGTTTTAATCGTCTTGACGGTTATGAAGAATACAAAAGCGCCGGCTACGAATTTCTGCTCGTCCCATCAGGCGTTCCTTTGAATTTTCCTAGCTTTACGTTTTCTTGGTTATACGATTTCGGAAATATAGCAGCATTTATCCCCTTTGGTATCTTATTTCCTTTACTCAATCAAATTGATTATAAAAAATTTATAGGATGGTTCATTATTGTGATTCTTGGATTGGAAACGATTCAATCTTTATCGTATCTAGGGACTTTTGATGTAAACGATGTTATTTCAAATAGTATAGGTGCAACAATTGGATATGTTGTATACAAAGTTGGGTTCACTTCAAACCTGACTATAAAAAAACTCATTGCTTCATCCATAACTGCCATTATACTGTTAGTTGGCGTGATGATTGTCTCTGAAATTTTAGATAAACGAGTAAGTCCGGTACAACCATTGCATGCTATTAAAGAAATCACAGGAACTAAACCACTAACGAACGAAGTACCGACTTTCACTGTAGCTGGACATAAAATAGAACCTCAATTCAATTTATATAGTAATAATGAAAATACTAGCAAAACCTATACTTATACTATTGAAGATAAAGAGGAGCTACTATTTTTTCTAAACATTGGCATTCCCGATCAAGAGGATTTCAAAGGTGAAGTGACCATTATTACGGACGGAAAAGTAATATTCATAAAAAATGAAGTGAATTTGAAAGAAGAATCCGAAACAATTGAAATGCCATTAGAAATTCCGTTATATTACGAAGCAAAAGAAATGACCATTATGATCACAGGTAATATAATGCTATGGGACGTAGGCTTCACAGAACTGAAGCATTGGTGGGAATAGAGTGATTCATTTCGTTATTGGAGTAATTGCATCTTTCTTAACAGTGTAGAAGAATGTTCTTATTTATACATTCTGGACGTTCTCTTACGTTTCATAAATAAAGTGAACCAACTTTGTTAAATCACCAACATCCATCTCAGCAGATTCAAGGTTTCTTTTTATATTCTCCAATGCTAACTGTAATTGTTCTAATGGATTTTCAGGTACTGTCCCATCTACTTCTAATCCTAACTGACCCGACAAAGTAAGCCACTTCTGAGGCCCAGTGACCTCTATTTGGTGTACGTACGGTGCTACGGGTTTATGTACTGTTTCTAGGTTTCTTGAAATTTTCAAAATGCACCATTCCTTTATTTTTTTGTCTTTGTCGTAAAATTCTGTATTTTATTATAACACAAATTCAATTCGTAACTACTGAACTAACTTGCACCATAAGTTCAAAAAACAGATTGTAACTAATTACGGTACAACTTATTTGAACAGGGATATCAATGCATATTAAAATGGAATTATTTAAGAGAGATCATAGAGGAGAGACATCTTTGCAGAATTATTCATATAGCATCCCAGAATTAGATTCCTATTACACAAGTATTCCTATTTATAACAAGGACGACAAAGTTATTAGTATTCTCAAAAAAAATCGCCATCGTATGCTAACACAACTGTTTCATATGCTTCTCCGATATGGAATGCCATATTGCTATAATGCTTTTTCAATCGATAATCATCCAATATACAAAATTGATTGCGTATTTACAGGTATTCGTTATACGCTTTATAGCAGCAAAGCATCTGAAAAAATTTCAATTAAACAAAATCGTGTGCAATTAATTGAAAAGGTGCCATCTTTTAAGCTTAACGAAGACGTGTACCAATTTGAGAAAGACTACACTTATGCAGGAACATTAAAGTTAAATGGTGAAAAAATCGCTACTATTAGAAATTTAGATAGTACAAATACAAATTTAACGAATCGCATCCACATTGAAGCTATCAATGATGACATCGCCTCTCTAATTGCTATCATGTATCAAACATTTGTATTTAAAAATTTTTTTGATTGAAACAGTTATTTTTCTTGCGCTTTAATGGCAAAATTGATTCTATATAAATTTTGAAATTAATCCTACCTTTACCTTTATAACAGCGCACTTAAAAAGTATTTCATCCTTTCAAAGAAAAAAAGCCACATCTTTTTAGAAGATGTGACTACATACAATTGATTAATCAAATTCTAAAATGTTTTTTTCTACTACAACTTTGTAAACATCTATAGTACTAATTAAAATCGTTTTATAATGTTCTGTTTCAGTAAATGAATACCAAGGCTTCTCATTGAACCCATTAGAAATTTCTTCCGTAAATGTTTCTTGTTCAATATTATTTTTGATTTTATACTCTTCTTCATGACCTTCGTTATAGTAAAACTTCACTTTATACTCATACTCCATAAGTCAACACCTCCCATCTATCTATAGAATGGATTGTAATGACAAGAAATATGAGCATAATAAAAAGCCACCCCTAGTTAGGTATGACATATTATAAGTAAGCTTGTTCTTTTTAGGCTCCCTATTCAATTCTGGGCACATAATTCTTTAAAATTACACCCTTTGCAGTGCCATTTTTCAGTGGTTTGCTCGAATTCCTCAAAGTATACGGGTTCATTCGAGAAAATATCCGCCTGATATTTTTTCATTTCTAACACACTTCGCTGAAACGTATGTAAAATATTGTCCATATCAAATGCTGTAAAGGCGTATTTTTTCCTTTTGCCTGTTAATAAATATTCATTATAAACATCAATCTGGTCAAGAGATACGCGATATTTCTGCTGAATATAGTAAGCATAGAGTGCTAATTGTTGGCGATCATCATCGGACTCTCCCCCTGTTTTCCAGTCGATAATAATCCACTTGTCTGCTATCTCATCATAATAATGAAAATCCATTACGACAAAAACTTGTAAACCCTCGATTTTCATGGAACGAAATTGTTCAGGCTCACCGATTCGTAGAGAGCCTTTTTGTGCGGTAATTTGCTGGAACGTTGCACTATTAAGAAAGTTGTCAAACACAGCCGTCATGCGCTCCTTATAGTCCTGTACCAGTTCAGGATTCAACTTCCCTTCGTAATAAATTTCTTGCATCATATGAAATTTATTAGGCTTATGTCTCCATAAATCTACATGTCGTGTAGAATCGATAAAAGCGGCATTAAGCTGGCCACGTGCACGATTTACAAGTTCAGCAACAGTCGGAATCTCGCGGGTTTGCAAATAATCATTGATCGATTGTTCTATTAAATGATGGACGATTTGTCCAAATAAAATCGGCATCGATTGAAGCTTTTTTAAGCGATAGACATGTTGATGATATGGCTCCACATTGTAACTGAGCCAGCCATTATGAGAAAAATAATATTCATAGCCATATTTCCGTGCACAGCTTGTTAACGTTTTATGACGTGATAGTGACCACGAAAAAGATGGATAAGGTGTGATTTCAAACATCATATCGCCTCCTTAAATCTGTTTTATCAATTTCGCCTTGGCGTAATTGCGTCTGGATTTTGAATTGTGTTCGCACAATTCGTTCCTCTCAAAATACGTGACATCCGCCGGAGGCTTTATCTTTATTCAGTAGATGTTTGGATACTTACTGAAAAGAAATTACATCTCTATTTATCTCATCACCTTCGTAGGTAAATCTCCTACTGAATAAAGATAAAATCATAGACGAGCTGTACGATCAGCACAATGGTTACAATTCGCAGCAATAGCTTTACTTGATTTGCCTTAACCTTTCTGGCAAGGAAAATGCCTATTTGTGCACCGATTACAGAACCAACCATTAATACGATTGTCAACGGCCAATCAATTTTACCTGTGGCAATATACGTAATCGAAGCTCCTGAGCACATCGCAAAAACACCTACACGCGACAAACCTACTGCTTTCATATAAGAGATTTTCTCATGTGCATATGTATAAAGTGCCAGCGTACTGCTACCAGGGCCGAACATGCCATCATAAAAACCAACCCCTAAAAGGATTGGACCGTTTTTACGATTCATTGTAAAGCTTTCTTTTTCTCCAAATTCAGCCCCACCTAAAAAGGACATAACAAGGGCAAAGCCTAATAAAATGATGGCGATAAACGTTAATGTGTGACTGCTCATAAATGATGCAAACAGACCTCCAAGTGTACCACCTATTAAGGAAACAAATAATACTGAACGCATTTCTGACCATAAAATTTCTTTTCTTTTATAAATTGTGTAAAAGCTTGAAAAGGCACTGACCATATTAGAAACCTTATTCGCACCGATCGCTGAATGGACTGGTACCCCTACTAGCATCATCGTCGGTAATGTTATTAACCCGCCACCTCCAACTAAGGTGCCAATGATGTTGCCGATGATTCCAATTAGTAAAAACAACAAGTATTCCATCTAACCCTTCTTTCTATGTCACACATGGTGGTATTCTTATGATACAGTATAACAGACTGCACTTTTTTAATTAAACTATGAGGTGAACAAATGCTAGAACAACAAAAAACACCTACACCACGCTTTTGTAAATCGCTAACGCTTATTGTTGCGACTATTTTTTTAGCTGGCGTTACGGCAACACTAATCCAATACAATAAGCTCCCCGCTTCTATACCGGTTTTGCAAAGCTTTAAGAGTGAACATGCACAATTTGGCCCGAAAATCACCATTTTTTATTTACCTTTCATTGCCTTAATGCTATTTTTGCTTTTACAATACTTAGAGATGAAAGCAGCTTATCCTACTCTACGTAAAAATAAGCCTACCTTATCTTATATCCAGCGACAAAATGGAATCATTACCTTTTGTCTCATCAAAAATAGTATACTCTTATACTTTACATACTCACTATTCAATGATTTAACAGTTGCATTAGGACATGATCGCATTTTACAGCAGTGGCATGCTTATGTATTTTTATTTGTACTAAGTACAATATTTATAATGGGGATTGTGCGTGGGGTTTTATTGAATAAAAAGGAATAAGGTACACCTCTCCTACATACTGCTGATAAATAATTAAAACCACCCTATACCTTAGCAATTGGCTCTTTTGTGAAAGTAAAGGTGGTTTTATTTAAATCAGTTAATAAAACATAATAATTAAAACCAGTGTTGCACTAATAATACTTATTTTTATTGTTTCTACTTTATATATGGAATATGTCCGTTCCTCTCGTATTATGAAATACCAAAAAACGAAACCATATAAAAGCGCAAATGTAATCATTAATGGCTTATACAATGGACCGACCCAGGTTGCCCAAGCAAATACGCTAGAAAGCATCGCAAGCACAAGTACTAACAGCCACCACATACGCTTAGATGGTTTAGATCCTTGTAGATTATGACGTTTATAATAGCTCATTGAGAATATATTTACAGTTACCACGATAAGTGGAAGGATAATTATCCAAGGTGTTGCTTTTGCAGAGTATAATGTCTGAAATACTTTATCATATGTCTCTGAATTCCCAACAAAAAACTGGCCAGAATCAACATTTAACATGCCTGTATCTGAAATCTGATAATGCTCTTCCTGACGGTCTCTAACAACGACTACATCTGTAATATGGTTACCTAACTTTCCATCTGCCTCTTCAACATACTGTGTTACGTCTTCAAAAAAATTATAAACTATTGTATCTTCAACCTTCTCCACTGATGTATATAAACTCGAACTTCTCGCAAAAAATTTCCCCTCTTTTCCTCCGAAGTGCTTATAAATTGTTTGGATGGATTGGCCTGCAGTTTGAGGCGTTGAATTTTGTGGAATCAAAATTAAAAATAGAGCGATCAGGGCAATCGTTAGTAGCAGAACACCTTCTTTCCATAGCGTTAAGCCTTTTTTCCCCTTATTGTGAATGCGTTCATAAATACGTGCCTTTACAGCCTGATCTTCTGGTAATTTATTGAGTTCCTTCAGTCGATTGTTTAAATCCAAATTCATCACCTCCAAGTATTTTCTCTAAAGCCTTCATAGCATTTCGCTGTGTATTCGCTATTTTTACTGTAGACCACCCTAAGATTTCACTAGTTTCGGCTAAATTTAGTTCCTCTATTTTTCTATAAATAAGAACCTCTCGATACTCAGGCTTCAATAATTGAATTGCTTCATATAATAGTCGTCGCTCCTCAGATTGCATGATCCAATCATGTGGTACATATTGTGTCTCCCGTTTTTCATGTTCTTTTTGAAATGGTAGCCATTTAATAAGTGCTTTTTTTCTATAAGTGTCATAGACAAGGTTTCGGGCAATTCTCCTTATATAAGTGCCCATGGCAGCCTCGTTTCTAAATTGACCTTTATAAACCCTTATAAATGTTTCCTGCGTTAAATCCTCCGCCAAACTTGGATCTGAGACCATATAGTAAATAAATCGATAAATGCGTTGAAAATATTGTTCATAAAGCTCATCAAACTCCATCTTCTCACCTCTCTTACTTTATTAGACGAATAAGTAAACAAGATTTGTATGTTTTGATGTAAATTTTCTATTTTAAAATAAGCTACTTGATGTCAAATAGCATCAAGTAGCTTATATTTTTTACAGATCCGTTTTCATTTGTTCAAAGGTATGTATTAACACATATTTTTGTACGCCACGCGCAAATCCAATGCTTTCTTTCTGATACTGATCAAACGCGGTTTCATTTTTCACCTTGTGCGCATAAACCGCTTCAATTGCTGGCTGCATCCACGGCTTTGTGAGCTGATCGCTTCGCATGTCTGTTGTTCGTTCTTCAAGTGCAGCGATATAACATTTTGCATAGCTAGTTAATGGCTCTTTATTTATTTTATTAGCCGCATACTTTGCTTCCTCTAAATTCTCTACCATTATTGCCTTAATAAATTTACAGTTATACTTCATTGCTGGCTGTCTATACTTTACAATTGCTGTTTCTAATGAGTGTATCTGGTCTTCCTTTGTACCATAAGCAACTGCATATAGGTAGGCAAAAAAAAGATGGTTTTTGCGATCTTTTACTAACTTATCTACCAATTTCATATTATTAGTCCAGAATACAATATGTATATATCTATAAATCATTGCAAATGCGATTAGGATAATAATGCCAAGTGAAATAGATGGGCGAACCCCAGCTAGTGATAGTAATAGTGCCAACATAAATATGACCAAATAAAATATGGCTAGTTTTGTAATTTTCATAATTCCACCTATTGTAATTTCCTTCGCATTTTTCGAGAAAAAATAAAGCCTGCTCCAAGGAAAAATATAAGCGCCATAAATTTCATGAGAGGAATAATAAATAACTTGCTAATTACGAGAACAACAAGAATATAATAAACCACCATTGCCAGTAATAATAATGTTAGTTTATTCACAGTTCCCCCTACTTTCATTCAGTGCTACTTCAATGGCCGTTAATGCTTTTGGTCCCAGCCCGTGTAATTTTTTTAACGTCGATAAATCAACCTTTTCCAATTGCTCTAATCGTGTATATCCTGCCGCATTTAATGCACGTATAGCAGGCTTCGCTACACCCTTTGGCCATTCCGTCATTTATGCTCGTCCCTTCCTTTTTCGTTTATTAAGGATCTCTGTTCCTATAATACCTATTATTAGTATAGCGAGTGAGGCGACATGATAATCAACGAAAAAGGTCGTAAATGCTATATTATAATAATGGCATATGGCAGTGTTAATACGCCCTCCCATTACTATTAAACCGATAATCAAGCATCCTTTTACAACTTGCTCGATAAATTGCATTTCTTTCACTCCTCTGCTTTATTATGCAATCGAACATGATGAAATGCAAATCGGCAATGTATTTTAGAGTACATTAAACATGGCCATAAAGGAGGCCAACAGATTGCCAATGCCATGTATGCCCCAGCTTGTTATGATGGAGCCATTAGATTTTCTTTCATTGATCCACCCCATTAAATATCCTGCAAAACCAGTTGCTAAAACAACTAACACTACAACTCCAAAAGGAATATAAGAGTAAAACATCCAACCATGTAAAATACCAAATAATAAACTTTGCATGATATTTCCGATTTGAAAACCAAATTTATGGATAAATCTTTTCAGTAAAAAGCCTCGGAAAAACAACTCCTCTGACAAACCTGTTTGTACAATTGCATAGAAAAGTGCTGATATGAGTGCTGAAAAACCAAGCCCTGTAAAACGATTTGACGCTAAAATTGAACTATCTAGGTAAAAGTAAGTAATTGTAAAAAGTGGTCCGAAAAATAAAACAATAATGACTAAAAGCCATAAGAAATAATTTCCTTTGTTTTCAATGACAGGCTTTTGAAGTCCGAGCCATGCAAAAAATGATTGCTCCTTTTTGGCTGAGTTCAACCACCAAATGAACGGTATAACTGAAAATAAAATGACCTGAAAAACTGCATCTATTACACTTTGCAAAACCATATTTTTTCCCCCTGTTCATAATGTTTTACATGAAGTATGACAAGCGATGGTGAAAGGTTCTTCTCGGATGGAGAATCCGCCGTTATTCTAGCTGCCCTTCTTCAATGTTAAGCATATTAAATAGCAGAGTTAAAATCAAGGTTTATTTAACGATAATCATTAAATAATTAACTTTTATAACTAAATACTAAATGTTAATCATTATTTATCCATAAAAAACACGACTAGAAAAACACTAGTCGTTTTCATTCTTTATTCGGATTTCGCTCAATAAAATCTGTAATTTCATCTTTTAATTCATAAACTAAATCAAAATAATGATGTTCGTTCAGCGCCCCCTTCTTTCGCCATTTTTGCATTTCTTGATAGTGAAATGTCACAAAATAATTTATTATTTCACGTTGGTCAATACCTTCCTTTTTGGCCATATCGACAATCGAAAGTCCTTCTTTCCAATATTGATCATACACTTCTTGCGTAATCCCAAGAACTTTACAAATAGCAGCATAATCGTACTTTACATGGTAAACAACCTGTCCTTCCTCACCATTTGCATGTTGTTGAATTACATTATTTGCATATCCAATTGGTGTAAAACTCATCATAACTATGCTTATTAGAAAAAGCTTTTTGAACGTTACTTTCATAAAAACCTCCTTCATGTTTCCATTAGTGTGTGAGGTTTAAAAAATCATATTCCTTCTGGATCAAAATGCTTTTCGAAATGAATAGCACCATTTTTCATATCCTAATCGATCCTCATAAAAGCGATGTGCATTACTCCTTTGGATACCTGACTCTAAGGCAATATAGTGCCCCCCATTTTCTTTGCCCCATTGATGAAGATAATGCAAAAGTTTCTCACCATAGCCTCCTGAACGATACTGCTCATCCGTTACTAAATCATTGACAAAGATATGGCGTTCGCTGTAAAAATTGACTCTCCAACTTAATCCGGTGACAACAATCATTTTCTTATTTTCAAATAATGCAAATAACATATAGCCATCTTGAGTCATTTCCTTTAACAATTGGAGATACTTTTCTACTGTTAATTCCGTACGGAGCTGCACGATAACTGCATATGCATCCAACCACTCCTGCTCCGTTGTTAATTGTTTGATGGTTACAGTCATTATTCGAACCTCCATTTACCAATATTTAATATAATGAAATATACCATTATCAATTCTCATCCCGAGCTTCTCATATAGTTTTTGAGCACGCACGTTGTCTGTCGCTGTTTCTAAACCTAGATAACGCGCATCGTTTCGTACACAATACGAATAGCACTGTTCAATTAGGGCATGTGCTACACCATGTTTCCTAGCATGCTCGGCCACAAATAGATCGTTTAAAATAAATGCCTTTTTCATTGCAACAGATGAAAAAGTAGGATAGAGCTGAACAAAACCAACTGGCTGCGCATTTATATAAGCTAGAAAAATGACCGACTCTTCCTTATTTAAACGCTCTAATAGAAACTGTTTAGCCCGCTCTAAATCAGATTGTTGACCGTAAAATTCCCGATAGGCATTAAATAATGGCAGCACGTCTCCAACAGTTGCTAAAGTTACTGTACAAATCTCCATTCACTTATCTCCCCATTCCTTTTTTATATGTCATTCTTGTATAATGATAAATAGTAAACTGACATTTAAAAAGAAACAGTTCTAGACATTTCACCATGTCAAGGAGGAGCTTTATGGAGGATTTTATTTTCTTATTCACTGATGAAGAGGCAAAGTATAAACAAATTTATCAGCAGGTCAAATTGTTAATCGAACAAGGGACATTGAAAACAGATAATTCTCTTCCTTCTATTCGAAGGCTAGCCGAAACTTTACATGTCAGTCGGAATACAACGTTAACTGCATATGAGCAGCTCGTAGCGGAAGGATACATACGTGGTGAAGGACGCAAGGGCTATTTCGTCAATGATTTTGAGCAAGTGTTTCTTCAAGAGGAACGACCAAGCTTTACTCAAAGTACGAAAAGTAAGCGTGAAGATATCAACATTGATTTTCGTGCTGGAGCTGTCGATCAGCAGCATTTCCCTTTAAAAATATGGCGTCAAATGGCTAATCAAGTGTTACCTTTAAACGAGTGCTATCAATATGGCGACCCTTTCGGCGAGCCACTTTTAAAGGAACAGCTTGTACATTATTTACTTCAAGCTCGTGGGGTTCATGTAAACGAAGAAGACATTATTATCGGTAGTAGCACGCAGCAAATGTTAATTTATCTAGGCTTTCTATTAAAGCAAGATTTCCAAAGTGTAATTTTAGAAGACCCTGGCTACAACGGTGCACGAGAAGCGTTCAAGCTACATGACTTTCGTATAGAGACATTACCTGTGTTGCAAAGCGGTGCGCAGCTTGAGCATTTAGCGCATTTACATTCGCGTTTACTCTATGTCACCCCTTCGCATCATTTCCCATATGGGGTTTCTATGAGCATTCAGCAGCGACAAGCATTAATTCAGTGGGCCAAAAACGTCGATGGATATATACTTGAGGATGATTATGATGGTGAATTCCGTTATACACAACAGCCATTTCCTGCTCTCGCCTCCATCGACAAGTCACGTGTTATTTACATGGGGACATTTTCAAAATCATTTTTACCAGCGATTCGTTTAAGTTATATGGTGCTACCAAAAGCACTTGTTCAGCCTTATAAAAAACGATTTGCTCATTTTGAACATAACGCCTCGTCCTTACATCAATTAACAATGGCGAAATTCATGGAACAAGGTGAATGGACACGACATATTAAAAGAATGCGTATCACCTATAAACATAAAATAAATACACTTGTAGAGGAACTTACCAAACAATTCGGAGAAAAAATTATGATTCTTGGAGAGCAATCTGGACTTTATATTTTGGTCAAGGTGCTCACCCAATTTTCAGAAGAACAGCTCATCCAAAACGCTAAACAATACGGAGTAAAGGTCTACCCTACGAGCCCCTATTATCTACATCAGACAAGTTCAGCGCCAATTATTCAATTAGGCTTTAGTAAGTTAAAAACGGAAGAACTCATCCTTGGTGTGCAACTATTAAAAAAAGCTTGGATTACAAAATAATAAGCCATAACTGCAATGGTTA
Source organism: Lysinibacillus sp. NPDC056959 (assembly GCF_042674095.1). Taxonomy (NCBI): domain Bacteria; kingdom Bacillati; phylum Bacillota; class Bacilli; order Caryophanales; family Bacillaceae; genus Lysinibacillus; species Lysinibacillus sp. NPDC056959. The sequence goes on along the minus strand of NZ_JBHURE010000023.1, from coordinate 9,434 downwards.
TGGCTACTCATTTTCTCGATAATCATATGTTTCAACTGGTACATTCAATGTCACTCCGTTAATACTGACCGTATCATCGTCGCTCCATTTAATATAAGCTTCATTTTTTCGATATTGCCAATATATCTTTTCAGACTTTCTTTTCTTTTCATGATTCAATTATGCCTTGGCATAATTGCGTCCGGAATCGGCTTTGTGCATGCACAAAGAACTCCTTTTCTAATTCCGTGACATCCGCCGGAGGCCTTAACTTCTTTCAGCTGATATATGTCCCCCCTGAAAAGTGACTTAATACTGTATTCATCTCACCATCACGATAAATGTAGGTGACTTCTGCTGAAAGAAGTTAAAATTAATTCACCCAATACCGTATTAAAAGTCGTCGCACCAGCATCTGAAACATAAGCTTTCACCGTATATGCAATCAAATCTTGTTTACATCTAGACCAATCGAAAAATAACCAGTAAATACCGTACCCTATAATACTAGTAAAAAACAAAATCCAAATAAGTAGCACTAGAAGAGTTTGTTTATACTTTCTTGCGTTGCAGCTTCTCGGATTCGTTCATCGGTATCCCCCAATCTGTTTATATAAGGAACGATTTAAACGAAGCAGATGTTTCCTTAATAAGGTAATAAAGTTCTCCAGAGCAGTTTTTTCGCTGTCCCGATCAATTCCCCCCTGAATCCATAAAAAAGGGATCTGCACAGCATCTCACTGCACAAATCCCGTTTTTTTCTTAAAAATAATCAATAAACGTTGGAATGCCAATTGGTAGTACTGTCTCTAGTAATGCAATTTCAATGGCATTGCCTTGTAAACGCTCAATTTTTTCTAAATAGCTCGGTCGTTTATAACCTAGTAACATCGTGGCAAGAGTTTGGACCGTTAGCTGAACAGCATTTTCAGACTGCACCTCACTCACCATTTCGACCGTGACTTTTCCATCTTGCTTTGTGATGACAAATGTGCCATTATTCCATGCCACAATGCGATCAGTTACAGCTAGTCGAAGCTGAAAATCATTTCCCGTGAATGGATAGCGAAGTAGAAATTCTTTCACATCGACAATTCGTGCCATAAAATAAGGGGACACTTTTTGAATAATTTCACTATCTTCTAATAAAAAGGCAACGGCTTCATTGCCAGTTGTTTTACCATAGACATTATAAATCATCGAGCTATGTGCTGAGACAAAATTCCATAAGCCTTTACGCGCCTCTTCCTGCAAATAGACAATCTCATCGATGTAGTAATTTTCCTCCATAATGCGGTAAAACATATACCCCTGTGGCAGATCATCCTCATCATAATATACGGCTGCCTGAAGGTTCACATCACTATCAATAAATTTTTCTTCCCAGAAATCTTCTTGAAACTTTTCATTCCAAGCAATGCTATTTCGCACCATGACACCATGTGTCTTCTTGGCATAACGTGCATAAATGTTTACAACATCTTCATGCTTCGGATCGACACGGCGGATTTTACCGTTTAAGCCTTTATGGTGAGGAAGCTGCGTATCCTTAATCTGAAATTCCACAATATCACTCATAATTTCCCAGCCCTTTTTCCGGTAATACGGGATTGAATATGGAAATAAATAGGATATACTTTGTCCTTCATTGCGCATTCGTTCCAGGCTCTCAATAATAAGGCTCTCCATCAATCCATGCCCAGAATATTCGGGGTACGTTCCGACCGCAGTAATGCCTCCCATTTCATAGATCCTACCATGAACATTTACCTCAAAAGGTAGGCTTAAAATTTGAGATACAAGATGCGAACCATCGAACCAACCAATGGCATGCCCCTCATTAAATTGCTTACTTTTGGCATTTACAAAGCGACGATCCTTATGAATGGACATGGACATTTGAAAAACATAATTAAGCAAATCGATAGACTGTGCCATTTCATCTAATCGTATTTCTCGCATGACTAAGCCTTTACGTTGATTCATGATTCTCTCTCCTCATCAAATAACTCTGAAAAAATGGATTCCGGTGCATTTAAAAAGCGCTTCGTGACGATGTAATGAATGGTATCCTCATAGCGAATAGACTCAATGTCCCCATTATCAAAACTATAGATTGTCGCATTTGGATAGCCAAGTAAAATAGGTGAATGAGTGGCGATAATAAATTGGGCCTCATGCTCCAAATCCTTCATAATTTTAAGAAGACTAAGCTGCCTAGTCGGTGACAATGCCGCTTCAGGCTCATCCAATAAATAAATAGCTTTCCCCTTAAAGCGATGCATAAATAGCGATAGAAAGGACTCACCATGTGATTGATGATGTAAAGACTTACCACCAAAAGCGGTATATTTTCTTGGATCTTCTATCAAATCAATATGACTTGCAAATTGATAAAATGTTTCCGATCGTAGAAAAAAACCATTCGTCACTTTCGGCATCCATGACAAACGGATATATTCCCCTAGTGAAGACTCCGCCTTATGTACTTCATATATATTTTGACGACCACCACCCGCTGTATTAAAATCACAGCGATCCGCAATTGCCTCCAACAGTGTTGATTTCCCAGAGCCATTTTCCCCAACAAAGAAGGTCACATTCGTAGGAAACTCTAGCTCTTGTAAATCCTGCAAACTTGGTATATTAAAGGGATACTGGTCATTATCTTCAATATCACCCTGTAATACCTTACATGATTTTAAATACATTTTGTTTCCTCCCTTACTACTATTATACCGCGATTATGCTTTTTTCCAAATATAAGCTACGATATCAAGGACTTAAAAAAAGTCCATAGGTCGCAAAAAAATCGAGTATTAGAACAAGTCATAAACTCATCATTTCACTTACCCTACAACCGTACCTAATCCAAAGCTATAAAAACTATATGATGTTCATTAAAAACATTGCCGTAGCTACAATTTTATATGAAATATTTCCTGAGAAATAAATAAAAAACATGTCGAAAGTTGCAATGAAAAATAATAAAATTATGCCATAAAATAGCGATTTACAAAAATCATTGTAGGTAACATAAACTGTTTATCTCATCTTAAAACATACAAAGAACAACTCGCTTTGAACTGCTATTTCCCGCTATAGCTAATATTAATTTTGTACTTACAATAAATATACCTATAACAATCACTCGTTTTTTTGTTTACGGATCTTTATTACAATTCCTAATTCCTCGGGGTAAAACAATAAATTTATACAGGAGTATACTAACTATAAGTATCAGAGTTTTCCTTGAAAAAGCTGAAATAATGACCATTTTATTGAAGGCTTTCTATTTCAATTTCCCGAAAAAATAGACAAACCGAAATTCTCAGTTTGTCTACAACATTAGTAATTTTACTCTAAAGCTTTGGAAACAAATTTAAACATATAAGAGTTCATCTTAGGTCCTCCATTCATAGGGTTCCCATTAATAACGAATGAACCTCTATGAACGCCTACAATTTGATTGTAAGTATTTAACAATGCTGAACCGGATTGTCCTGGTGCAGTATCCATTGTATAAAAGGCTACAGATGCATCCTCTCTAGTAATATTTCCTCTCGTACCAAATTGAGAAATTTCACCACTTGCCTCCATTAAGTCTCCCGGATAACCATAAATACCGATATTTTGATTAAGAAGATTATTCACCTGTTTGATTCCAAGAGTACCTGCAACATCTCCCGCCTGTTTATTGTCTTTTGATACATCTAAAACAAGAATAGCGAAGTCTTCAGAGCTCGAACCAGTTGAAGCCCAATTAGCAGCTACATAATAATCATTAACATTATAAGAACCAAATAATCCAACACTATTACTTACACCAGGGTAAACCTTTGCACTAGTTATAGTTTCATTTGTTTCTGGATTTATAACACAATGTCCATTTGTTAGGACTTTGTTTTTCCCAATTAAAGAACCTGTACAAGAACCACCTTTTCCATCAGGCCAATTTATTTCAATATACGTAATTGCACTATATGGCATTTCTTTAGTATTCTCTACTTTTTTTCTACTATCGTCACCTATGACAATCCGTGGTGATATTTGTAATGGTCCTCTAGCAGTAGAATCATTAATAACAACTGGTGGTGGTGTGATATCGATAAACGAGTGACCTTCCATTATGGAATCAATCTGAACGGGAGAAATTTCACCTGTTCCTTGAACGCTTGGTATTTCATTGATTAATTGTGAATTACCGTCATTAAACTCTCCATACTTAATGATTTCACCTTTCGAGTTTATCATGTCATAAGGATGAGATACCTTACTTGGGTCAAATGAAAATTCACCTAAAGACTCCTCAGCAAAAACATTCATAGGAACTAACAAAAAGATAAGCATAAAGAACAACTTAAAAGTAATTTTTTTCATTTTATTCCTCCTTTTGATTTAATCTATTTGTAGTTTAATAGAAATATCAGGAAAAATAAAGGTAAAATATAGAAAATAAAAAATATTATTAATATGGCGACAATTCAGAATATATCAGAAACTATTATTAATTGCTTTTACTCGCCATTTACAATTGAAATAAAATCAAATTTTTTTCGAGTAAAAATATCTTCGCTTAATTTCTAATTTAGATTTTTCGATGTTCTTAACACAATTGTTTATTTCGTTAATGACTACATAGCCAATTTCACTTGTGGCTTTTTCTTACTTGCTACCAATTTACTCATACCTCAACAATCAAAAAACAACAAAACAAGCATCCAAACACCGTCCATAAATTTCTTTTCTACTGCCAAGATTCTTATGGTATCTTGGGAGAACACTTAAAAGCATTACTACCATTTTGAAATGTTCTATATTTTAAACTCTTCTCATACATTGTGTAAAACCTTCTACCTTGCAAATACCTCCGAAAAAAATCTACCCCTTTTCATTCTATAAGTACAATTAATGTCATGTATAAATGGAAGGTACAGCTCACGTTTTTTTCGTTAAATAACAAGTTATAAGGAGAAGAAAATATGTATGTAACTCATTTTTACGAAAACAAGACGTCCGTTTTAAGCCAGCTACTAGTAAGTCTTCCTACTGTCGAAGACAATATTAAAATTAAAGGACGTAAAGCAAAAATTGTTCAGATTACTCAGATTGACGATCACAACTATCACGTAAGTATCATTTTTGAAAAAGTACCTAAAAAACAACCATTAAAAGAAATTGGGAAGAAAAAGAGATAGCTCTTCCCTTTTATTGTGCTGACGCTATCGTTTCATGGTAGCGTTTTAACTTTTTAAAAGCAGGAATCGAACTCTACAAAACTCCCATTGCAAATTGTTCTCAATGAGAATAATTATTTCAAAACTAAATATTTGACTTTTTAATTGATAACGATTATCATTATCGGTAGATTATTTCTTTTCTCCGAAATGCTTAATTCAGAATCCCCCCTATTTTTTTGAAATAAGCATGTATCAAACGGATATTCTTACATCAGACTAAGAATATCCGTTTTTCAACTCCTTTGTGCAAGCACAAAGCCGAATCGGAAACAATTATGCCAATGCATAATTAATTATTATTAATGGACAGATTTACATAAATAAAGGAGCTGTTTTACATGGATTATCGTATTGAAAAAGACACTATGGGTGAAATTAAAGTACCTGCAGATAAAATTTGGGGTGCTCAAACACAGCGCAGTAAAGAAAATTTCCAAATCGGTACAGAAAAAATGCCAATTGAGCTAATTCAAGCAATGGCCATTTTAAAGAAAAGTGCTGCAATCGCCAATAATAAACTAGGTAAACTTTCAGATATTAAAGCAAATGCAATTGTGCAAGCAGCTGACGAAATTTTAAATGGTCAATGGGACGATCAATTCCCTCTTGTAGTTTGGCAGACTGGTAGTGGTACTCAGTCTAATATGAACGTAAACGAAGTAATTGCGCACCGAGCAAACCAAATTTTACAAAATGCTGGTGAAGCTGATCGTATTCATCCTAATGATGATGTCAACAAATCTCAAAGCTCTAACGATACTTTCCCAACAGCTTTGCATATTGCAGCAGTGCTAAAGGTAGAAGATTATTTACTACCACGTCTACGTTTACTAAAAGCAACACTGGATGACAAAGCAGAGAAATTCAAAGACATTATTAAAATTGGTCGTACGCATTTACAAGACGCAACACCGCTTACTTTAGGTCAAGAAATTAGTGGCTGGGCGGCAATGCTTGCTAAATCTGAGCATATGATCGTCCAAAATATTGAATATATGAAAGAACTAGCGATTGGTGGAACAGCAGTTGGTACTGGTATTAACGCACACCCTGAATTTGGTGAGCGTGTAGCAGCTGAAATTAGTGACATCACTGATAAACATTTCACTTCAGCCGCAAACAAATTCCATGCACTAACAAGTCATGATGAAGCCGTTGTCGCACATGGCGCATTGAAAGCCCTTGCAGCTGACTTGATGAAAATTGCCAATGATGTTCGCTGGTTAGCAAGTGGTCCTCGTTCAGGTATCGGTGAAATTACGATTCCAGAAAACGAGCCGGGCTCTTCCATTATGCCTGGTAAAGTAAACCCAACACAAAGTGAAGCAATGACTATGGTTGTTACACAAGTCGTTGGCAATGATGCAACAATTGCCTTTGCCGCTTCCCAAGGTAATTTCGAGCTAAATGTCTTCAAGCCAGTCATTATTTATAACTTCTTACAATCGACTCGCCTACTAGCAGACACAATGAAATCATTTAATGATCATTGCGCTGTTGGAATTGAGCCAAATAAAGAAGTGCTTGACCATAACTTACAAAACTCATTAATGCTTGTAACTGCCTTAAACCCTTACATCGGTTATGAAAATGCGGCTAAAATCGCGAAGAAAGCCCATAAAGAAGGCACAACATTAAAAGAAGCAGCAATTGCATCAGGGTTACTAACAGACGAACAGTTCGATGAATATGTGGACCCTGCGACAATGATTTATCCGAATGTAAAATGACAGTTATGCAAGTTAATAACATAGCACCTTCAAAACATTGATATATCAACGTTTTTAGATAATAGCTCCAATATGTACTTAGCAAGTTTGTGTATAATTACGGCATGTTTTAGTGCTTTGTGTGGCTAATATCGGGCTAGGATTGGGGATAATACCCCAGTCCTTTTTGTATATGTTTTTAGTGCCATCACCATCTTTGGCATTAAAATCATCAAAACCAAAATTCAACATTGTTAATTTATATTCAATCTCTTCAAATTTTTCATTTGTGATGGAATAGAATCTTTCATTAAATTTATGGGTATATCAAACATTTTAGAGAGTTGTTGAACCCTTAAATTAAATCTTGAAATTGTTTTCTACAATAATCAGATTGGGTTGGTCCATTAGCGAGAAAAGAGATTTCTACATTTTTCTGATTTTCATCCATTCTATTTAATCTCTACTATATTTTAGTGAAAATATTTATTGTATTAATTACATATTATGCCACACTTGTTTTCACACTTTTTATCTATTAGTTTATGCCAACTAATGAATATTGTCATAAAATATGTGGGCTAACGGTAACGTCTCATCTTTATTATAAAAAATATTTTCTACTGCTTCTTTGTAAGTTTAAATATCTGAAAATTCTCAAAAAACAACATCATTATATGATACAATAGTAACAAATAAAAAAGGAGGTCTTTATACACACGAGGAAAAAAATATTAATTTTAGTAGCAATGTTACTACTATTAGTTATCACTTTTTTACCTACCAAAGGATTTGCTCAAACACAAGAATTCCTGAGTCAGCAAGAAATTGATAGGTTAATAACAAATAATGATGTAATATCACCAACAAGTAGAGTTACCACTTTAGACGAGATGAATTTGATAGAGAATTACTACGAAGAAAACCCTAATGCGATGGACGAAAATATTGAAGAAATATTAGAAAAATTAAACTTAGACCAAGTTGAAATAATACCTAGTGAAAAAGTCGATGAATTAAATGCTGCTAACAAAATTCAAGCAAGGGGTAGTGTTAGTCTTGGTAGCGTAGTTTTTCGTAACATGAGTCATAGTAATACGCTATTTTATACATCTTTATATGCTAGAAATGCTGGTTTAAGTAGTATAGATCAGATTGGTGGCAGAGTTTATGGTTATGCAATGCTACCAAATACTAATTACTCTACAATTGTAATGAATAATTTTTTCAATGAAACCTACATTAAACCGTTTATTGATAGAAAAATAGGATCTTATAATATCGCTCACTATAAAAATAAAGCCTCATTTATGGCAGATTATGTAGTAAAAGATGGAGATATTGTATTAACACCTACACCTGCTGGTGTCGAATTTAATGGTATTAAATGATTTAATCAAAATTAAAGAAGCTCTATGACCTAAAACAGTTCATAGAGCCTTTTCTTGTTTTAACAACGTAAAAAAACCACTATCTTTCAAAGTATAATGCCCAGACTCCGTAATACTTTCAAAAGAATATACAATAGAACTATTATTCTCAAACTCTATAAAAAACTTAAAGCTTTCAAAATTATACAATAGATTGCTATAGCTTTCAACACTTCCGAAATCTTGATTTTTCTTATAAATCTCCACTGCCATTTCTAACGATTCTCTCAAAACAACCCTAGCCATTTCTGTAAGTTCTTCTTTTTTAGGTAGTTTGCTCGTTTTTTGATGATCTTTTAATAAATCCATTATTTCACTTTCACTTAAAAGTTCAGAGCTACGCATAATTTTCAAAGTACATCCTCCTAATTCATAAATAAGTCTTATAACCATGATGTTACCAGTTAATAGTTTTTTATAGATACTTTTACATGTTTTAGCCTTTATTTTTACACTATTATTTTATGTTTCCCTGCGTTTTCTCAAACTCTTTTTGTGAATAAATCTATATGATGTAACACTGTATGAAAACTCATACAATTCCTGATATAAGTTGGATTGTTATAAAAAGATAAACGAATTTTTATTGGTACTTCTTTGAAAACTACCAAATCCGTTGCTTGTACTGGATATTTCCCTATTTGGTAGAACGATTTGCCATCATATTTTTCAAAATCATACGTTCTAAAGAAATTATTTCACTTTACCACTAATGAATCAAATGTACATTTGTATTTTTCTTGTATACCTTGGTGTCTTTTTTTAGGTCATTTTTCCGGTTGGGTCTTTTACAACCTCTGCTCCATTATACATCACTTTCGCTTGAGATTTTGTTGGATGTACTACTAACAATTGCTGCTAGTAACACCTTAAAAATTTTTTCATTATTCTCCTCCTACTTAGCTTTATTTTAAATAACACACTTCCCTAAGTGTTATATACAAATAATCTGATGTTTTACCAAAAAATAAAATTATACCAACGATGATTTGTCAAATTAAGTGCAACAATTGCTCATTAAAAGCCTCGTTTGCAGTTTTCCAGCCAAGACATTTTCTTGGTCGGTTGTTGATATA
>NZ_JBHURE010000022.1:60379-80465 GCF_042674095.1 Lysinibacillus sp. NPDC056959 | reverse complement strand
GAATACGTGTTGGACCAAGGGCTTCAATGTCAAAACCCGCCTCAAGAAATATTTCACTTGGATATTTTCCTTTATCGTATTCATCAATAAAAAATCCTTTAAATTCATCCGTATAAGTAATGGCTTTCGCACTTACCGTTTTGACGTATGGATTTAATTTTAATTGTGCCTGTTGTTGTTTCGAAAATAAATTTTTAGTCATCCTATTTACCACCACTCGTTTTTTTCTTCATTATAAACAAAAATACCCTATAAGATGACCTTTTTGAAAGTGTCTATCTTATAGGGTACATTTTAACTTTTGGACTGTCCTTTTATTTTCCACTTACTTTTGATTTAATAACACCAATTACGGCTGGTATTACTGAAATTAAGATAATTAATATTAAAACCGTTGAGAAGTTGTCTTTAATAATAGGTATATTACCAAAGTAATAACCTAGTAATGTACAGCTGAATACCCATAACACTGCACCTACAACATTATACAATATGAAGTAACCATACTTCATTTTACTAGCCCCTGCAACAAAGGGTATGAATGTACGGATGAAAGGCATAAAACGTGCGATGACAATCGTTTTTCCACCATGCTTATTAAAGAACTTTTCTGCTGCCTCCATACGTTCTTTCTTAACGACTCTACCAAGGAAGCTCTTTGGCGGAATGGATGTCCCTACTTTATGACCAATATGATAATTCATCGTATCCCCTAAAATTGCAGCTGCTAAAAACACAGGGATTAATATCCACATGTTAAACGCGCCCATTGCTGCTGCCAATGTACCACTAGCAAAAAGCAATGAATCACCTGGCAGGAATGGGAAAATTACGACACCAGTTTCAACAAAAACAATTGCAAATAAAACGAAATAACTCAAATTACCAAACTCACGAATGATCTCTTCTAAATGCACATCAATATGCATAATAAAACTAATTAACTCTTTGATGAGTTCTATCATTTTTCCATATGCTCTCTTTCAATTTAATTTTCTAAAAGCTTTGACGTAGCTAGACACCAAAGGGTTCCATTCTGTTTACTATCTGTGGTGTTACTACTCCATCACTATATGACAAGCCTGTGAACTACCCACCACTTAAAACCTACCGAAGTGGGGGCTTCTCGACTTATCGTTGCTTTTAGTAGCCAACGAAAACTGACCGAGCTATCCCTCTTGTTCCAAGAGTTCTTTTTGCTACGCTAAGGATAATAAGCGCAATCCTTCATGTTTGATGTTGATAGCGGCATTCCAGTCCCTGTCTGCTACAAACCCACAATCACAGTGGAACGTACGCTCAGAAAGAGATAGGGACTCCTTTACTTGACCACAACAGGAACAAGTTTTGGAAGATGGAAACCACTTGTCTATTTTGATCAACTTTTTCCCTTGCTCCTCTAACTTGTACCTAAGAAATGTTGTAAACATGCCCCATGCATTATCTGCAACACTTTTACCAAAACGGAGGGCTTGTGACATTCCCTTCATGTTGAGATCTTCGATTACCACGCAATCATAGCTTTTTGCTACTTGATACGATTCTTTATGCAGAAAGTCTTTCCGTTGATTGGCGATTTTTTCATGCAACTTCGCTACTTTAAGACGCTGTTTGTACCAACGATTAGAATCTTTCTTTTTGCGTGATAGAATACGTTGTTCCTTCGCTAATTTTTCCAAGGCTTGACGATAGAAACGTGGGTAATTGGCTGTCTTACCTTCTTCGCTATCGACAAATAAGCCATTCATGGAAAAATCTAAACCTACAACAGCTTGAACTTCTTTTTGTATAGGTTGATGTTCGTATTCGGTGAGAATAGAAACATAGTATTTTCCTGTTTTTGTTCGTGAAACCGTACAAGACTTGATCCTATGATGGGACGGAATTTCTCGATGTTGCTTCATTTTTACAAGTTTTAGTTTCGGTAATTTGATAGAGCCATCCAAAAGCATAATGTTTCCGTTCACCACATTGGTTGTGTAGGATTGTTTTGCCTTACGGTTTCTGAACTTCGGAAAATGGGCACGACCAGAAAAGAAATTGTTGTATGCTTGCTGCAAATTAAGTTGAGCGTTTGCCAATGCAAGGCTGTCCACTTCTTTAAGCCATGCAAATGCTACTTTGTACTTGGCAGGAGTCGAGAATTTTTTCCTTTTTAACGCTTCCTTGTCATCCTTGAACTGCTCATACATTTCTTTTCGCTCCGAAAGCATTTTGTTATAGACAAAACGAACACAACCGAAAGTTTTCGCAAGAAGTTTCTCTTGTTCTTGCGTTGGATACAGACGAAACATATAGGCTTTGTTTGCCATATCAAATCACCTCACTTCATATCTTATTTTCTATAATACGCATTAATGAATTTTAATATTTCGTTATTGGATGTGCTGACCAACCATTGCTTTCGCATAGTCAAAATGACATCATCTATCACTTTTCTGCGGTATTTTACGACTAGAACAAGAACACTGAATGATTATTATTGTCCAATTTTATTGATATAACAGTCTTTCATCAATCTAAATCTGATTATAGCATGGCAAAAAAAAGAGACATCTTTAGGCTACACCTAAACGAAAGAAGTCTTCCACTTTCACTGGTGCTGTCTCACCTTCACGTTTAGATATGGGAGACTTCTTTCGGAGGGAAGTTAAAAAGTATGTAGATTTCACAAGTTTGATTTTATCACTTACAGACATACACACTCAACTTATTTAAATAAGTGGCCATGCTTTTTTACATTGCTGTAATATTAGCCTAAAGTGAATCTTCAATCAGTGGGTGTTCCTCGTCCCTCACTAGAGGAACACCAGCTAAAATCCCATTCTATGAAAACGTTTGTGTGACTAACACCCTGCTACTACGTTTGCACTTCGCTTTCTCACAGAAAACATTTATTGCCCCTAATCAATTGAACTTTTACGGGCAGTTGATCTCCCACCTTCTCTTAAATCTTGAAATGTAAATCTTCATTTATGCGGGATAAAAAAAGCTACTATTTTTCAATAGTAGCTACAGTTTCTTACACATTTTCTTTTAATGAACGGCGTAAAATTTTTCCTGTCGTATTTTTCGGTAATTCATCCAGAATCTCAATTACTTTAGGAACCTTATATTTCACCATATGCTTTGCACAGTATGCGAGAAGATCTTCTGTTGAAGTTGCATCTTCATCTTTTAAGACAACATATGCATGAACTGCCTCACCTAAGTTAGGATCTGGGAAACCTACAACTGCCGCTTCAACGATATTATTATGTGCAAAGAGTACTTCTTCAACCTCTCTTGGATATACGTTAAATCCGCCTACAATAATCATATCTTTTTTACGGTCAACGATGTAGAAGTACCCTTCTTCGTCAACTTTAGCTAAATCCCCTGTGTATAACCAGCCATCACGTATAGCCATAGCCGTTTCTTCTGGTAATTTATAATAGCCCTTCATAACGTTAGGCCCTCGTACAATTAGCTCCCCTACTTCGCCAACGGGCACTTCTTGTCCATTAACATCGACCACTTTATTTTCAACATTGGAAATGGATGCCCCTATAGAACCTGCCTTACGTTCACGATTCAATGGGTTGAAGCACGTTACCGGTGAAGCTTCTGATAAGCCATACCCTTCTGAAACACGCACATTAAATTTCTTCTCGAAATTATGTAAGAGTGCTACAGGTAAAGATGAACCTCCTGAAATTGCTAAGCGAACTGTTGAGAAATCTTCAGGGTTGCCTTCAGGTAATTGATACAAGAAATTATACATAGTTGGCACACCAGCGAAGACTGTTGCTTTTTGTTCCTTCGTAATTTTAAAGATTTCTGTTGGACTGAAACGTGGTACAAGTAAAACTGTTGCTCCACTCAATAAAGGTGCATTGACGACGACCGTTAACGCAAATACATGGAAGACTGGTAAAGTTGCAATAATACGATCATCTGCTCTATAGCCTAAATAATGTGCAACATCTCGTGCATTTGAATAGATATTGCCATGCGTCAGCATTGCACCCTTTGGAGTACCTGTCGTTCCTGAAGTATATAAAATAATTGCAGTATCTTCTTCAGCTACTTCTACGGGTTGGCAAGATTCTGATACACTAGCAATCACTTGTGAAAATAAATGAATTTTTGCTTTTGCCTCACCAGATAAAGTAGTTACTTTTTCGGCAACATCTTCTGTTGTCTCACAAACAACAAATGTTTTTACCTTTGGAAAAGCATGTACACCCATTTCTACTAATGGAAGAAGTGCATCAAGTGCAATAACAGCTTTTACATCCCCATTATGCAAAATATACGAAATTTCATCCGGTGTATAGATTGGATTAATCGGAATTGCTGTTGCCCCAATACTCATTGTTGCATATAACGAAATTAAATAATGTGGTGTATTGCCGAGTAAAAACGCCACATGGTCCCCTTTTTCTACCCCTAATTGTTGTAACCCTTTTGCAAAACGACCAACTGTGTGTTCAAACTCACCGTACGTCGTATCTTTCCCCATAAAATGATACGCAATTTTATCCGGTTGCTCTAATGCTTGCTGACGAACACTTGAAACTAAATTCAATTACACCATCCCCTTATCGTATCAATTTCGCCTTGGCGCATTGACACTGACCCTTCGCTTTCGCGCAGATAAACAATCCGTGACATCCGCCGGAGGCTTATCTTCATTCAGTAAATGTTTGGACTTCCCTTGAAAAGGAATCACACCCCATCCATCTCATCACCTAAATCTACTAAATAAAGACAAAATGAATCTTCATTCAGTAACATTATATAAGAAGTATATTAAAAAAACAACGAAACTTTTTCTCTCATGTCATAATTTACGTCAAATAACTCATTTTTTTCTCTTTTGTACGTTTTTTCTACGAACGTATATGCGAGATGTATCGCCAACGAATCAAGTAAAAATAGACTACTTGAATTAAAACAAAAAAGCTAAAAGATAAGACAACTTCTTTTACAATGGAAATATTAGCAATATCCTTTAAAACACCTTGAACCATAAGAAAAGCAAAGAGACTGTGCATCATTGCAACACCCCATGGTAAGAAAAATTGCGGGAACAAATGACGATTCACAAGCTTTTTGAGCTCCGTATCCGTTAAGCCCATTCGCTTTAATACATCGAATTTACGCTTTTCTCTTTCAAGAGAAGTATGCAGTTTAAAGTAAACGAAGCTACCTGCTGCTAATAAAAATACCGTTGCTACTAAAACCCCTACTAATGTGAATAAAGAATAAGTAGCTAATATATAAGAATAATTTAATCCTGCATTTTCAAAGTAAAATGGGCTAAATTTATTTTTCTTATAAAAATATAGGGACGCTTGTAACTCATTTATGTCCTTGCCAATATTTTTTGTTTCCATCCACTGAGGAATATAGAAAGTAAATAAATGATAGGTTGGCTGCGCAACGTTTTTATTGGCAATCGGCTTTATGAGCTTTACAAAATCCTCATCGCTGATCACGATAGAATTAACACTAACAATAGACCCTGGGAATACTATTTTAGGATATACACTATCAATGGTGATCGGGATAGAATTTTCCTCTAAAACTGTATGCACAACTTTATTTTTTAGTTTGTTAAGAGACTCTTCCGAATATGGAATAAACACTGCCTCTCCTTTAGCCATATCAAGTAATGGATAACTATAGGAAGAAAGCAATACATTCATATCTGATTCCCTAAACACCTCAACCTCATTTTGAGTATAGGAAGAGGTTTGCTTGATAACAACAAAGCGAGATAAATGATAGGACAAGCCCTTTTCCTCTAATTCCATACGTAAAGAGGCGATATGATTTCGCTCATATGGATTGTCGACATCTCCCTTATAGACAAGCCCTAGTGGATTTAAACGATCATATTGTATAGTATATGATGACATCGTTGCTAAAACACCGACCGATAAAAAGGCCATTGTTGACACCATCGTTACTACAAAAAACATTTTCACATTGTCCATCATAATATGTGTTTGCTCAGCTAACGAAAGAAGACGATAGCGTTGCCAATGAAATTTCCTTTTCCCCCGTGCTTTATCTAAAAAGCAAGGTAAAGAATCTCTGAAAAAATAGTATGTTCCAAAGGTTGCTAAAAACGGAATTACTAATGTTAAACCAATTAAAGATGTGTTACCTACGATAATTGATAATACGTATGATGATAAAATAAGGGTAATACCAAATACAGCACGAATTTTTGAATAAGTTGAAACACTATTTAAATAGTCATTTCCCTTAAGGAGATCGCGCAATTTTCTTTCACGTGTGAAATATACACTAATTAAAGAAATGACTACAAAAGCACTTGTGAAAACACCAATCGTTAGTAAAAAAGGCTCCCATGAAACATATAAGGGTAAACTATCTAAATGTAAAATTTCCCGCACAATCATGAAAAAGAATTTCGAAAACGAGAAACCGAATACAATCCCAACAAAAATAGAACCCGATCCAATAATCATTGTCTCCAAAAAGACAAGCTTATTCATCTGGCGTTTTTCCATTCCTAAATGTAGTAAAATTGCAAACTCATGTGATCTTGCCTCTAAAAAAGCACTCATCGAATAATATAAAAAGAATAATGTAAAAAGAACGAGTACGACTTCCGCACCAACCATCCCAATTAACGATGCCTCTCCTAAAATCCCACTTTCAATATCCGGATGAAACATGAGCATTGAATAGATAAAAAACACAGCCACAGAAAAAAAGCTTGCCATGAAAAAGGCGCCGTATATACGGCTGTTCCGTACGACATTACGGTAAGCGAATTGTCGAAAGGTCACCTACTTGTCCCCCTCCTAGTAAGCTCAACACATTTAATATTCGCTGGAAAAACATTTGTCGACGATCATCTTTGTAAATTTCATTAAAGAATTCCCCATCTTTAATAAATAACACGCGGTCACAGTAGCTAGCTGCAATTGGATCATGTGTTACCATGACAATCGTTGTTCGTCTTTCCTGATTGATTTTTGTTAAAAGCTCAAGTACATCACGCGAAGAATTTGAATCCAAATTACCGGTCGGCTCATCTGCTAAAATGAGACTTGGGTTATGAATAAGTGCCCGACCAATAGCTGTTCTTTGCGCTTGTCCACCTGATATTTCATTTGGGCGTTTATGCAAGAATGAAGTTAAATCGAGCTTTTCCACAATACTTGCAAGACGCTCCTCCATTACTTCTAATGGTTGTTGGTCTAAAGTCAGTGGCAGCACAATATTCTCTTCCACCGTGAGCATATGCAAAAGATTAAAATCCTGAAAAACAAAACCAAGCTGCCTTCTTCTAAAGTAAGCTAGCTCAGTTGCTTTAAGCATATGAGGATTCATGCCATCTAAAATGATTTCTCCGCTCGTTGGTTCATCAATCGTAGAAATGAGATTTAATAATGTTGTTTTTCCACTTCCTGATGGACCCATGACTGCTAAAAACTCGCCTTCCTCCACCTCAAAGCTTAGTTGATTTAGAGCACGATGGGTTACTTTACCTTCATACACCTTCGTCACGTCTTTTATTTGTAAAATAGGCATATCTTATTCACCTTATTTCTTCATTAATTCCATAGATTCTGGTAAAAGCCACTGCAATACTACTTCAAAGCCAATTTGAAAATGTGGCTCCGTTAAACC
Organism: Lysinibacillus sp. NPDC056959; assembly: GCF_042674095.1. Lineage (NCBI taxonomy): Bacteria > Bacillati > Bacillota > Bacilli > Caryophanales > Bacillaceae > Lysinibacillus > Lysinibacillus sp. NPDC056959. The sequence goes on along the minus strand of NZ_JBHURE010000022.1, from coordinate 72,809 downwards.
TTCAGCTGGCGTATTACCTTCCTCCTCCACTAGACTAAAGCAATGAGAACCAACAATTATATCCCATGCATCTATTTCACCTTCAATTACTTCTCCACAAATCGTATAATGTCCACTGTACATCACTTGTTCACCTTCTACAGGAAAAGCGTTAAGTAAAGTTGGTTTATATAAGTCTAGCCCAAGCTTATTCGAAAAATGCATGACTTCTTCATTAAGCAAAAGACTAGCCTTACGGAAATTTTTGCAGGATAAACACTCACAAACTTCGTTAAGTGATTCGTATAATGCTTCTGTTTTCTCTGTCTCTACATGTAAAACCCATTCAGCCAAACATACCTCTGTCATTTCCGATCCCCCTAATTCGTAAATGTCACTGTAACAACTGTTCCTTTCTCTACCTCTGATGTAATGTTTAATTCGTGACCGAGTTTTTCACAGATCTCTTTCGCTAAATATAAGCCCATCCCTGTGGATTCCCCAGTTTTACGCCCATTCTCACCAGTAAAGAAAGCTTTAGTGACACGAGAAAGATCGGAAGCAGGAATACCAATACCTTCATCACAAATGGCTAATTGTACGTGGTCATCCTTTTTAAAGGCAGAAATCACTATTTTTTTATTCGCCTCAAACGTATATTTAACCGCATTTGTGACGAATTGCCCGATAATAAAGCGAAGCCATTTTGAATCACTTGCTACGATAATATCATCCTCTATATGAATTTCTGGGAAGACACGCTTCGTAATAAATAAACGTTTATTTTCATTTACAGTTGCCGTAACAATCATTTTTAAAGCAATCTGTTCTACTTGCATATCTTCTTCAAAATTTTCTAATCGAGCGTTCACTAACACCATATCCAAGCCTCTACGCAGGCGGTCAATTTCCTCCTGTACATTCTTTTTATCAAGAGGACGCTCATCCTGTAATAAGAGCTCAATAACAGAAATTGGTGTTTTCATCTGATGCACCCATTGATTCATAAACTGATCATGTCGTTTTTGACCAGCATATAACGATTGAAGCTCATGCTTATATAGTCGATATAGTTCATGCATATATTTTTCAGCTTGTATCGCCTCAGGTGTTTTAGCATTTTTTTGCAATACATCCTCCATCGTTTTAGGTAGCTGCGATATTTTGATCAAATAACGTTGACGCATTAAATAACGGATAATTAAAAACGAGGCTAGTAACACTAAACTAATACAGAAGGAATATATAGCAGTATCAACATTTCGAAAGCCGTCCAACCAATATAAGACCATAATAAAACCGACTAGTAAGAACTGGAATACAATGAACGATGCGTAATCACGCAAAAATAATTTCCAGCCCACTATAGCTCACCTGCACTTAAAATAAAGCGATAACCTGCTCCGCGCACCGTTTCTATAGAAGACATTATTTGATAATCAGCTAGCTTTTTACGCACTCGTGTCATATTGACGTTCAATGTATTTTCATCGACAAATGCCTGATCGTCCCAAAGCTCTTCTAACAGTTGCTCACGCGCCACTACTTTTGGAGCATTTCCCATCAACAGTTCTAAAATGATACATTCTTTTTTCTGAAGTGGAATCTCTAAATCATTTTTATGAAGCTCCATTCTTTCTAAATGAAGAACGAGCTGTCCTTGTTTAATTGTCCGTTCTTCTTGTCTTGTTGCATATTCGCCATATGTACGACGCAAGTGACTACGGATTTTAGCTAGCACAATCTCATAATTAAATGGCTTCGTAATGAAATCGTCTCCCCCATTTTCTAGTGCAAAAATTTGATCCATTTCCCCAGAACGAGCGGAAATAAAAATAATTGGACAAGTTGTATGTTGACGTAGTTGGCGACACCAATAGTAGCCATCGTACGAAGGTAAATTTATATCAAGCAACACCATGTGTGGGTTAAATGCTGTGAATTCTTCAACGAGATGATCAAATTCTTTGATTGTTTCAACTTCGTATTGATATTTTCTAAGCGTTTCTGCGAGCAATGATGCAATCTTTACATCATCTTCGACAATAAATATTCGATGCTTCTCCATACCAACACTCCTTTCTATCTTATATTGTATCAAAAAAAGGCCCACTGACATAACTGTCAGCGAACCTTTTGTAGCAAAAGTTAACATCGTATCGTTAGCTACAGATTTTTGCGTCCAAATGCCTCTGCCTTATAAGGGACATCTTATAACGTGAGGGTGATTTCCGTTCCGGTTAGGCGCTTTGCCGCTGACGCTTCGCTTTCGCGCAGTTAAAACATTTGTTGCTGCCGCTTTGCTTTCGCTACAGAAAACATTTGTTGTTGCTGTCGCTATGTTAGCACTACGCTTTCGCACAGAGCAGAGCTTCCTGGGGGCGTCGGGGCAACAGGATGTTGGTCACGAAGGCGTTATCACAGGACGTGATGCTTTTAGCCTTCGTTCCTCTTTATCGCTAATCCCCAAGGAATCGCCTAGCCACCACTCCAATCAACTTATACTCATAACTCACGTTTTAGCAAATGTAATCTTCTACTTTTGTATATTGGCTTCTCTTAATATATTAATTGTAAAAACTCTTCTGTCGTAATTCCACCAAAGTATGTTGGAATATCAATATCCGCTAACGCATTAGCAATTTCAGTTCGATCATAGTTTGTCCCAGCTAATCGTTGTTCAACATCTGTCATGTCGCCTACACCGAAGAAATCACCAAAAATATGTGCTTCTTCAATAATTCCTTTATTCACCTCTAAGCGAATATCAATGCCTCCTGTTGGGAAGCGATGTGTTTTTTGAATATTAAAGCGTGGCGATTTCCCATAGTTCCATTCCCATGTTTGATAACGCTCTTCAGATAGCTTATGGATATTTGCCCAGTCTTCCTCTGTTAGCTCATAATAGCGAATATTTTCTTCCCCACCGAAAATGGATTTTAAAATTTCTAGACGGAATTCTTCGACTGTCATCTTATCTTTTAAGAACTCAGAAATATTTGCTACTCTTGAACGAATCGATTTAATACCCTTTGATTCAATTTTATCTTTCTTCACCTTTAATGCAGATACTACAGCATCAATTTCTGTATCGAACAGTAATGTGCCGTGGCTAAACATACGGCCCTTTGTAGAAAACTGCGCGTTCCCGGAAACTTTACGTCCTTCTGCTAAAATGTCGTTGCGTCCTGAAAGCTCCGCATGAACGCCCATTTTTGCAAGTGCATCTACAACAGGCTGCGTGAATTTTTTATAATTCATAAAGCTATCGCCATCGTCTTTAGTAATAAAACTATAGTTGAGGTTCCCTAAATCATGATACACTGCGCCGCCACCAGAAAGGCGTCGAACAACGATTATGCCATTATCCTCTACGTAATCTGTATTAATCTCTTCGATAGTATTTTGATTTTTACCGATGATGATTGAAGGCTGATTTATGTAAAAAAGTAGCACTGGCTCCTTTTCAACATCCATCGTTTTCAATAAATACTCTTCAATAGCAAGGTTAATGCGTGGATCATGAATCCCTTTATTATCAACGAATATCATAATTTACGTTTCCTCCTTCACAATATATCCATATTTATTTTAACGTAAATTAGGCATTTTGTGTTGACGAAAAGCTTCTGTTATAATACACTAGGAAATATCAAAACAGTAATAGTACAGATGAACTTAAAGGAGGAGTCCACAATGTTAGAAAATGTAGTTGAATTTTTCAAGAACCTACCTGCAAAGCAATGTACAGAATGCGGTGAAAAGATTGAAGAACAAAGTGAATGCTACAGCAACACTTGTGAAAAATGTAACCACCTATAAGCATTTGCCTATTCTGTAATAGTCATATACGTGCCCCACACGTACTAAAAATGACACCTCTCATCATATTAATTGATGAACCCTTAATTAAATCTCTTACACTTAAAAACAGCAGCCGATACGCTCATATCAGCTGCTGTTTTTTGTATGACTTTTTGCATATGAGCTGTTTTCTGCTGAAGCTGAACAGTTCTACCCCGTACCTGATTAGTTCTCCCCGCTACTGAGTAACTCTTCCGTTGCCAGACAATCATCCAACCGCAAAAAACACCCACCGATATCGATGGGTGTAAAAAATTCCTTTTTAGTTTTCTTCGGCTACTTTTGAGTAACGTTTTGTGTGTAGTAACATGAAATAACCGAAAGTAATAGCTAAGAATGCTACTAGGAAGCCTGCTAGAATTCCGTAGTTTTGCATTAAGAATGACGTATCACCAGTTGAGATACTTGATTTAAATGCCGAAACAGTATATGTCATTGGTAATAGTTTATTAAATATTTGTAATGGTGATGGGATTAACTCAAGTGGGAATGTACCTGCACTTGTTGTAAGTTGTAAAATTAATACAACAATCGCCATGAAGCGTCCTGGATCACCGAAAATAGACACTAACATTTGAATTAAAGCTAAGAAAACATAGCTTGTTAATAAAGCTGTTAGGCAGAAGTGTCCAAAACTATATACTTCAAGGCCTAAGCCCCATTTTACAATAACCACTGTCAATATAGTTTGAATTAAGCCGACGATTGCTAAAACTGAGACTTTACTTGTAAACCAAGTTGCTCCATTTTTTGGACGAATCGCTGGTTCCACAAGTGGGAACACGATCGAGATTAGTAATGCACCAACGAATAAACCAAGAGAAATAAAGTATGGTGAGAAACCTGTTCCATAGTTAGGTACATGGTTAACAGATTCTTTATCAACCTCAACCGGGCTACCTACCATATCATATGTGTCTTTGCTTGCATGAACTTCTTTTGCTTTTTCACTTGCTTCACCTAGCTTGCCAGATAAAGTTGATGTACCATCTGCCAGTTCAGTTGAACCATCAGCAATCTTTGCAGAACCATCTGCTATTTCACCTGATTTAGATGCAAGTGTTGATTGACCATTTGCAAGTTTACTTGAACCACTTACAAGCTCATTTAAACCTGAAGCCAATGCTTTAGAACCTGCTCCGACTTTCTGAGCACCTGCATTTAATTCACCTAATTTTTGAGCAAGTGTTGCATTACCAGCTTGAAGAGTTTGTGCCCCTTGGTTTAATTTACCGCTATTTGATACTAACTCATTTGCACCTGCTAACACTTGTGATTGACCTGCTGCAATTTGCGATGCACCAGAACTTAATCCGTTAGCACCATCTTGTAATTGTTTTGTACCAGCAGTTAAAGCACCTAAGCCAGTATGCACGCTTGCACTTCCCGCTTGTAGCTTATTTAATGTTTGTTTTAATACTGCTGCTTGCTCTTCAGGCAATGAACCCATCATGCCTTCTAATTGTTTAGATAACTCAGTGATACCTGCTGCTACTTGAGCAGAACCATCTGTTAATTGGCCTGCTGCACCATTTAATTGACCTGCACTATCAGCAATTTTCGCTGCGCCTGCAGTGATTTGTGGTTGATTATTGCTAATCTTAGCTATACCTGCTTGAAGTTGTGCTACACCCTGTGTATATTGTGATATACCTCCCGAAAGTTCTGTTGCCCCAGATGCTGCTTTCTGTGCACCTTGGTGTAACTGTCCAGTAGCGTTTTGTATACTTCCTATACCAGTAGATAATTCATTTGCACCTTTTGAAGCGTCTCCAATACCTTTAGCAATTTTGTCTGCACCATTCGACAATTCAACCGAACTTGATGCTAGTTTCTCTAAATAACCTTTTAAATCTTTTGTACCATTCGCTAAAGTTTTTGCACCCTCACCTAGCTTATTCGAGCCATCAGCAGCCTCTGTAAAGCCATCTCCAAGAGTTGTAATAGAATCAAATAATTTTTCAGCATACGTTGCTGAAACTTGTGAATTTACTTCCGCACGTACACGGTCCATTGCTGTTTCACCAATTTGTGCACCCAGGAAGTTCAATCCTTCATTCGGAATATAATTCATAACTAGTTTAGAAGGTTTGTCATCTAATAAAGTAGTTGCGTGCTCAGAGAAATTTGTTGGAATTTCTAGAATCATATAGTAATCACGGCCATGTAAGCCTTTTTCAGCTTCTTCTTTGGAAACGTCAATAAATTTAAACTCGTTACTCTCGACAAGCTTATCGACTAAATCGTTCCCTAAATCTAATTTAACTCCTTCCATTTCAGCGCCCTTATCTTCATTGACAACAGCTACTGGCAAATTCGGAAGGCCTTTATATGGATCCCAGAATGCCCATAAAAACATACCTGCGTACATCACTGGAATAAATAATACAGCGATTATTGAAACAAGCATTTTTCTTGTTTTTAAGATTTTCAGCCACTCAGCTTTAATCATACGTTTTCTTCACTCCTATAATATTGACCGAAAACGTCAGTCGGTCATTTTTATTCAAAAAAAAAACAAAATTTCAGGTGGGTAAAACTTCTAGACTGTCCTTGATTCACTTTTTAGCTCGGCCAAATCAAGTTAAAATTAGTCCCCGGAAGATTGTTTCCTTGAAAAGATTTAGTATCTTTTCTTCTGGAATAATTTCACCATGTAGCTCATGCCAATCAACAACAAATGCTAGATACGCCTTTAGTAACAGAAAGCTTACTAATTCTGCATCACAGTCTCTAATTTCTCCTTTTACGATACGTCTTTGAATTAATTCAGTAACGTAGGATAAAATTTCATTCTCAATGCGAACTAGAGCTTGTTTAACTGCTGGCGTTCGTAGTTCCTTTTCCTCCTCTAATAGCTTTACAAATAAAAGATGTTTTTCACGGAACTGTAGCATTTTCATTAAAGCATTGTGCGCATTGTCCATAAAGCTAGCTGATGCATCCAACACTGCATCCGCTTCTGCTTGCATCTCTCGTACAAGTGACATAGCTATCTCTTGAAATAAAATTTCTTTATTTGCAAAGAATGTGTAAATCGTCCCTTTACCGACATTCGCAATTTTAGCTACTTGCTCCATTGTTGTCGCCTTGTATCCAAACAATGTAAAGGATTTTGTAGCTGCTTCAAGAATTTCCTGCCTACGATCCATTAGTAACATCCTTTCTTGTTCTATTATGTACATGCCTTTGTACACGAAAATGTTAATGACCAGAAAACCATTTCGGTCATCTGGTCATTATCATATTCCTATTTTAAAAATAATGCAAGCATTTAATTGTGATTTTTTTCACTTTTTTCGTGATCACTATGCTCAGCACCCTCTGATTTATCATTACCGTGATCCATCATGTTATGATCCATGCTGTTATTATTTGCTTTTTCATCTTCTGGTAAAACTTTCGTCATATCGGGGCTACCAGCAGTAATTTGTTGCTTCGGCATATTATGAACACCATTAGCTGTCGTATGAGCATACATATAATATACGCCATCGTGGTCAAACTTAGTCTCTGCTTTATAAACGCCGTCTTTCTCTAATTTACCCTCAATTGTTTGCCCTTCATCTCGTTTACCAGATTCCCACACTTCAAATTTCACATCTGCATCATCAATATTTTTGCCACCTTGTTCAACTTGCGCAGTAAGCTCAACTGTTTCATTTATTGCTACTTCTTTAGGTGTTAAAATTTGAACCTCCAACATTTGTGGCTCTTGTGGTTCAGGTAAAGCTGTTGACTCTTTCTTTTCTCCGCAGCCTACTAATAATGCAGGTACTGCAACTAATGCCAATAACCATTTTTTCATGTTTTATTCCTCCATTAACGGCAATGTAATTTTTACAACTGTGCCTTTTTCAACTTCACTTTCAATCTCTATTTTGCCCTGTAACTGCTTCAGCAATTGTTCAACAATCGACAAGCCGAGTCCACTGCCACCATCTGCTCGACTCCGTGCTTTGTTAACACGATAAAAGCGCTCAGTTACATGTGATAAATCCTCTTTTGGAATACCAATCCCATAATCCTTTATCGTAATTTGTGCACTTCCATTATCCTCAAAAGCAGTAATTTCAACCTTTGACTGCTCATACGAGTAATTAATAGCATTTTCAATTATATTAATAAAAACTTGTTTCAGCTTTACTTCATCAGCTTTGATAATCAATGCATCATCAGCATCCAAATGGATTGCAATGGCCTTCTTCTCTGCTTGATAAGTTAATATTTTTTGAACCTCGCGTAATGTTTCAGCAAGCGGAATTGGATATAAAGTAATTTCCGCCTGTTCATTTTCCATACGAGCAAGTAGAAGTAATTCATTCGTTAAACGTTCCATCCGATTTGCCTCACGTACAATTAGCTGGATCGTTTCCTCTTTTTGACTTTCTGGAATAATGCCCTTTTGCATCGCTTCACTGTATCCTTTTACATAGCTAATAGGTGTCCTTAGCTCATGTGAAACTGTAGCTAAAAATGTTTTTTGAGCTTCATCCTCTTGTTGGATCGACTCAGCCATTTTATTAAAGGTGCTAGATAATCTTCCTATTTCATCTTTAGAATGAACTGGCACGCGTGTTCCATAGTTTCCGTCTGACATTTGCTCAACAGCTCTTTGCAAATTACTTAGCGGTCGCATAATATGACGAATTCCTTTATAAATTAAATAGCTGATGACAATTAAAAATATAAAGGCACTGACAAATAAGGAAATGACTTCTTTATTCGCTAACTCACTAATTTTTGCTAAAGGGAAATAAATATATATAATTCCTTCAAGCCTATTTTGGTCTACTAGCGGAAGTACTACAGAAATTAACTGCCTATCAAATCGAGGCTCATACCCAATTTTCTGTACATATTCACCTGCCAGTAATTGCTGTCGCTCTTCTGGACCAATCAATGTTTCGAAATCAATATCAAATGGCACACAAGCACTTAGTTCACGCGGATTTCTTACTGCAAAAATATTCAAATTAGAATAATTAGTATACTGTTCAATATCTGCAATAAATTGATCCGTTACTTTACTACCGGTATACATCGTTTGTAGCTTTGACCCTACCTCTACCATCATCTCTTCCGTGTCTTCTACATAAAGCCGTTCATATAAATAATCAGTCAGGACATACATGAAGACAACGGTAATAATTAAAAATGAAAAGATTAATAGCCAAATACGTGTTGAAATCTTTTTCATTCGCCAGGATCAAAGCGGTAGCCCACTCCCCAAACGGTCTGAATATGCCCCGCTGCTTCCTTTCCAAGCTTTATACGTAAGGTTTTTATATGCGTGTCAACAGTTCTTGTACCCCCTACATAATCAATATCCCAAATGCGTTCTAGTAATTGCTCCCTTGTATAAGCATTCCCAGGGTTGTTCATAAATAAATGTAATAGTTCAAACTCCTTTAAAGTAAGCGGAACACTCTTTCCATCCACAGATACTTTGCGTGCAGTCTCATCTATTTTAATAGGTCCAAGTATCACATATTTTTGCTGTAATTCTTCAATATTAGCACCACTTCTTCTTAACACAGCATGAATTCGTGCAACTAGCTCGTCATTTGTAAACGGTTTTACAATATAATCATCTCCGCCAATTGTTAGGCCTTTAACTTTATCCTCATTTGCATCGCGTGCTGTCAGGAAAATAATTGGTATATTCGACATCGCACGTATACTTTGACAAACCGCAAAGCCGTCTTCATGCGGCATCATCACATCTAGTAGAACTAAATCAATTTTTTCGCGCACAATAATATCATAGGCTTCTGTACCACTTGCTGCTGTTAAAGTCTCAATTTTAGAATTATTGAGCATCATTTCTATTAAATTACGCATATCTTTCTCATCATCAACAATTAATACAGTTGTCACATTTTTTCCTCCCTCACTAACAGTTGAAATGCACCTTTCCCCACATTAACTGTTTTTTTCACCTGACCTTCTCTTATGAAATATAAAGTATGGTCATCATAGCCAGCGACAACAATATTATCTTTAAACTGATTTACGGCAAATGGATTAGCGCCTACCACTTGCTCCCATTTCACATTTCCATCAAAGTCAGCAACATATAATTCATTATGACCATGACTAACAACGAGGATAGCATCCTTTGTTTTGGTTAATCCAACAGGCATTAAAGGCATTTTTATCTCCCCTTTTTTTACTCCTGTCGTAAGATCATATTTTTTAACAGAACTATTCGGTTTGCTTCCTTCGCCATGCCCACCCATCCATAGTTCATTTGTCTCTTCGAGAATAGCTATTCCATGTGATGATTTTTGAATCGGCCACTCTTGCTCAACCTTTAGATTTTCTATATTTAACACCGATAATTTCGTATCTTTATAATTAATCACATATAGCTTATCTTTATAGGCTGCCATTGACATAGGATAGTTACCTAGCTTCTGTGTTGCCAGTTCGTTGCCCTTCTCATCAAAGCTTGTCACTGTATTTGTTTTGCTATTCGCAATAAAAAACTGTTTTTTATTTTCGGCATAATACACATTGGTTGTACCAAGCTTTACTTTTTTGGAATAGAGCTTCTTTCCAGTTGATAATGTATAGACGTCTATTTCATTTAATTGATGACCGTACAATAACACACGATCATTTTCAAGCAGTATTGCCCCCGAGTAAGCTTTGTCAAATAACCACGTTGCCATCACATTCCCTTGCCCATCTATAAAATCTAGCGAAGGCTCCTGTATATTTAAGGATGCAATAAAATCCTGGTCACGTTCTATAGGATCAAACGATTTCTCCGTACACCCTGCTAGCCATATTAGCTGTGCTAAAGAAAAAATGAAGAATACCCATTTTTTCAACATCATCACCTCTGTTTCTTAACTATACTTCACAATTGTGAAATTCGCGTGAAACTTGAATGGTAAATTTATGACAAAGAAAACAGGCAAATTTCACAATTAATACTACTTCTACGAGCATTTATCTAAACCAAAAATATAGTAGCTCATATACTACATAGATTACGGTAAGGAGGAATCCACTTTATGGTGTCCATTAGCTTATGTATGATAGTGAAAAATGAAGAAGATGTCATCGGTAGATGTCTATCATCTGTAAAAGGGTTAGTCGACGAGATTAATATCATCGATACAGGCTCTACCGACAATACAAAGCAAATCGTTAAACAATTCACAGATCGTATTTATGATTTCGAATGGATTCAGCATTTTGCAGCTGCAAGAAATTTTTCATTTCAGCAAGCAACAAAGGAGTACATTTTTTGGCTTGATGCAGACGACGTATTATTAGAGGAGGATCAAGAAAAATTTAAAGCACTAAAAGAATCTTTGAGTACTGATATAGATGCCGTTTCGATGAATTATAATTTAAGCTTTGATCTTGAGGGAAATGTAAGTTCTCTATTAAGAAGATATCGTTTAGTAAGAAGAGATAAAAAATTTCAATGGATAGGTGCTGTCCATGAATATTTAGAAGTCGGCGGGAAGCTTTTGGATAGTGATATCGCTGTCAGCCATTTACCACTTAGTCATGATCATAATCGGAATATTAACATCTATAAGCAATTAGTTGAATCAGGAGAACCTCTCTCTCCACGAGATACATTTTATTATGCAAATGAATTACTAGATCATGAACAATTTGAGGATGCACTATTTTACTATGAAACGTTTTTAGCTTCTAAATTGGGCTGGGTAGAAGATAATATCCGAGCCTGTTTTAAATTAGCAGATTGTTACTCTCATTTAAATGATAAAGAAAATAATTTGAGTTCCATTTTAAGAAGCTTTGAATATGACATTCCACGCCCGGAAGCGTGTTGTAGACTTGGCTTTCATTTTATGGAACAAGCCAAAAATTATGAAGCAATATTTTGGTATGAACAAGCGCTTGTCATCCAGCAAAAACCTAACACTCCTTTTCAAAATAAAACCTTTACGACCTGGTTACCCCACTTACAACTTTGCGTCCTCTTTGATCGATTACAACAATATGAACTAGCTAACGCACATAATGAATTAGCAAGATCCTATTTACCAAATGATGAAAAAACCCTGCACAATAAAACATATTTTGATCGTATTTTAAATAAGGACAATGAAGAATCTTAATTTCCTTCTATATTAAAGGATTAGTTAGTACTTTGGAGCATTGGAGTAATTTTCAATTTCTAGTAATAGATTCTAACTATTCATTGAAGAAAAATACTTTTATCGCTATTGATATTTTAGAATAACCAAGTAGTTAACTGTCTATTTCACCTTCTCTCTCTATGAATACGATATTTGAGAGAGGAGGTGAAACAATGCATTTTGGACAATTTAAAAATAGAATCTGCAGCAAATGTAATACATTCCCGTGTTGTTGTAATCCTTGTGCTCCAAGCTGTCCTGTTATTCCTATTAAACGTGGAGTAACTGGTCCTACGGGAGCTACTGGCTCTACCGGGGCTACCGGGGTCACTGGAACGACTGGCTCTACCGGGGCTACTGGGGCTACTGGGGCTACTGGGGCTACTGGGGCTACTGGGGCTACTGGGGCTACTGGGGCTACTGGGGCTACTGGGGCTACTGGGGCTACTGGGGCT
>NZ_JBHURE010000022.1:0-60282 GCF_042674095.1 Lysinibacillus sp. NPDC056959 | reverse complement strand
CTACTGGTTCTACTGGTTCTACTGGTTCTACTGGTTCTACTGGTTCTACTGGTTCTACTGGTTCTACTGGTTCTACTGGTTCTACTGGTTCTACTGGTTCTACTGGTTCTACTGGTTCTACTGGTTCTACTGGTTCTACTGGTGACACTGGACCTACTGGGGCTACTGGCGTGACCGGGGTTACTGGCTCTACTGGGGCTACTGGTGACACTGGCGCTACTGGTGACACTGGCGCTACTGGCGTTACCGGGGCTACTGGCGTTACTGGGGCTGCGGGCTCTACTGGCGTTACTGGGGCTACTGGCGTTACCGGCTCTACTGGCTCTACTGGTTCTACTGGCGCTACCGGCTCTACTGGCGTGACCGGCTCTACTGGGCCTACTGGTGAACGTGGCGCTACCGGCGTCACTGGCGCTACTGGCTCTACTGGCTCTACTGGCGTGACCGGCTCTACTGGGCCTACTGGTGAACGTGGCGCTACCGGTGTCACTGGCGCTACTGGCTCTACTGGCTCTACTGGCTCTACTGGCTCTACTGGCTCTACTGGCTCTACTGGCTCTACTGGTGCAACTGGCGTGACCGGGGCTACTGGCTCTACTGGTGCAACTGGCGTGACCGGCTCTACTGGCCCTACTGGTGAACGTGGCGCTACTGGCTCTACTGGCTCTACTGGCGTGACCGGCTCTACTGGCCCTACTGGTGAACGTGGCGCTACCGGCGTCACTGGCGCTACTGGCTCTACTGGCTCTACTGGCTCTACTGGCGTGACCGGCTCTACTGGCCCTACTGGTGAACGTGGCGCTACCGGTGTCACTGGCGCTACTGGCTCTACTGGCTCTACTGGTGCAACTGGCGTGACCGGGGCTACTGGCTCTACTGGTACAACTGGCGTGACCGGGGCTACTGGCTCTACTGGTGCAACTGGCGTGACCGGCTCTACTGGACCTACTGGTGAACGTGGCGCTACCGGCGTCACTGGCTCTACTGGCTCTACTGGCGTGACCGGCTCTACTGGGCCTACTGGTGAACGTGGCGCTACCGGTGTCACTGGCTCTACTGGCTCTACTGGCTCTACTGGCTCTACTGGCTCTACTGGTGCAACTGGCTCTACTGGTGCAACTGGCGTGACCGGCTCTACTGGACCTACTGGTGAACGTGGCGCTACTGGCTCTACTGGCCCTACTGGTGCAACTGGCGTGACCGGCTCTACTGGGCCTACTGGTGAACGTGGCGCTACTGGCGTGACCGGCTCTACTGGGGCTACTGGCGTTACTGGTTTGACTGGCTTTACTGGACCAGCATTTACAGAAGGTTTCTCAGCATTTAATAATGCTGTATCAGTAAGTGCTTCTAGTACAATCACCAACTGGAGTGTTGCATCTCCTTATTTCACAACACCAGCATTCAATCCAGTGACCGGAATTTTCACTGTTCCAACAACCGGAAGATACTCTTTTGAAGCAACAATCAACTACTCAACTACTGCAGTAATTACCGTTGGTTTAGGAGCTGGCATCAATCCATCATTTGCAATTCGCAGAAACGCAGCAACAAGTTTAATAAGCGGATTATTCCCTTTATTAAATGTAAATATTATTGCCGTATTGAATTTACGCACTATCCTTGGTAATGGGACAGTAACATTGGCTGGAGAAGTCGAATTAACTGCAGGTGATACCATTGATTTATTCTACAATGCTAACGGTTTAACGATCGGACTTACTCTTGGAGGAGCGAACTCTGGCGGTATTGTATGGTCATGTCACCGTATTTCATAGCATTAAAGAACAAAAATTTTTACTGGTTGAACAACTAACATTCTATATAAGATTTTTACTGGGAAAGTAGAAGCTTACTTTCCCAGTTTTCTATTTCGATGTATCTAACTTGTGCAATTTTTACTTTTAAACGCTCATACTTTACAAATAATTTATCGCGGAATCTCTTAAAAGCAATAAAAAAGTAGTACAAACATTATTCAAGTTTGTACTACTTCTAATAACTATTTAATCCACAAACATTTCCGTTAGTACTTCATCAGCAACATTTTTACCTTGCTCAACGCACTCAGGTATTGATATTCCTTCGAAGGAACTCCCCGAGAGCTTTACAGCGGGAAAATGTTCACGTAATTCTTGCTTTACTCGCTCTATCTTCGCTTCATGTCCTACGGTATATTGTGGCATGGCATTTTTCCAGCGGGAAACTACAGTCATTAACGGTTCTCCATCTACACCAATTGTTTTCATTAAATCCTGCAAAACGGTCTTTTCAATTTCAGTATCGGATAACGCTACAATTGCCTCGTCGCCCACTCGGCCAATATAACTACGTAACAGCACGTAATCATCCGGTGTTGTGCCAGGCCACTTTCGATTAATCCAAGTACAAGAAGTTATTGAAAAATCACTATTTCGAGAAACAAAAAATGATAACGCATCTAGATCACCTAACTGGTCTTTTTTAAATGCCATTGTCACAGTAGCAATAGTTGCCGCCTTCATCGTACTCAATTCATTTAATAACTGGTGTTTGCTGAACATTTTTCTTGCTATATTAAAAGGTGTAGCAAGAATAACAGCATCTGCTTTTAATTGTGTAAAATTGTTTAACACAACTTGGACAGTACCATCCTTACCATGCTCAATTTCCTCGACTTTAACACCCTTCATAACTGTACCAGGTAGTAGTGATTCTTCCAGTTTTTCGATAAGTGTCTCAAGACCATTATTAAATGATTGAAAAATGCCCTTATCTTTCGTAATAAGATCGTTATTTAAAAAATTTGTACCAGACTTTTTCATACCAATAAGTAAGCTACGATATTTTTGCTCTAATCCATAGAGCTGCGGAAATGTTGAACGCATACTTAACTGCTCAATATCACCAGCAAACGTTCCAGCAAGTAATGGCTCTACTAAATTTTCTACAATTTCAGCACCGAATCTTCTTCTAAAAAATTGCCCTAATGGTTGGTCATCATCCTGTGCAGAGCGCGGGATGAAAAAATCCCCCGCTGCACGAACTTTCCCGCTAAGTGAAAACAAACCTGATGTAATAAATGACGAAACATGTGGTGTTGCCCCAGACAAAAGATTACTAGGGATTGGATACAATTGACTACCAACAGCAATGTAAGTCGGCCCTGTATTGCTTGTAATCATTTCTTGTTCAATGCCTAAATCCTTTGCCAAAGCATATACATAGTTCTCGCGATCAAAAAAAGATTCTGGCCCGCGCTCGATAATACAGCCATCTTTTCTCAGTGTTTGTATTTTTCCGCCAAGACGTAATGACGACTCGACAAGTACGATATCTAACGGCAAATCTTTTGCGCTTGCTTCTTTTTGCAAATAGAACGCAGCTGTGAGGCCAGTAATGCCACCGCCTACAACAACTACCTTTCGTCTTTTCTGAGTCACCAACATCATCACTTTCTTTTCGCTTAGCTTAATTTTTTATGAATGGCATCAACCATTGCATCAATAAATAATGGGTGTGTATTTGGCATGGCTGGACGATAATATTTCGCGCCAAGTTCATCACAAACAACTTTACATTCATAATCGTTGTCATATAAAACTTCTAAATGTTCTGTTACAAAGCCAACTGGCGTATAAACGAATGAGCGGAAGCCTTTTTGCTCGTAAAGTTCACGTGTTAAGTCCTGAACATCTGGACCGATCCACGGCTCAGGTGTTTGTCCTGCTGATTGCCAGCCAACTTCTACATTATTGACACCCGTAGCTTCTTTAATTAGTCGAGCTGTCTCAATTAATTGATCTTCATACGGATCGCCCAACTCTTTAATTTTCTCAGGAAGTGAGTGTGCAGACACGATTAGACATGCTTTTTCACGTTCTTCACTAGACATTGCATTAAATGTTTCATTCACTTTGTTTTTCCAATACTCAATGAACTTAGGTTCATCATACCAAGATTCTACAGAAGTAATTGTTAATCGATCTCCAGCTGTTTCTACTGCGCGACCATTATATGACTTAATAGAGAACGTTGAGAAGTGAGGAGCTAATACGATAGAAACCGCTTCTTTAATACCTTCTGCTACCATTCCTTCTACCGCATCTTCAATGAATGGGTGGATATGCTTTAAACCAATAAATAATTTATATTCCACTTCATCTTGCACTTCATTTAAACGTGCACATAAAGCTTCAGCCTGCGCCTTTGTAGCAGCAGCAAGTGGTGATAAACCACCGATAGCCTCATAACGACCGCGTAAATCTTCTAAATGCTCTTCTGATGGTTTGCGACCGTGGCGAATATGCGTATAGTAAGGTTCGATGTCTTCTTCTTTATAGGGTGTTCCGTATGCCATAACTAATAAGCCTTTAACTTCTTTCATTACCTTTTCACCTCTAAATAATAGTTAAGTATATCTTTATCGTACAGTATGTGACAAAAAGAAGCTGTCCAATTCATTAGGTTGGACAGCACCCTTTCTACGATGAAATCGAGATATCATTCATAGAAAAGAAATATGAAAGTTAATATCTTGTTCACATCTATATTAAGAGCGTGCTTGAATTTGTTGAGCACTATACTCATGAATAAGAGCTGTTAAACGTTTTAACACTTCTGGATCTACCTCTGGGAATACACCATGACCTAAGTTAAAGATGTGCCCTGGCATTTCTAAGCCTTGATCGATAATATCTTTCGTGCGTTTTTCAATAATTGACCAATCAGCAAGTAATAGTGATGGATCTAAATTCCCTTGGACAGGCTTAGTTATACCGTTAGCACGAGCTTCTCTAATTGGCAAACGCCAATCTAAGCCAACAACATCGATCGGTAAATCATTCCACTCTTTCGCTAAATGACTTGCACCGACACCAAACTGAATAAGTGGCACATTTTCTTTTTGCAACTCTGCAAAAATACGTGTCATAACTGGTTTAATGAACACACGATAGTCTTCAACATTTAAAGCACCAACCCATGAGTCAAATATTTGGATAGCTTTCGCTCCCGCTTCTACTTGGGCTGAAACATCAGAAATAATCATGTCAGCTAATTTATCCATTAATGCAAACCAAGCTTGAGGCTCTGATACCATAAATGACTTTGTTTTATTATAATTTCTTGAAGGACCTCCTTCAATCATATAGCTTGCTAGAGTGAATGGCGCACCTGCAAAACAGATTAAAGGTACATTCAGTTGTTCCTCTGTTAACATTTTTATCGTTTCTAAAACGAATGGTGTATGTTCTTTCGCATTAAATTCGCCTAGTTTTTCTATATCCGCGATTGAGCGAATTGGATTTGAAATTACAGGACCTACGCCTGCTTTGATTTTTACATCTACTCCAATCCCAGGGAGTGGTGTTACTATGTCTTTGTATAAAATCGCTGCATCAACATTGTAATTTTCTACTGGTAACCGCGTTACATATGCACAAAGTTCAGGTTGAAGTGTAATTTCCTCTAAAGAATACTTTTCTTTAATCGCACGATATTCTGGCTGAGAGCGTCCTGCTTGTCGCATATACCACACTGGTGTATGTTCTGTTCTTTCTCCCCGTGCAGCACGTAGAAGAGTATCATTAAAAGTTGTCATGAATAGTTCCTTCCCCTCAATAAAATTCATATAGTAAAATTCTCTGATTTAATTCGTTATTATTGATATCCGTTTTCAATAGTAAACGCTTCCTCTGTTATTGTATAGTTTTCATAGGGAAATGTCATAAAATTGTTCTTTCTATAGGTTTTCTTTTTTGACAAAGCTATATACTTCCATTTAAATGGAGATAATCACGCTATGTTATCATTTCCGCCTTAGCGTACTGGCTGCTTTCGCGTAGATAACAGCGGGTCTAAGTAGTACGGTGCACAAGCACCATTCATTCCTTTTAAAAGATGAACATTCATAAGGAGGGCAATAGTTATGTATATTTACTTAACTTCTGGTACAGGTGATTTTTTAGAGCAGTTAAAGAATAAACATCCAAACGAGGCGTTGATTTTAATACACGGAGAAGGAAACTCTGTGCTTATACATGAAACCAATGGAAAATCTATATTTGCCACACCTCGTAAGTTTGAAGTGCTAGATGCAGTAAATGCTCTAGAAGAACGAGGCTTCTTTGTTTTCAACAATATTCCTGTGACAGATGAAGGTCGACCAGTTTTTGAACATCGCTTTTTAAATCGAGCACGTGCTATAGAAGATGAACCAGGCTTTGTAGCATTTCGACTACTTCGTCCATTAAATAGTGAAACATACATTGTCATGACACAATGGAACGGTCCTCATTCATTTGAAGCATGGAAAAGCTCAAAGGCCTTTGCATCAGCACATGCCGAACGCAAAGAACCAACAGGTGTGAATCAACAAAACATTTTCTCAGCAGCTTCCTATGTTACAACCTATAGTGCTGCTCCAAAAGAAGACAACGAAGATTAGTTGAGGGGCGCGGGTGTTTGCTGATCTTCCGCGAGTATTTTCCCCGGTAGCGCGGGTATTCTCTGTTCTTCCGCGGGTATTTCCATCGGGCGCGCGGGTATTCATTACTTTTTCCAAGGATATTCTTTATGAGAAACGTTTACCCCTATTTATCCAGTTTGTAAAACTATTATGTTATTAATAAAAATCTAGGATAATCCGTTTAAGGAGGTTTACTATGAACCAACATCTACTTGAAAAAATCGATGCTCATTTTGATGAAATGGTGGCGATTCGCCGTCATCTGCATATGCACCCAGAGTTAAGCTTTCAGGAGCAAGAAACTGCTAATTATATTATTCAATATTATAAGAAACTCGGCGTACCGGTTGAAGCTAATGTCAGTGGTCACGGTTTAATTGCGCGGATTAAAGGGAGCAAGCCTGGTAAAACGATTGCCTTACGGGCAGACTTTGATGCTCTTCCTATACAAGATGAAAAAGATGTACCATACAAATCAACTGTGTCTGGTGTTATGCATGCTTGCGGGCATGATGGTCATACAGCTACTTTGTTAATTATCGGTAAGCTATTGTGGGAAATGCGCGATGAGCTAGTAGGTGAATATGTACTAATTCATCAACATGCAGAAGAGGTTGATCCAGGTGGAGCAATTGGGATGGTACAGGCTGGGGCCTTGGATGGCGTTGATGCTATTTTTGGTACACATCTTTCTTCTAACCATCCTACAGGGATAATTGGCTACCGCGTAGGGCCGACGATGGCCGCTGTTGATAGTTTTGAAATAAAGATTCAAGGTCAAGGCGGTCATGGCGCTCATCCGGATCAAACAAAGGATTCGATTGTTATTGGCTCTCAGCTTGTTATAAATTTACAACAGCTTGTCGCACGTCGTGTTGCCCCAACCGAATCGGCTGTTTTGTCGGTTGGTTCATTCGTGGCATCTAATGCCGACAATATTATTGCCGATACAGCCTACTTAAACGGCACAATTCGAACGTTCAATAAAGATGTTCGTGAAACGATGGAACGTGAATTTAAACGGGTTATCCAAGGCACAGAAATTGCGCATGATTGTACAATTGAACTGAATTATCGTCATGGCTACCCTGCGGTTATAAATCATGAGAAGGAAACACTCTTTGTGCGTAATATCGCTCAGGATATTTGCGATGTTACTGAGATCGAAGCAACTATGGGGGCTGAAGATTTCGCTTATTACTTAGAGGAAAAGCCAGGTACATTCTTCTTCACGGGAGCCCGCCCTGCTAAATATGCACCACATCATCACCCTAAATTCGATATAGATGAAAAAGGGATGCTCATTGCTGCAAAGGTATTAGTTTCAGCAGCACTAGATTATCAATTAGTAGAATAGAAGACAAATGCACTGGAGAGCCCGAAGCAAAAGTAAGCGTTCCTCCACTTAAAACTCTCTTTAACAAAAATAAGCTCATTTTTCCAATTCTATTATTGGAAAAATGAGCTTTATAATTTTAAATTTAAATAACCAAAAGCTTATCACCATTACGTATGGTTGATTTTCGTTGCGACCGAGCGCTCTTCTGGGGACGTCCATTAATCCGCTTGAGCTACAAGGCTGTTGATTATCACAGGACGTGATTCTTTTAGCCTTGTGACGTTAATTCCTAAAGAGACGCCCCAGTCTCCACTACAATCAATATATCAATGGCATATGTTTAACTAAATTCATCTACCCTTTGGTGATATGTTTAAAGTTCAAGATTTAGATACTTTAGAAGTCAATTCACTAACAACCAAAATGATTATAAAAGTAACATAAAACATTGGCTGTGTGATACCACATAGACCCACTATAATTGCTTGCGTTATCATTGCAAGACGCACAATTTGATTGACTGCTACCGTACGTGCTTCATCCGGTAAAGGATAAAGCATGTCCATACGAAATTCACCGCTTGATAATAAAGCTGATTTTAATTGAATAGTTGTAGCAAAGCTCAATGCACCTGCAATAACCCATGTAACGACTGGGATATCTACAAAGGCTGCAATAACAGCTGAAATCACTGTTAATCGGAGCCATAAATAAAAATGATCATCTGTTCGGACGAATGTACGGAACACTAAGTACTTTTGGGCATTGTCCTTCTTGTATGCCACAAATTTATAAAGCCAATCAAGCCAACCACGACGACGGATACTACCTCGTAAATGTGGAACGTCCGTGAAATAATTAGCAAAGCGATAGAAACTCATCATGCGATTTTGTTCCAGCTTTACAAAATGCTCGTACGGAATAGGCTCGCCTGCACATTTTTTTCTAAATATTACAATATACACACATCCAACTGCAGCAGCAACAATAGCTAAAATAAGCTGCATTTGAAGCGCCATGTACACAGTAACACCAAAGATAACAGCTCGAATTAGCCTATCCACCCAAATCATTTGACCACGTTCACTATAACGATAACTAAATTCACCTTGTACGCTCAAAAACTTCAATATAATAATAAGTAGAAATACTGACCAAATTTCAGATGTTGTTAATTCAGTAACAGCCTTTAGTAAAGGGATGCTTATGATATAAACAATTGCCACAATCCAAACCTGTGACCAAAACGTCCACGCTAACGCCTTTTTAAAATAATGTGACATTTTCGATTCTAAAGGTAATAAATACACTTGGTCTGGCTCTCTCAAAAGTGAAGTTGGACGACTAAATGCTAGTAAAATCCCCACTGCCACAGCAATTAAAACCTCTGCTGGAAAATCAGACTGTACAATTTTCAGCCATTCACTATATTGATAGCCCCCTGCTCCAATAAGAAATACTAGTACGATCGCTATATGCCCCGTAAAAATAAATCGCATATATTTTTGCACTTCACCTATATAGTGCATAAAGCGAGAGGACCATACATCACGCAAGTTCTTCATGGTCGCGCTCCTTTGTCATTGCAATATATAAATCATCCAATGTCGCATGTGGCATCGCAAATGCCTTGCGTAAATCCTCCATTGATCCTTGTGCTCGCACGCGTCCTTCATGCAATAAAATGATACGGTCACAATGCTTTTCAGCGGTAGATAAAATGTGCGTAGACATTAAAATAGAAGCACCTTCTTTTTTCTTTTCATCCATCTGATCAAGCAAGGATTGAATCCCAAGCGGGTCGAGTCCCACAAAAGGTTCATCAATAATGTAAAGACTTGGATTGACTAAAAAGGCGCACATAATCATAACCTTTTGGCGCATACCCTTTGAGAAATGCGATGGGAACCAATTCAGTCGTTTTTCCATTCGAAATTCCTTTAATAATAATTGCGAACGAGCTTCAAGTGTTGCTTCATCTAGTCCATAAGCCATCGCCGTTAATTCTAAATGTTCACGTAATGTTAGCTCATCATATAAAACAGGTGTTTCAGGGATATAAGAAAATGCTGTACGATACTTGTCCGTATTTTCCTTTAACGTCACACCATTTAAACGTATGTCTCCTTCTTTTGGAAGCATCGTTCCGATGATATGCTTAATCGTTGTACTTTTACCAGCTCCATTTAAGCCAATTAAGCCAACAAGCTCCCCTTTTTCAATCGAAAATGATAAATCTTTAATAACCGGCTTTCTTGTATAACCACCTGTCACATGTTGTACCTCTAATACCGTCATGCCATCACTCCTCTTCTCGTTTATATTTTATCAAAAATTAGCAAATGATACAGTTATGAGTATGATAGAATATATGTACATATAAAATAAGGAGGAATTTTCGAATGAGCGATTGCCTATTTTGCAAGATCATTGATGGATCCATCCCAAGTACAAAAATTTATGAAGACGAACATGTCTATGCATTTACTGACATTTCACCTGTAGCAAAGGGGCATACCCTTTTAATTCCAAAGCATCACTGTAAGGATCTATTTGAGATGCCTGAGGAAGTGGCTCGTAATTTATATGCAGCTGCACCCAAAATTGCGAATGCTATAAAAGCTGCTTTTAACCCGATTGGACTTAATACGATTAATAATAATGGTGCTGCAGCTGGACAAACTGTTTTCCACTACCACTTACATTTTATTCCTCGTTACGATGAAAAAGAAGGCTTGGGCTTAAATTGGCAAACACAAAAATATACACCAGAGCAATTATCTGACGTTGCGGAAAGCATTAAAGCTAACCTTAAATAATTTCTGACACACTCGAATTGTCAGAATTTCTTATTGCAATTTAAAGATTTATATCGTACACTCACAAATAAGTTTCGCTAACGGTCATGAGGACACGTTAGGAGACAAAAAAGATTAGCATAGTCGAGGAGAGATTAGAAATGAATACAAAAAATTTAGTATTAATGGCCCTTTTAGTCGGTGTTGGCGCTACACTTTATGTGGTCACACCAGGTATGGTAAACGGCATGAAGCCTGATTTTATGTTAACAATGATGTTTATTGGCATTTTATTGTTCCCTACTGTTAAAGAAACGTTCTTACTTTCTTTAGCAACCGGTGTACTGTCAGGTTTATTTACAACGTTTCCAGCTGGTCTTGTTCCAAACATTATCGATAAAGCAGTAACAGGCTTTGTCTTTTTAGCGATCTTAGTTGTGCTAAAAAAATTGGCCAGCAATTTTATAGTATCTGCTAGCTTAGTTGGCTTAGGAACAATTTTATCTGGAACTGTCTTTTTAGCAGTAGCACTTTTCGTATTCAATGCAAATGTTGGTGCAACATTCGCTGTACTGTTTGTAGGGGTTGTATTACCTGCTGTAGTATTTAATGTCATTGCTTTTGCTATTATTTATCCTATAATTGCAAAATTAGTAAAGCGCTCTAAATTCCAAACAGCTATTTCAATTTAACTTTTTTCAGCAAATGTTTTTTGTACCGAAAGCGTAGCGACAGGTACAGAAGTCTCCCACCTCTATAGGTGTTGAGATGAATGCGGGTTTAATTTACTTTTCGTCCTGTGGCATTACCGAAATGACCGACATCGTGTCGGCCCTCGTGCAGGCCTAAGCACAAAGCCGATTCCGGACACAATTATGCCGAGGCATAATTGATTAAATACACCTTTATCTTCAAAAGAAACTAAACCGTGATTCAAAATCACTCGTTTAGTTTCTTTTTTATTTTTGTATATGTGCATTTCATGGTTTAATAGTAGGTAACACATGATAATTACAGGAATGAGGTAATCGATATGAAAGCAAAACCATTTTTATTTGGACTTGGAGCTGGGATCGTCGGTGGTACAATCGCTGTACTTCTTTCAACTCCTCAATCAGGGCAACAATTACGTGCTAATTTGCGAGCAAATACTGAAAGCACAAAGGACAAACTTTTAGATGTAAAACAGCAAGCAGGCACAGTAAAACAATCTGTTCATTCGCTTACTAATGAACTAAAAAATAATATACCACTAATAATAAATGATTTAAAACAAACTATTACTACATTCACTGAAGAAATAGAACCTTCAAAAAACAACTTACAACAAGAAATAGAAGCATTACAGAATTCAATAAGCGAAATCGAGAAAAACGTTGCACAATTTACAGAAAAAAAGAAAAAACCGCAAGAAAAAGTTAGCGACTAAAGTCCTTTGTAACTAACGAAAATTATATATATTTATTAGTTTCTATTGGTAAAATGTTATTTTTTAACCACTTTTCAATTTTTTAATTTTTCTAACTTTAAACTTTTTTCCTTTATTGCTATAATATTTTTAAAATGTTAAAGAAAGCAGTAGGTGATGGCTTTGTCAGAGGAATTGTACACTCAAAAAGAAGCGATGCTTTATAGTCAAAGAATTGCGCAAATATCAAAAGCCTTATGGAAAGCAGTTGAAAAAGATTGGCAGCAATGGATTAAACCCTACGATTTAAATATTAATGAACATCATATTTTATGGATTTCGTATCATTTAAAAGGGGCTTCAATTTCTGATGTGGCGAAATTTGGGGTAATGCACGTTTCCACTGCATTTAATTTTTCAAAAAAATTAGAAGAGCGTGGATTCCTTAAGTTTTCAAAGCGTGATGACGACAAGCGTAATACGTATGTTGAGTTAACAGAAGCAGGTACAGAACTTATTATTGAAATGAATAGCAATTATCATAATACGTATCATTCTGTGTTAGAAGGTTCATTAGCTTTAAAAGACTTATACGGTCGCTTCCCAGAATTTTTAGATGTTATGGCTGTTATTCGCAATATATACGGAGAGGACTTCATCGACATTTTTGAGCGCTCCTTCCAGCACTTCCGTGAATCCTTTGACACTATTGAAGAACGTTCAACTGTAAAAGGATGAAAGTGAAACTACTAGGCTTTTAGCGTTAATTGTTCGTAATCTAAACCTAATGGCCGTAAAAACTTATATTTAAAGAGGTATTTCAGAAATATTTCTGAGATACCTCCTTTTTCTTGCATTCTAATATAAATCAATTTAAATTAAATAGACCATTCATATTACGGAGTTGATAATCATGCATTGTTGGAAAATATTAAATCTGGAACATCATTACGGAACAACGCGTATTATGATCATGTCTGTACTTGTTTTTTTTACTGTCTTTTCGCTTTCCTATGTGACCTTTAATTTATTTAATGATGAGCACTATACCGATCGTTTGTTTTGGCTTTTTGTTATTGCTATATTTGCAATCTATCCAATCCATAAATGCTTACACTTTCTAGCATTATATGATTTACGCCAACATTTAAAATTACGTGTGCGTACCCAATTTTATGTTATTCCTGTTCTTCACATGCGTATCCGTGAACCTTTATCGAAAAACCGTTATATTTTAGCTTTACTTTCACCATTTATTATACTAAATACAAGCATTTTATTGGGTACACTACTATTCCCTGCGTATACTCATTATGGTACATTACTTTTAGCTTACCACTGTAGTCTATGTGTAATAGATATTCTATATGTAAAATACTTATTGAATTCACCTAAAGACTCCCAGATTGAGGAGACGCCTAAGGGCTATGAAATTTTAGTGCCACCTATTATTCACTAAATTGCTTGTACTTGTGTTTTATGAACGTTTTTTGTTATGCTATTAATATTGAAAGAGGGGAGGAATAGACTTGCTGTTAATGATTGTAGTTCTATTCTCGGTATTCTATTTATTTCAAATAAACCGCATGACTTATGCGCTGTGCATGCGACGTGAAATTCCCGAAGAAAACCAACCAAAAGTATTCCGAACTATAAATATACTTATTACAATTTTACTTGTCTCATTTTATATTGAAGTTTTATATGCAGTATAGTTAAAAAGAAAAGTGATCCTCGCAAGTCAACGTTCAGAGGTAAATTGAACACCTTATGTGACCACGCGATCTGATTAACGAGAACGTAACTTCAAGCGGGCTGTGCGAATGCCTTTACATGTTAAAAAAGCTAAGGATATTAAACCCTTAGCTTTTCGTCATTTTTATTAATTAGTATAGGAACGCTGCACCAACAATAATTAATAAAATAAATAACACAACTAATAAAGCAAAGCCAGAGCCTGAGCCGTAGCCACCGCCGCCACCGTATCCTCCGCTGCCCATAACTTCACCCCCTTTCTTTTCTATATCCTATGCGCTTGCAAATCTGAAATATAGGCTATACTCAAGGGGGAACCATTTTGTTTTTAAAACGTTTATGTTATAGTAAAAAATGGGACGAAACCATATAAGGAGAGAATATCCACTATGAAAAAGACAGTTTTATCTTTAACATTAGCTGCTTCGGTATTAGCACTTGGTGCTTGTAGCGGAGACGACAACAAAACAATCGCAACTTCAAAAGTAGGTGACATTACAGTTTCTGACTTTAACAAAACATCAAAAACTTTAGCAGGTTCTCATATAATTCAACAGATGATGACTGAAAAAGTATTAGCTGATAAATACAAAGTATCAGATAAAGAAATCAAAGAGGCGTATGACGCAACTGCTTCACAATTCGGTGATAGTTTTGCCGATGCACTTGCTCAGAGTGGCTTAACTGAGGAAGGCTATAAAGATGCTTTACGTATCGAGCTTCTTTCAGAAAAGGCTATGCAAGATAAAGCGTTTAAAGAAGAAGATGTAAAAAAACATTATGAGCAAATGAAAACAGAGTTAAATGCTCGCCATATTTTAGTAGCAGATGAGAAAACAGCTAAAGAAGCAATTGCTAAAATTAAAGGTGGCGCTTCTTTTGCAGATGTAGCAAAAGAATACTCAACTGATACTGGCTCTGCTGAAAAAGGTGGAGAGCTAGGTTGGTTCTCTGTTGGTGCAATGGTAGATGAATTTAATAACGCGGCTTATGCCCTTCCTTTAAAAACATTAAGTGAACCAGTTCAATCAAGCTTTGGTTTCCACGTTATTGAAGTTACGGAAAAGCGTGATGTAAAAGGTGTTGGCTCATTCAAAGATGAAGAGAAAAACATCCGTACACAAATGCTAGCTAAATTAAAGCAAACAGGTGAAGATCAACAAATTCTTAAAGACATCGTTGCAAAAATGGCAAAAGATGCTGATGTAAAAACATCTGATAAAGAATTAAAATCTGCTATTGAAGCCCTTACAACAACAAGTGAGGAGCAAGCTAAAGCTGCTGAAGAAGCAGCTAAAAAAGCTGAAGAAAAAACTCAAAAAGAAAGTAAAGACGACAAAGAAAAAGATTCTGAAAAATAATCTTACTAGTTGTTACTTTACTATATGAAAAAGGGTTACGCCGATACAGGCGTAACCCTTTTTATACAAAATTGTCTGCTAAATGAAAAAGAATGTAATCCCCAACCTTTGAATTTACTATATAGTCGGTTTATAAAACGATCGATTATCAAGTGGAAATAGTCTTTCCGTAAATTCGCCTGGCGCTGTTTTGCCTAATGCTCGTGTTAGCATGTTCATCTTCGCATCAATATTATCAATATAATGTAAGATTTCCGCTTCTTGAATCATCGGTTTTTTCGGGCTACCCCATTCTTCTTTACCGTGGTGAGATAGTACCATATGTTGCAATAGCATGACTTCCTCGCCCTCGATTTCTAGTTCACTAGCAACCTTAGCGATTTCATTAACCATAATGGTAATATGACCAAGTAAATTCCCTTCAATCGTATACATTGTTGCAACAGGTCCTGATAATTCAACTACTTTACCAATATCATGTAGAATAATTCCTGCATATAACAGATCTCGATTTAATGTAGGATATAAATCAGCAATTGCTTTTCCTAGTCTCAACATGGACACCATATGATCTAATAGACCAGATGCATAATCATGATGATTTTTCGTAGCAGCTGGATAGACTAAAATAGCATCCTGATGTTTTTTAATAGCTGCACGTGTAATTCGTGATATATTCGGATTTTTAATATCAAAGAAAAATTGCGTCAGTTCTTCATATAGTTCTTCTTTCGGAGTTGCCGAGGAAGGAACTAAATCATTAATAGCAATTCCATCCTCTGGTTTTGCAACACGGATTGCCTTGATACGTAATTGATTTTTGCCACGATAGTCATGAATTTCTCCACCTACACGGACAATTGCTTCAGCGTGATACATTTTTTCATGATCTTCATTTGTATCCCATAGCTTTGCTTCAATATCTCCACTTTTATCTTGTAATAACAGTGACATAAATGGCTTTCCGACTGTGGTAACCCCTTTTATCGCCTGTTTAATTAATAAAAATTGATCGACTGATTCTCCAACCTGGAGCGTCGTAATACCCTTCATGTTGACGCCACTCCCCTTTCATTTGCTAGTGCTCCTACATCGACAATTTGGTCTTTCTGCCAATGCTCGAGCATCGCGTCATGGCAAGTAAAATATAAAATTTGACGTTCATATCCTACTTCTTTCATTAATTGTACCATTTTGTCTGTACGGTTTCGATCAAAATGGACAAAAGGATCGTCCATAATAAATGGAAATGGAGCAGAGGTTGTTAGCGTTTTTGCTAGTGCCATACGCAACGAAATATAAGCTTGCTCCTTTGTAGCCTGTGATAATTCTGCCATTTGATAACGTAATCCAGAAACATCCTGTGCAACAAAATAGCCTTCATCGTTAATTAAAAGCTTATCGTAACGCCCACCTGTAAACAAATTAAATATTGCATTAACTTCTGTCAAAACATGCGGTAGTTTTTCTTCTCTTAGGCGGAACAATGTTTCATGGATTGCAGTAGCCAATGCTTTTTTTGAAGCCCATTGTCCTATCAGCTGTTGCAACACTGCTTTCTCTTCCTCAAACTGTTGAAGCAACTGGCCATATTTCTCGTCATTTAGAAGATTCTCTTTTTGGATTTGCAGTGTCGCTCGTTGTTCTAAGCAATGATCGATCGCTACCTGCATTGTTCCTCGCTCTTCTTCTAAAGTAAGCAGTTTTTCATTTAGCTGTTCCTCTTCTAGCAGTGACTGTTTGTTGTCTACATTTAGCGAGGCTAGCTGACTCTGGATGGCTTGAAGTTCTGTTTTTATTTGTTGTTGTTGCTCAAATTGTTCATGTGCTTCATAATAGCCCTTCTCTGTTTGTACATTCGCAGCATTAAATAACTGAGTAATTTCAGACTCATAGCTGTTTATACGTGATTGCACTCCTTGCATTTTAGTCTGCAGACTAGTCAACTGCTCTTTTGCTTGTTGGGATATTTGTTGCTCCTGCTGTAAAATAAGGAATGTAGTACGTAAATGCATAAAGATTTCTTGCTCACTATACTCTGTCTTTAAGACTCGCTGTATCTGTTCTAGTAACTCGTTTTTCTCCGCTTGTACCGTTTGTAAAAGCGTAAATGTACTCTTCTTTTTCGCTGCTAACTCTTGAGCACCACGAATGCGCATAAACAGTTCTGGTAATAATGTTTTCGGTATATTTCCCTCTAACCGATAGCGCCCTAAAAAATGGTGAAGTG
Source organism: Lysinibacillus sp. NPDC056959 (assembly GCF_042674095.1). Classification (NCBI taxonomy): domain Bacteria; kingdom Bacillati; phylum Bacillota; class Bacilli; order Caryophanales; family Bacillaceae; genus Lysinibacillus; species Lysinibacillus sp. NPDC056959. Next base: position 42,943 of record NZ_JBHURE010000022.1, on the reverse strand, counting down.
ACTGAGTGGCCTCTTCACTTATCTGCTCAGCCCGTTGAATTTTATATTCAAGTTTCACATATTGACGTTCTTTTTCTTGCTGTTGCTCATTTGCATGCAACAAGCGATCCTCAAATTTTTGTTTTTTTAGTAGGATAGTCTGAGCAATATTTTCCTCCTGCTCTAACTCACGCATTTGCTGACTTTGTTGTTTACTCGGCGCTTCATGAGCTTGTCTAGCAAATTTCAAATATAAAATAATGACGAGTGACATAACCGCTCCTACAACGATAACAGCCATATTTTTTTCCATAACACCATAGATACACGACAGTACACTTATGGCTAATACAATAAATATAAAAATACTTGGTTGTTGTTGTTTCGAGCGTTGTGACCTTCCATAACGCAATTGTTCAAGCTTTCGTTTACGCTGTGGCCACTGTGCTAAAATATGTTCTTCCTCCGTAGTTAATGACTCCTGGTGAAGCTGTTGTTGCAGTTGAGCAATTGTATCTAATTCTGCATGTAGTTGCTCTAACGAACGCAAATGAAATTTCAGCTCTTCTTCTGCTTCTTCCAATAGGCTTAACTGTTGTTGAAATTGTTCCTCTTGCTGTAATGATACGGTTTCTTCAAGCAAAATATCCTGCTCTGTTTTTTCCTGAACACCTAATAAACGAAACTGAGCTTCTATTTCTTGCTCGATTAAATACAGCTCATCCATTAAGCTCTGTTCCTTTACAACTAACTGATTCCATGTTGCTTCCTTGTTCACAAGATGAGACATTTCAGTAATAACTTGCTCGTCCAATGTTAATTGTAGCTTACGTTGCAGTCCCTCATACTGCTCCTTCAGCTGCTCCATCTGCAGTGTTTCATGCATAAGTCGATCCTTTAATTGCTCATAGCGTCGGATCCCTTCTGGAGGAAACTGCACATGTTCATAGCTTTTTTGCGTCTTTTCGAAAGCTTTTTGCTGCTTTAGAAGTGGCATAGCCTGCTTCAGAATTGTGAGTTGCTGCCAATTTTGCTGCTCTGTTTTTTGCTGACTATATAAGCCTTCTAGCCTTAAATCGAGCTGCTGTAATTGTAATAATTTATCCTCAAAGGTTTGAATATTACCTTGCTCTTGTTTAATCGTACGTTCTAGCTTTTTTAAATGCTCCAATTTTTGATTAATGAGTGGCACTTTGCCTGCTTTTTTAAAAAGCTCACTAGCATCTTTGTCCAACTTCTTTTCTAAAGATGACAGTTGTTGGATCCCAGTTGTTCCAGAGGCAAGTAACAAATGTGTTAACTCTTCCTCTGACATTTTTTCAATGCCCTGTAGCTCGTGTAATGAAAAGGAGAAAATAGACTCAAAGGAGGCTTTTGAATAACCATATAAGAGCTTTGCTAAAAGCTCCTCATGCCCCATTGTTCCGTCTTCTAAATAAACTGTAACATCTCCAGCTGCCTTTCCTTTCATACGTTCGATCGTGCATTGCCCATACGTTGGATGCCAAAACGTCAGCTGACCACCGAATTTAGTCGATGCTTTCGGCTCATATTTACGTTGTGCCTGCTGCCTCGTAGGAAATCCAAAAAGCATTTGTAAAATAAACTGTTGAATGGTCGTTTTCCCCGCTTCATTCATACCATAAAAAATGGTAACCCCTTCGCGTAAAGTAATGGTGATATTTTCATGCTTGCCAAAGCCATAAATTTGGATTTTTTGTATCGTTAGCATGTTATTCACGCCCTTTGAATTTCTTCTGCTAATAATTCTTGTGCGTCGTGCATTAAATTTTTAATGTCCTGCTCTGTTAAAGGTTCAATCAGCCTTGCACCGCCAGCATGTTGGTATAGTTCCTTTAAAATATCCTTCCATTCTGAAATATTCCATTCCTCCATTAAATTCATCACGGATTCAGTCGCAGCAGTATGCTCATACAATATGGACGCTTGGTGTAACACGAGCTTTTGTACCCAGCACATCGGTTCAATTCCATCCTCGGCTTCTCGAATAGTTTCTAGCCATGCATCAACTGTAGCATGTTCAAATAAAGATTGTGATTGTTCATCTATATTTTTCAAATGAAGTTCAACCACAGACGCCCCAAACTCCCCGCGATTAAGCATCAGGGCTTCTTCACATTTTTTTAGTAGTTCATTTGCATGAAACACTTTCGTGCAATCCACTTCTACCGTGTTATAAACAACAGCAGATGTCGGTACAAATTCCAAATCTGTAGAGGTTTGTGACAAAGTTACGTCATAGAAGCCCTTTATCCCTTGCTCTTTCCGATGTCGGCTTTGAATATTGCCTGGATAAACAATCGGTGGATTTTGATGTAAAAATTGTCGTTTATGAATATGCCCTAAAGCCCAGTAATGATAGTTTTTTTCAAGAAGTTGATCTTTTGTGAAAGGGGCGTAAACAGCATGTGAAGTATCGCTAGCCTCACTACCGTGAAGCATACCAATATGAATAACATGCTGGTCCTGTGCAACAGGATAACTATCGATCATTGATTTCGTTATATGACGGTCACTATAGCTGAAGCCATAAATATTGACTTGTTGACCACGTATGTTCAATTGCACAACACTAGTTTCAGCTGGTAACTCATAAACATTGCTCGGTAAAGCAAAACGCGTCCAAGCACCATTTAAGTGATCATGATTCCCATAACTTAAAATGACAGGGATATTATGCTGAAAGAGTTTTTCCATATCCTCTTGAAATCGTCTTTGTGCCTGTAAGCTTCGATTTTCACCATCATATATATCACCGACAATCAGTAAGAAATCAGGTTTCTCCTGAATAGCTTTCTGAATAATTTTATCAAAAGCTTCGAAAGTACTTGTTCGAATCTTTTTGAAATTTTGTTCGGGTAAACCAAATAAGCCCTTAAATGGACTATCTAAATGTAAATCCGCCATATGGAAAAAACGAATTGCTGACATCCAACCACCTCAAGTATTAAATAATCTATACCTTAACTTCATTCTTTTTCACTCGCAACGCAGTAAATTATTGAGTACATCGGAATCGCCGATTTTATAATTTATCAATTTTTACATATCTCATTTTTATAATGAGACATTCGTGAATCACGCCGAAACCGAATATTCGTTCTATATTATCATACTTCACACTAGATGAGAAATGTATTCAACAAATATTCATTATTAGTACTGCCTTAAACTTTCCACAACTTTCATAATTTATCGAAATATCCGCTAGTTTTACCGTGAAGTTTATAAATCTTCTATGTATAATAGATATATATTTAAGTAAAGGGTGGGATTTGTATGGAGAATTATCGCTTTACGGCTTTTGAAAAAACTGGGGAAACATTATTTGATGAAACTTGGACTTTCGAAAACGATGAGGCTGCAAAAATCGGTGGTTTACAGCAGATCGAAGAAAAAGGTGTTACGAACAAAACTCATCGTCTTGTTAACTCTTCGGGTAAATTAATCTTATTTCATGTCTAAAAATGGCTAGTAAAAGGCACGTAGTACACTTTACTACGCGCCTTTTAGGCCAACATGTTGCCACTCAGTCGTGTATTGTTGTGTTGTTATCGCTTCGCTTTCGCACAGACAAATCGCCACAGGACGTGACGTTTTTAGACTGAGTTCCTCTATTTTAAAGGGTGTTTTGACACCCTTTGAAAGAAGTTAAATCTATTTTCCTACAAAAGCCGGTGCTCTTTTTTCTACAAATGCATGAATTCCCTCTAAATGATCCGTCGTTTTACGCATCGCTTCTTGCCCCGCTGCTTCCATAGATAAAATACTCTCTAATTGCGGTAAATTTTGAGCATGTAAAATTTTTTTAGTCGTAATCATCGATGCAATTGGAGAAGCAAGCATTTTTCCTACTAGTTGGTCAGTAATTGCAAAAACAGTCCCATCTGGTGCAACGTAGTCAATTAACCCTTCATCATGTGCTTCAGATGCAGTTAGCACCTTTCCTTCCCAAATCATTTGTTTAGCTTTGACAGTACCAACACGTTCCTTCATAAAGAAATGGCCGCCACCATCAGGGATGAGCCCTATGCCGATGAAGTTCATAGCGAGCTTACTATTTTCACATGCCACCACTATGTCTGCCCCTAGAGCTAGACTAAAGCCTAATCCAGCTGACGCTCCATGAACCGCTGCAATGACGATCATCGGTAGCTGGTAATATGCTTTGACAATACGTGTTAAATAAACCATTGCCTCATTAATATTAAGTGGCTTATCCGGATCTAGCATCGCTTTAATATCGCCACCTGCTGAAAAGACTTTTCCTTCTCCGCGAATAACGAGAATTTGTATTTCTTGTTCTTGCTGTAGTGCCTCAAAGCATTCTGCTAGTTCGCGCATCATCACATCGTCCATAGCATTCATGGCATGTGGACGATTTAATGTTAATGTTGCACGGCGTTCTAATTTCTCTAATGTAATCGTTGAAAATTCCATCCCAACACCCCCAAATATGAATAGTCATTCACTATGTACTATTCGTGTTTTTTTAGAAAACTCCTTCTATCCTACGCAAAATTGCACTTGATATGCTATATTTAATGACGAATATTGATTTAAAGGTGGTTAATAATTGTGACACAGAAAGACTATCGTGTATTACTTTATTATAAATATATAGCTATTGAAGACCCTGTGGCATTCGCAGAGGAACATTTAGCACTTTGTAAAGATTTCGGGCTTCTTGGTCGTATTTTAGTTGGCTATGAAGGCATTAACGGAACCGTTTCAGGTACAGTCGAGCAAACTGATGCTTACATGAATCATATGAAGGCAGATCCACGTTTTAGCGACATTATGTGGAAAATTGATGAAGTTGAAGGACATACCTTTAAAAAAATGCATGTGCGCCCTCGTCGAGAAATTGTGCACCTTGGTTTAGAAGATGATATTAATCCTTTAGAAATAACAGGAGATTATTTAACACCAAAGGAATTTATGGAACGTATGCAGGAAGATAATACAGTAGTTATTGATGCACGCAATGATTATGAATACGACCTCGGACATTTCCGTGACGCTATTCGTCCAGATATTGAAAACTTCCGCGACCTACCAGCTTGGATGGAGGCCCATAAAGAAGATTTTGAAGGCAAGAAAGTTTTAACTTACTGCACAGGTGGTATCCGCTGCGAAAAATTCTCTGGCTGGTTAAAACGTGAAGGCTATGGAGAAAGTGTTGGCCAATTACATGGTGGTATTGCCACATATGCTAAAGACCCTGAAGTAAAAGGTCAACTATGGGATGGACAAATGTTCGTCTTTGATCGTCGTCGCAGTGTACCTATTAATCAGGTTGAGCATGTGATTGTCGGTAAGGATTTCTTTACTGGAGAACTGACAGAACGTTATACAAACTGTGCAAATCCTGAATGCCATAAATTAATGCTTTGCGAGGAAAAGCATGAGGCCTTTTATATGCGTAGCTGTTCAGACGAATGCCGCCGCGCAGAACGTAACTTCTTCGTTGAAGAGAATGGTTGGACAAAAGAGCAGATTGAGGAACAAATCGCTGAAATCGCTCAAGTTCAAAATTCGTCTTTATAAGAAAAAAGAGCATCATCCATTTTGTGGTGATGCTCTTTTTTGAGGATTTCTTCATTTCTGCAAAGGACTACATTTCCTCGCCATACCCAAGCGATTTTCCACACTTAAATTTCCTTCATTCTCCTTTTGCTAAGTAACGCCCTACCTGACGACCACTAAATAAACAACCTCCAACAAACGTCCCCTCTAATGCACGGTACCCATGTACACCGCCACCACCAAAACCACTAACTTCTCCAGCTGCAAATAAACCTGGTACAGGCTGACCCTCCGCACCTAACACAGCACCATTTAAATTCGTCTGTAAGCCCCCTAATGTTTTACGCGTTAAAATATTTAAACGAACCGCAATAAGTGGCCAATTGTTAGGATCTAATATTTTATGGGGCTTCGCAACGCGCACAAATTTATCACCTACATAGTTTCTTGCACCATGAATAGCATTAACCTGTAAGTCCTTTGAAAATTTATTGTCCATTTCACGATCCCTTGCTAAAATTTGCTCTTTTATTTTAATAAAATCGAGAAGGTCATTACCAGCCAATTTGTTCATTCCATCAACTAATTCCTTTAAATCATTAGCAATAACAAAATCTTCACCATAATTTTTAAATGCTTGAATGGGAGCAGGTGGTCCTGGCAAAACTCGTTTCAGAACATCAGTAATACTTTTATTTGTTAAATCAGGATTTTGCTCAGAGCCCGATAAGGCAAATTCTTTTTCAATAATTTTTTCTGTTAAAATAAACCACGAGTAATCATAGCCAGTTTTTTGAATGGCTTCTAATGTGCTTAACGTATCAAAACCAGGGAAATTAGGTGCTCTAAATCGATTGCCCTCCGCATCAAACCATAATGATGAAGGGCCCGGCAAAATTCGAATACCGTGATTGGGCCAAATTGGGTCCCAATTTTTCAAGCCTTCCGTATAATGCCACATGCGGTCTCGATTAACGATACGTCCACCGGCATGCTCCGTAATTTCTAACATTCTTCCATCTACATAGGCAGGTACACCACTAACCATATTTTTTGGTGGTGTTCCAAGTCGTGCTGGCCAACTTTTTCTAACTAAATCAAAATTTGCACCTATTCCACCGCTGGCCACAATAACAGCCCCAGCTTCATAAGAAAATTCACCTATACCCAATCTAGAGCTTTTTTCACCACGATTTGCATAGCTTTGCGCCAAAACTGTTCCACTAATCCCCGTTATCCTTCCATCTTGTTGCATAAATTCGTCTACACGATGTCTTGGTTTAAAATCTATAAAACCATTCTTTATGGCCTTTTTCACTTTTTCAGCAAAAGGCTTTACAATACCTGGTCCGGTTCCCCAAACGATATGGAATCTAGGTACTGAATTACCGTGGCCACCTGCTAAGGATCCCCCTCGTTCCGCCCAACCGACGACTGGAAAAAACTTAATCCCCATAGACTTTAACCAGCTATATTTTTCACCAGCTGCAAAATCTACATAAGCTCTAGCCCATTTGTATGCCCACGAATCTTCATCCTCCAAGCGATCGAAGCCAGCCGTTCCTTGCCAATCCTGCCACGCAAGCTCTTTACTATCCTTAATACCAAGCCTTCTTTGCTCGGGTGAATTCACTAAAAAAATACCCCCAAAGGACCAAAATGCCTGTCCCCCCATTGAATTTTCAGGTTCTTGATCTACTAATAGAATTTTTTTCTTTGCATCTGCTAACTCACAGGCAGCTACTAACCCTGCCAGTCCTGCACCGACAATTGCTACATCATACATCATTCTGCACCCCCTAAAAATCAATCTTCCTTTACTTACATTCTTCTCTAATTGACGGTTTACCTTCTACACATCGTAATTTTGACAGAAATGTGACAAGAAAAAAACGTTCGCTTTCCTCCACTAAACAAAGAAAGTTTCTGCCATATAATTTTCGACCTCAAATATTTGTTAAACGCCCATGTGATCTGACTTGACATATATCGGTAGCGCTTTCATTGTCCTTCCCTAAAACACGAACAATATTAATAAATAAATAAAAGAATGTTCGTTTTTAGTTGATTAACCAACGTACTTAGTCGTGAATTTTAATCTTTTTCAGAAATATTGTTGACAAAGGTGAACAATAAGGATTATGATGATAACAATTAAATCACACGGAAATATAACGACGGAGACACGCTAGTCGCAAGAAAATCCAAAGAGAGCTGATGGTTGGTGTAAATCAGTGATTTCTACGATAATAGTTCCACTCCTGAATAGATAAGCCGAACATCTCCAAAGTAAGCTTATCCGTCACATGCACGTTACGCATATAGCTAAGACTGCTAGAAATTTTTAAGCAGTGATTAAGGGTGGTACCGCGAACCAATGTTTATTATGCCTTTCGCCCCTTACAACACAATATCTGTGTTTGTAAGGCGCGGAGGGCTTTTTTATTGTTCTCATATCTACAAAGGAGATTTGTACGCTGTAAAATGTACTATCTCTACAAAATTCAGACTGTTTCGTCTATAAAGAACACTAACATTTTTTAATTAAAAGGAGCTAATTACAAATGACTACATTACAAATGACTACTGCAACAAAGGCAATTAACGTATTTATCGCTGATCCACTAAGTGAAGATGGTATTTTCCCACTACGCCAAGAACAAGATCTAGACTTAAATATCATCGTTGATACTGGTCTTGCACCAGAAGAATTAATCGCAAAAATTGCAGATGTAGATGTTTTACTAGTACGTTCTCAAACAACGGTAACACGCGAAGTAATTGAAGCGGCTAAAAACTTAAAACTTATCGGACGTGCTGGAGTAGGTGTAGACAACATCGATCTAACTGCTGCAACTGAACATGGGATTATCGTTGTAAATGCACCAGACGGTAACACTAACTCTGCTGCTGAGCACACTATTGCCATGATGACTTCACTTGCTCGTCACATCCCACAAGCATTCAATACACTTAAAAATGGTAAATGGGATCGTAAATCTTATGTTGGGGTTGAGCTTAAAAATAAAACTTTAGGTGTTGTAGGCTTCGGTCGTATCGGTGTGGAAGTAGCTTATCGTGCAAAAGGTCAACGTATGAACGTTATGGCATATGATCCATTTTTAACTGATGAACGCGCTAAAGAGTTAGGCGTAACAAAATCAACAGTTGAAGAAATTTGTGCAGCAGCAGATTTCATTACAGTACACACACCTCTTCTTCCTGAAACACGTAACCTTATTAACAAAGAGAAATTCGCTATGATGAAAGATGGCGTGCGTATCATTAACTGTGCACGTGGCGGTATTATCAACGAGGATGATTTATATGATGCAATCGTAGACGGTAAAGTAGCTGGTGCTGCTCTTGACGTATTCGTAACTGAGCCAGCAACAGATCACAAGCTACTTACTTTACCACAAGTAATCGCAACACCTCACTTAGGTGCATCTACAATCGAGGCACAAGAGTCTGTAGCTGTTGACGTATCAAACGACATCATTAAATTTTATAAAACAGGTACTGTAACTAACCCAGTGAACATGCCATCTATTCCGAAAGAGTTGCTTGCACAAGTTGAGCCATTCTTTGAATTAGCTGAAAAACTTGGTTCATTCTTATCTCAACTTACAACTGAGCCTGTGAAAGAAATCAACTTATCTTATGCTGGTGAAGTAGCAAATTATGATGTTCGTCCATTAACGTCAAACGCGTTAAAAGGCTTATTAGCTAAAAACCATGGTAATCATGTTAATGACGTAAATGCTCGTTACCTATCTGAACGTATCGGCATGAAAATAAATGAGCATAAAACAACAACTGCTAAAGGCTTCACTAGCTTAATTACGATTGAAATTAAAACAGTTAACGAAACACACACAGTTGCTGGTACATTATTAAATGGTTTAGGTGCACGTATTGTTAAAGTAGAAGACTACGTTGTTGACGTTATTCCACAAGGTCACCTTCTTTACATTAAAAACACAGACAAACCAGGTGCAATCGGCCGCGTAGCAACAAAGCTAGCAGAAAAAGATGTGAACATCGCAACAATGCAAGTTGGTCGTGCACAAGTTGGTGGAACAGCTGTCATGATGCTAACAGTCGATAATGCTGTATCAGAAGAAGATCTAACATTCGTTGCACAGCTTGAAAATATTGATGAAGTAAAAGCGATTAACCTATAATAGATTGTTGATAAGCAGAGAGTAGTTGCTCTCTGCTTTTTTATTTTGGGGCTCATCATCATGTCCTAGGTTGATGTCCGTTCCGCTGGGTGCTTTCCTCAGGAGGGAGAGCGGACAGTGAGCAGAGAAAGAAGAGTGACAGCAACAACTTGGGTTTGTCTGTGCGAAAGCGTAGCGACAGCAACAACTTGGGTTTGTCTGTGCGAAAGCGTAGCGACAGCAACAACTTGAGTTTGTCTGTGCGAAAGCGTAGCGACAGCAACAACTTGAGTTTGTCTGTGCGAAAGCGTAACGACAGCAACAACTTGAGTTTGTCTGTGCGAAAGCGTAGCGACAGCAACAACTTGAGTTTGTCTGTGCGAAATATATGTTTTTATAAAAAAATAATATGAAGCAAGGATTTTGAAACCATTGGTTGCTTTTAAAAGTTTATATCGTTATAGGAGAGTAATAATTATGAAAAAACATATAATCTACTTTGCAATAGGAAGTAGTATTCTATTATTGTTTTATACAATGTTAAAGCTTATCGGGAATGAATCTTCTAAGTTGGCATTAATAACATATGGGTTATTTACGGTCATCTTTATTTATTCAATCATTTATTTATTTCAAAAGATATGGGTTCCAATTATTATTCAATTAATAACATTACTCATAGTGATTGTATTGCCTCCATTGATTAGAACAGAAGTGAATTTTTATTTTTATAAAGAAGATAGAGAAGAAATCATTAGCATGTTAGTCAATGGAGAAATAAAAAAAGAAGCAAATAGATTTGGAAGTAAAGGTTTTTACTCGTATTACACTCCCCCGCAATATATAGATGCGGTTAAAGATGAGACGATCAGAGTAGGTATGCATTCGAAAGATCATTTTTTTGTCTATTTCCAATCAGCTGAACAACCCTTTATGGACATGCAGGGTTTACAGGAAGGATTTATTTTTTCATCCACAGGTGAATTTCCAACCCCAAAAGAGTTTGATTATTATAGTGATTACAAGAAAATAGATAATCACTGGTATTTCGTATCAAGTGATGTTGATAGATTTGAGAAATCATGTTTGTTTTTATGTGAATAATTAAGTAAAAGATAAGAAATTGGCATTCAGTAGAAATTTTGAGATATTACTCAATCAGGCGTTTTAATTGAGCAAGGATTTTTAATCAATTGAATCTAGAAAAAGCGTATTTTGATCAATCTTTTTTCAAAATACGCTTTTTCTATTTGATCTTTTTAAGGTCCATAGGGTTAATTTAATTAAACGCTCTTCACCGAATGCCTTAACTTCTCATACCAATGATAAGGAGCCGTTGATTTTCACAAAGAGTGAAGATCAACCTTTGTTTATGGATGCACCTTAAATCCATTCATTTTTAGCTTAGAGCTTATTTACAAGTTCTAATAATGCAGTTAAAGAATCTACTTCATATGTTGGAGTGACAACGCCATTTGGTGCATTGTTTTCACGATTGATCCAAACGTTACGCATACCAACACGAGATGAGCCTAAAATATCCGTGTTTAAGTTATCGCCAACCATGATTGCATCGTCTGCTGTAATACTTGCTTTTTCCATTACATGTTCGAAAATAGAGGCATCCGGTTTCCCTTTGCCAAAGTCCCCAGAAATAATGATATGGTCAAAATATGGCGCGATTTCTGGTGTTATTTCCAGCTTTAAATTTTGCAAACTTGGTGCTCCATTTGTCAGTAATACGAGTTGATACTTTCCTTTCAGCTTATCTAGGACATCAAAAGTATCTTCATATAAGAATGGTGACACTTTACGCTCTGCCACAAAGCGCTCCCCTAGCTCCGCCCCTAGTTGTGCATCATCAATGCCAAGAGCTGCTAAGCCTTTTGTCCATGCCTCTGCACGATAGCCTGGTACGATATTTTTCATTTTTTGGAAATAGTCTGTTGGATCATCGAATGTTCCCCAAAGTCCCTCAAATGGGTTAATGCCGATTAACACCGTATAATCATATGTTTCATAGCCTTCGTAAAGTGCATGTGCTTCTTTACGCACAGCTTCCTCAAGCTCAGCAGGATTCACATTATGTATTGTTGCTACGTACTCACACGTTTTTTCAAATGCTGTTTTGACGGATTTTTTATCCCATAATAGCGTATCATCTAAATCAAAAATAATTGTGTTAATTGACATTGTGTCAGCTCCTAGCTTCCTATTAGTATAATTATTTTAGCATATTTTCGAAATATTTAGCATAGTGTTTTAGGTTTTTTCCATCGCCAAAACGTAAGGTTGATTTCCGTTCCGGCCGGACGCTTTCCTGGGGGCGTCCGATGAGCCGCTTCGCTTCGCTGCAGGGTCTCATCTGTGACGCTGATCCCCAAGGAGTCGCCCTGCCTCCACTCCAATCAACATATTACATAGTATCCATTTTAAAAATGCTATCCCCAACTTTAGGTGATGAGCCTAATCCTAACCGCTTCTACTATTGATTTTTCCTACGCAATCTATCCATTAAACTTTGTATGTCTGCCTTTTTTTGTTCTGTTTCTTCTTTTAGAATTTCAATCTGGTAGATGCCGTCCATTTCTTCAATTAGCACACGATCGCCTACTTGCACTGGCTTATTTATAGCAGACTGTAAAATGATTAGCTGTTCCTCTTCCGCTGGGTACTTCAAAAAAACTGCATATCCATCTTCAATACGGTCTAAGGTGTATTTAGTCGAGTTCACTAACGATATCCCCTTTCGCATTACGTAATTGCGCAGCATCTCCATCATTCAGCCAAATTTGTTTCTTTGTCCATTTTAAATAGTTTTGACCTTCTCGTGCATTTGAGCCACTAGTGACATAAAACGTTTTCCCTGGCTGCAAGGTCACATTCGGAAAATTAAAAACTTGAGCACCTTCAATTGATATAAGCTGCCAATCTTTTAAGGACACTGCTTCATTACTTTTATTTTTAATGCCTACAATTTCTTCTATTAAATCCTTACTGACAATTTCAACATTTGCACTCGTCGTTGGTGGTGCTGAGGTAATGGTTCCAGACCATTCTTTCGAATTCACGTCATAGTTTACCCCATCCGTTGATACGATAACAGTGCCCGCTTCTGCAGTTGCGTAAATTTCACTGCCAATTGCTTGTAAACGCTCGACGACTTCAGCATGAGGATGACCATACTTATTGCCCTCACCATAGCTTAAAATTGTTACTTCAGGATGCACTGTCTGAATAAACTCTGCAGAACTACTCGTATTAGAGCCATGGTGGCCAGCCTTTAAGATCATGGCTTTCACATCGCCCTGCATCATCTCTTTTTCTAACGCTATTCCCGCGTCGGCTGTTAATAAAAATGATACATTACCATATGCAAGTTTTAAGACAACGGAAGCATCATTATTATCTGTTGCATTTTCATTGGCGTTTAACACCTTCACGTTTATATCATCATCAAACGCAATATGATCGCCTGTTTTCGGAATATCATAAGGAATATTCTTCGTATCAATAAGTGTCAGCATCTCTTCAAAGGTTTGAGATGTATGTACCTTCCCTGAATCATAAAATTGCCCAATATCTATCGAATTTAACACAGGAATTAAACCACCAATATGGTCTGCATCAGGATGGGTTGCGACCACTATATCAAGCTTGTTTACACCGAGCTCCTTCAAATACGAAACAATCTTTTGACCGGCTCCTTTTACGCCTCCATCAACAAGCATTGTTTTACCGTTTGGCGATTCAATAAAAATCGAATCTCCTTGTCCTACATCAATAAAATGTACGCGCATTTCATGTCCCGCAGTGACAGATACTTTTTTCGTATTTGAAGTCCCCGTACAGCCTGCTAATAAAAAAACGCAAAGGAGCATTACTATTAATTTTTTCATCTCTAACTTCCTTTCTACTTTTCTATTATACAAAAAAGAGATGGTTGCTCCCTATTTCAAATAATCTAAAATCCATAACATAGGGTTGATTTCCGTTCTGGCTGGGTGCTTTGTAGCTGACGCTTCGCTTTCGCATAGAAAACATCCGCTTCGCTGCAGGGTCTCGAGCCAACAGATGTCTTTTGCGTGAAAGCGTGAGTGCAACGTAGCGGCAGCAGAGGGTTTTGTTTGTGCGAAAGCGCAGCGACAGCAAAAGATTTTGGACTGTGCGAAAGCGAAGCGGCAGCAACAGCAGCACGATGTTAGTCACGGAGGCGTTAACACAGGATGTGGTGCTATTAGCCTATACTCTTCTATCACTGATCCCCAAGGAGTCACCCAGCCGTAACGAAGATTAACTTATTTAAATTGCTCGTTTCAACAAAACTTATATCCATTTTGTATATAATACTCAACTATTTTCTTTGTTTTCATGCGAATAACATAATAAGGCTCTTGCATTGCCTGCTGAACACTAATAGTCTCATCTACTAATGATTCAACTACAGTAAAAGATTCAAGTAATGCGGGTTTATCATTTTCATCTATCGCCCCCGACAATAAGACAGCGTGTACATTCGATAATGTTGCAGTCTTCGCCACCCCTAATGGCGCTTTTCCATGTAATGTTTGGCGATCTGATTTTCCTTCACCTGTCATTACAAACTCGGCACCTTCTAAATGCTTTTTTAACTGTACTGCATTCATCACAATCTCAATACCTGCATGAAAACTGCCGTTTAAAAAGGCGATTAACGCGGCTCCCATTCCACCTGCAGCGCCTGCCCCTTTGTAGTCGTGTAATCGAATACCAACATGCTTTTCAACAATGTCCGCAAACTGCTTTAAGCAGCTATCAAAATAAGCAATTTGATGCTCTTTAACACCTTTTTGAGGCCCAAAAATAGCTGTTGCCCCTCGCTCTCCAATCAGTGGATTATCAACATCACAGGCAATAATAAATTTTGCTTCAGCTAATCGGGGGTCTAACCGACTGATATCAATTGAAGCTAAATCTAATAGTGCCGATATTCCATTCGCAATTAAAGTGCCATCTTCTTTTTTCAGTTGCAATCCAAATGCCTTTAACATGCCCATACCAGCATCATTTGTCGCACTACCGCCGATTCCGACAATAAATTTTCTAAACCCTTTATCAAGAGCAGCTTTGATTAGCTGCCCCGTCCCATACGTCGATGCAAGCTCAGGATTTTTTTCTTCATCCTGCAACAGCATAATTCCAGATGCCTGAGCCATTTCAATAACACATGTTTCATTATCACCAAGCACACCATATCTCGCTTTAATTTCTCTTCCCAATGGATCAAGCACACGGTGCGAAAAATATTGACCTTCTGTTGCAGTAACAAGTGCTTCTAGTGTACCTTCTCCACCGTCTGCAACTGGTAAAATGACTGTTTCAATCGATGGATCAACATCCAATATTCCTGCTTGCATGGCACTAGCTACCTCGATGGCCGACAAAGTCCCCTTATAGGAATCTGGACTAATAACAACTTTCATGTTATACCTCCGCTCATTTTAGTTAAATGCCTATCACCATTATAATTCAGACTAAAAACATTCCTGAGTTTTTATCGGAATACTTTTGAGTTTTATCGGAATGTTTCGTGGATTTATCGGAACATTTTCCAGTTTTATCGGAACATTATGCTGATTTATCGGAATAAAAAAAGGCAACCTGAAAAACATCAGATTGCCATCTTGTTTATGCCTTATATAATTCATCTAAAAACTCAATTTTTTTACCGATTGCCTCTTCAAACGTCATGATGTAGGCAGCAGGATCTTTTGGATTATGGAACTGTGTAATCTTTCCCGTCTCAGGATGAACAAATTTAGAGGAGGCTCCACAGCCAATCCCTAGAATAGTCTGTACTTCTTCCATGATGACAATATTATAGATACTTTCTTCGCCAGCTTTACTGTAGCCGACATTTTCTAAATTACCTAAAATATTTTTTTGGCGATATAAATAGTACGGTACATATTCATTTTCCTTCGTCCATACTTGCGCCATATGCATCATTTCTGCAACAGTATCACGGTCTGCTACCTTGTACTTATCCTTATTACGTGTCATTTCTGATGCACGTTTAAATGATAATGTGTGTACTGTTAGCGATTCTGGCTGCATTTTTGCAGATTCATCTAATGAATTTTGGAACTCTTCAATCCCTTCATTGGGCAATCCAATAATTAAATCCATATTAATATTATTCATGCCTGATTCACGCGCTAACCAGAACTTATCAATTGTTTCTTGTACCGTATGATGGCGACCAATTGCTTTAAGGGTCTCATCTGTGTACGATTGTGGATTAACACTTATTCGGTCAATGCCCCATTTTTTTAACACTTCTAGTTTTTCAGGCGTAATCGTATCAGGTCTGCCCGCTTCAACAGTTACTTCACGGATTGTTTCAGGATTTGGGAAGGAGTCATACATCGTCTGATACAATGCATCCATTTCATCCGCTTCGATAGATGTCGGTGTACCACCACCCCAATAAATAGATGTGATTTTCATATTATTGTCCTTCAGCCATTTACCCATTTCACGTAATTCAATATGCAATCCATCTAAAAATGTTGCCACTCGCCCTTGCTTACGATTGCTGCCAATTGCATACGCTGGGAAAGTACAATAAGCACATTTAGTCGGGCAAAAAGGAATGCCAATATAAATACTTATTTCTTTACCTATTTCATCTATATCAGGAATTGTCACTAACTGACGTTCAACTATTTCTTTTAGTAGCGATACCTTTTCTTCTGACAGACGGAAATCACGAATTAGGATATCAGCAATTTCTTCATCGCTTTTTCCAGCCTTTCGAAATTTATGGTACAACTTAGTCGGACGTACGCCTGTTAAAATCCCCCACTGTTGTTGCATGCCCGTATGTTGCTCTAGCACATCTAAAAATACGTGTGATAAAGCACGCTTCATACGAATATTTAGCTCACGTCCTTCAGCCCCAGATTCGTATTGAATACGGTAATCATTCGTATAACGCTTACCATCTACCTCAAGCACTGCTTTTGTAGAAATGGAAAAATCATCACCAATGTTATATTCGAATAACACTGTCATATCTGTTCCTTCAGCTTCTACTTTTAACTTGGAATCCTCAAAAAATAAATTCGCAATATGATTTAATACGCGAATCCAATCCTCAGGGTATTTTTGATCTATGTGAATAATTTTCATTGTCTTCGCTCTTTTCTCTCAAAAATTACAGCACCAATAGTTTAACAAATTTTTATCACGTTAAGCAAAGTTACAATTAATAACAGAACATTCCGTTTATTAATATAAAAAATCCATTTTGAAAAATTTTTTCAAAATGGATTCTTATCTTTTATCTTTCAATAGCCGCGTTTGTTTTGAAACGTTCTTCTTTTAGTTTAAGAATTCTTCTTAATTCCATGCTTACTTTCTCCAAGCTTTCCATATCAGGAATAAAATAAGATACATTGTCGATATACTGATCTTCGCCTTTTATTTCTATCGTTTTCGTAGATATGTTTTTAGCATTCAAATATTGCTTTTGAAGTGCGTAGATCTCTTTAGGGTTTAAATCTGTTTCTACGTTTTCTCCTAAAATATCTGCAATTTGACCAATTTTAAATATTGTATTCGTAGATTTCGCTTGATCAATTGTTGCAGTCAAAAATTGTCTTTGTCTTTCTTCACGAGAGTATGAAGCATTTATAGGTCTGTATCTCATTCTTACAAATGCAAGTGCCTCTTCCCCGTTTAAATGCGACTCTCCTTTATGAAAGTCTATCCGTTTTTTATCGTAAATATTATCTTCCCAAAAATCCTCTTTAACATCTACTGTTACTCCACCTAAAGCATTGACAATATCTCTAAAGCCATCAAAGTTTACCGCAATAAAGTTATCTATCGGTATATTAAGGAATTTTTCAACTGTCTCTAATTGAAGTTTAATTGCCCCATAGCCTGTAATCGATCCATAATTATACGCGGCATTGATTTTATGTACACCTGTATATTCCCCTGCATTTTCTATGTTAACTCTTGCATCCCGAGGCACTGTAATTAAGCTAATTTCAGATGTATCTGGGTCCAAAGTAATGACCATTTGAGTGTCTGCTCGACCATTCTCCGCTTCACTAGAGTAATCTTCAACACCTAATAAAAAAATGGAGATAGGATCTTTTTTAAATGAAACATCCTCTTCCCTTAGCTCTGATTTATTTCCATCTCTTTTTAAATCGACCTTTGAACTATCATAGGCATTTTTAAATTTAACAAACGCATAAGCTCCATAACTAGTTACGGTTAATAGTAAAATTACGATTACTATTAAAGTTATTTTTATTATTTTATTTTTAGGTTTCGCTTTTTTAGACCTTCTTAATTTTCTTTCCACACAAAATCCTCTCTTCTGTTAAAGTCACCCTCTTCATTGATTAAGACGATAAATGCTCTCACAAGTTTCCTACAATGATTATGTTTGGGAATATAATCAAATATTTATTTAAAATGGATCATCACCAAAACATGTGGTTGATTTCCGTTACGCTGGGCGCTTTCCTGGGGGCGTCCGATGAGCCGCTTCGCTTCGCTCCAGGGTCTCGGGCCAACAGATGTTTTTTGCGCGAAAGCGTAGTGCTAACGTAGCGACAGCAGAGGATTTTGATTGTGCGAAAGCGCAGCGACAGCAACAGCACGATGTTGGTCACGAAGGCGTTATCACAGGATGTGATGCTTTTAGCCTTCGTTCCTCTATCGCTGATCCCCAAGGAGTCGCCCAGACTCCACTCCAATCAACTTATATACATGGCATATGTTTTAACAAATGTCATCCATAACTTTTGGTGATGAGCCTTTAAAATAACAACTAAAGAGAGTGAATTCAGCATTTTAAGGCGCAAAAAACCCATACAAAGGTGGCACCTTAATATGGGTCTCTAAATTATTTTAAATATTCCTCTACAAATTCAACTGGTACATATGTTTTATATGCTTCTAGAAAAGCAGGTGCTGCATTAAGTGGGCGTAATGCTTTGTTATAACCAAACATTTTTTCTCCACGTGTAATTGTGTAAGATAGATTACCTTTTGATACAATTGCACCTTTACTTGTTGACTCTACTTTATAGCCAAGCTTTTCGGCAATCAAACGCAACGGAACCATCTTTGTTCCATCGACTTCATAGTAATCTTTCGCGATAATTTGTGCTATTTCCGCTTCTACAGTATTTTCTGTTGGATTTTCAGACTCGTCATCAAGAACAATTACTTTCGAAGGTGTTGTCTGAGCTGGGATACTTTTGGTTGAAGCTGTATAGAAAACTACTAAATTCTTCTCAATTAAGTCTTTAGCTGCAACTTTCTCTCCCTTTGAATTGATAAGCTCTGTGTTTTCACCAATGGTTAACTGCAACATATCATAAGTATTCGTTAAGTTTTCAAAGAAGTAATCAACTTCAACAAATCCTGCTTCCTCAGTTTCAACAATGACAACATCAGGATTGAATTGTGGTGGATAAATTAATTTTTGTGGCTTGTTCGCAAATGTATAAGCTACTATTTTATCCCCTTTTTTAAGTTCTACTTTTTTACCTGTATTATCGAAAACAAGTGTATCCTTTGAGATTTCTAAAATGTTTGTTTGGTCACCATCTTGTACTGTGAAGTATGTAATATTTTCACTTGAATTCACTTTTTCAACCGTTCCATAGGTATTGTTGAATATGTGTACAGGATCAATTTGGATTTGTGGTACTTGTTGTTGTACGTCTGCCTGATTTTCATTTGCTGAAGCGACTGGTATTACTACACTTCCAAATAATAATGCTGTCATTGCTACAGGTGCAATTTTTTTCATGTTCATAAAATCTCTCCTTATTATTAGGTTCATAGTAGTAGTAGTTTTAGTATGGTAAAAGTTTCATTAAAAATGGAGAATTTATGATAATAACCGTTTTTTAGTCAATATCTATTATAATTAGCAATAAAGAATGGGATAATTGGCCTATCGCCAAAGCGTAGTGTTGATTTCTGTTCCCTTTTAACAAATTTCGTCCCCGACTTTTGGTGATGAAACTACTAATTTTATGGAAGTAAGGAGATACTATGTTGAAAAAACGGATAATTCCACTATTGTTTCTAAGTTGTTTGTTATTTGCTTGTGAGGATCAACCATCAAAAGAAACTGATGTTTCTAACGAGTTAACAAAGAATGACAAATTACCTTACACGACAGAAGAGTGGAAGCAACAGGCTTTAGATAGTACATGGTACAAAAATTTAACGATCCCAAGTGAAGAAGTTTTTGTAGAAATGATTGACTTTGAAGGAGATGAAGTACCAGAACTCTTCTTTAGTTATAACGGTACTAAATACGGTTATATAATCGGTCATTATAATAAGAACAGTGAAGCTTGGGAACAATGGAATTCTCAACAATATGAAACGACAATTCATGGAGATTTCCGTTTTAAAGGTATCTTCAAGGACGAAGACAAAAAAGATATTGCATTAATAACCCATTTTGAAGCTGGTGCTTCAGGCAATTTAGAAGTTTTTCATTTACTTAAAGTAGCAGACGATGGTAGTAACATTATTAGCGGTCAATCCTATAGGCTCTATGAGGGTAGTGAGTTAAAAGTTGATACCTCTAAAAATACTTTTACTATTCAAACAGGAGATTCTTCAGAGCGTTTTACACTTCGTGACCATGCTATAACTAGTGAAAATAGTACAATAAACTTATATTCTGGGTTGCCAATCATTCATAATTCAAAACTGCTAAAATTATTAAATCATGATTTCTTTAAAACTGATATTATTTTTGGTGATACATATCCGATCGCTAAGGGGAAAGCCGGCTTGCCGAAAGGGGAGGATTATTACGAGGGGGGGGCTTTGTTCTTTTTATGATAATTACTTTTTCTGTCTAGCTGAGGATGAGATACCTGTTAGTCATTATTATCTTTCAAATTTCAAAAATGTTACAAAAGAATCATTAGAGGAAGTCATAGGCCAAGCTATTCAAATTTCTTCCTATGAGAGGTATGGAGATCCTGATGATATCGTATATTATGCAAATTTTGAATTTAATAATGTTTATTTCCAAGCTGAATTTAATCATGATCAAAATAACGCTGAGCTAACTAATCTTGCATTGGGGATTAATGCTTTAGAATATTAAAAAACCACCTTGTCACTGAACTGCGCCCAATTGTTAGACACACCATCTAACAATTGAGTTTGCATTTCAAAATACTGGTGGTTCTCTTTTGGAGTTTCTAATATTTACTCCTTTACAATTTCCTTTAATCCTGTAATATCGATACCGTTTAATGCTTGAGTTGCAAGGCGGTCGGCTTCAGAATTTTCTTTACGTGCTATCAGCTTGTACTCTGGCTGAATACTAAGCTCCTCTAGCTTTGCATCGATTTTATCTGCCCAGCTAGATAAATTCTTTTCTAGCGCTGGCCATTCCCCACTCAATTGATTGATCACTACTTGGGAATCACCAGTGAAACAAACGGGCAAATGGTGAACGTTCAATAGCTCAAGTTCAACTAACCCTAAGTAAAGCGCTGCATATTCTGCTTCATTGTTAGATTTAAGCTCGGAAGAAAAAGAATTTTGTCTTAATCGATATGGCTTGCCATTTTGTTCATAATAAATCACACAGCCCAGCCCCGATTGATATGTTGCACGATCAAAACCACCATCAAAATAAACTGTAATATTGTGTGGCTCAGTGTCAATTTCCTTTAAATATGCCTTGAGTTCTTTTAAAGACCAACTTGTATCCTGTCGATCGAAACAATGCAGCGATTTTACTCTCCCTGTTCGCTCCATGTCCTCTGCAAGTAGTAATGCTTGAGCTGCTGGCATTTCTTCTGAACGCAAAACAGTTTCCGCACCCTTTTTCGCTTTATAAGTCCATTCAATGATGACATGCATAGTATAACCTCCAATGATAGTGAGCCATAAATTGAAAACGTGCTCCGACTTGCGGAAACACGTTTTCTTCTTACTTGTTATATGTGCAACTAATAGTATTTTTATGCCTACGCTTTTTCAGGACTCTGAACTTGGCTGTTAAAATTCTTCATACAATGTTTGAATAGGTTTTATTAAAATTCGGTTTACCTCTTCGATGATCTTACTTAAATTCATTTCTGCCTGAAGCATTGCAGAAATTTTTGTATTTTGCTGTGCAAGCTGCGCAGCTTTCTGTGCATAAACAAGTTCATCTTCAAGAATATCTTCACCATTTAATTGCTTTTTCTGTAGGTCAATTTGAACTTTACGGAAATTTTTGAATAGATTTAATGCCTCTTCATCTTCCTTAACAACTTTCACTGCTGCTTCCAAAGCTTCAAATTCAGGTGTTTTACGAAAAGCTACCTCTAACGAATTAATTTCATTGTAAATATTAATCATCAACATAATTCTCCTTTTTAAATAAAGTAAACAATTAATCCTTGCACAATCCCAATCAATCCACCAAGAACTGCACCAAGTACTGTAATCATTTTAAACTCACGCTTTGAAATACCTAGTACAAGCTCCTCTAATTTCTCCACAGGGAAAGAATCAACCTGCTCACGTACTACTTCTTGTAAATTTAAGCGCTTTAATACATCTTCTAATTTGTCTTCAGCTTTTACAAAAGCTTTTTCAATAACTTGGGGAATTACTGTTTCCTTCATCCACGAATTCCCTTCTGGCCAGTAATGCGAAATAGGATAATTCAAGCGTTCTTCAATTGCTAATTGTTCTTTTACGTAAGTTTGTAATTTCGATAATATAGCTTCAAAGCGAATATCTTGTAAGAAATCCATTGCTGGGCGATCTTTTAATTTCTCCAATTCCTGCGTAAAAATTTTCGTTAGTAATGTTGAAGTTCCTGGCGCCTGTAAAAATTTCACAAGCTCACGCTGAACCTTTGCCACTAGCGATGAAGAATCACCTAAAAACATATTAATCATTCCACCAAGTGATCCTTTTGACGATAAGAAATCATCAATCATCGCCTTAATTGTCAGTTCGCCCTCGGGTGATAAAAAATAATCCTCACCCTTTTCTAAAATATGATCAACCGCTACTGGTATCTTTGCATCAATCGTTTGTTGAATGTCTGCTGATAAGAGTGTACGAATTGATTTCGTAGATAGTGTATTCTTAACTGATTCAAATTGTCCCTCAACAATTGCTTCTACCTTCTGTTCAATTGTTGCTGGCATATTGGAAAATCCAGCTAATGATAGCCAATCCTGAATTGTTTTATCATTTGTAAAAATCGTTTCTTCTACTTTTGTTTGTACAAACTGTTCTACCTTTTCCTGAATATCCTTTGAGAAAAATTTCTTTCTAAAAGTTTCAGGTGTTAATAAATAATTTACAACCGTTAGCCCAAGTTGCTTCGCTAATTCGTCACGTCGTTTTGGAATAAGGCCTGGAGTAAAAGGTACTCGCCAATTTTTAATATATATAGCGTTGTGTGGTCGAAAAAGCATTTTGATGGCTAAGTGATTCGTTACACCACCAATTGCAGCTCCAATGACTGCCATAAATATTAATGTCACTAGAAAATTATCCATTAGTATCCTCTCATTTCAATTGTATTCACTATTGGCGTTTTTTGTCGCCTGCTGCACTCATTATAGCAGAGCAATGATTTTCTACGAAAGAAATACCCCCTCTTAAAGTATGATGATTCACTATTTTTATCCTTCTTCATTAATTTGCAGATACTGATTTCCGCTAGGAGCTTCAATCAGTTAAAAAATGGACGTACATAGGAGCAAACTATTAACAAACAAATCCTTTTATCAGCTCATTACGATAAGAAGGACATTTGGAGTTGCAAAATTACCACTATCCTTGAATAATATTAACTACATATATAAGAAATGGGGTTTGGTTATGATTCAGCATTTTAGCTTTAAGCCTTTATTTGAAAATTCTCAGCTTCCAGGTTGGTCCATTTCGTTCTTTTATCAACGCGAACGTTATTCAGCGGAGTACTTAAAAGATGGCGTTATACAATGGAATGGCTCTATCCCTCCTAACGAAGAGGAAGTAAAAAAAATGATTCATGAGCTCATGTTGTACCATGTTTACGACTAATAAAAGTAATACTTTTCAACACCCAAACTGTATAAATATACCTATTTTCCACTATTTCTAGCACTGCTATTATCTTATAATTGTTTAAATATGTTGAAATTCCCTTATCCTTCTTATACATTTATGTTATCATGTATTAAAGGGATTTTATGCAGGAGGCTATTTCTATGAGTAAAGTCACTCTTTCTGATGACATAAACAGTTATAATTCAAAACCATTAATTCGTGCAAAAGTAAAAGAAGTTTTTTCCGAATTTTCAGCTAAAATTTTCGAGCTAGCGAATGAGGCTGAAGTTATTGATAGTAAAAAATTCGAAACTCTGACTGGCTTTAAAAGTGATTTCTACACGGAATACTGTAGTCAATTAAAAGGATTTTTCAATTCTTCTGCTAGTACTTTCGGAAAAAGACCTGTAAAAAATATGTTTTTAACATATAAGGGCAATAATTATATTTTGACAAAACAAGGTATAGCAGAAAAAGCACCTGTTACAATTTCACTTTACCTAGGCGAAATACCAGCAAAAGAAACGCTACACGATGTGGAAAAAGCGTGCTTGAATTACGCTTTCAACAATAATTAAATAATGAAGAAGGAGCCATCTCATACGAAAATGGCTCCTTTTTTATTGAAAACTATTTTGAAATTAGCCGTAGCTACTCTTTCGCACAAATAACATATTCTGAAGTTTTGTTTTATCACTACAAATGAGAGTAACCTGCCAGCACATATATTATGCAGAATGGTTGATCTTCGTTCAGACTGGGCGACTCCTTGGAGATCAGCGATATAGAGGAACGAAGGCTAAAAGCATCACGTCCTGTGATAACACCTTCGTGACCAACATCCTGTTGCCCCGACGCCCCCAGGAAGCTTTGCTCTGTGCGAAAGCGTAGCGACAGCAACAACAAATGTTTTAACTGTGCGAAAGCGTAGCGGCAGCAACAACAAATGTTTTAACTGTGCGAAAGCGTAGCGGCAGCAACAACAAATGTTTTAACTGTGCGAAAGCGTAGCGGCAGCAACAAAGCGCCCAGTCGGAACGGAAATCAACCCTTGCTTTGCCGAAAAGTGATACTATGACACCGTCTATTTTATTTTTCTACAATACAAAGAAGCCACCTCATTTGCATGAGATGGCTTCGTTTTTGTTGCTATTAAAAATAATTCATTTAAAAAAATCCGCAAGTATGCACTCTTGAGATTTTTGACGTGTCGTTTTATATGAGATGTAAATGCTTCTTTCTCTAAACAAACTATCTTCTTTGCTACATTTAAAGTTAGCATAACAAATTTTTATTTTCAATCTTTTGGTGTTTGAAATTATATATTTTTTATATATCATGAGAAAATTAACTAAAAAAAGTTGTTGTCAATATTTGTGTTTTGCATGTAAATATTTTATGATTAAATCATTCAACAATTTTTTAAATCATAGGAGGTGTACACTTTGCTTCCTTCCCTCATTCGGGCGGGAACAAAGGAATTATTTGGACGGAGACATAATGGAAATAACCATAAGGTTGGTGGCATTTGCCCTACTAATAATAATGACAGGATTTTTCGTTGCAACAGAATTTGCAATCGTTAAAGTAAGGACTACGCGTATTGATCAATTGCTTGCAGAAGGCAATAAAAAAGCAAAAAATGCAAAACGTGTAGTTTCAGATTTAGATGAATACTTATCTGCATGTCAATTAGGTATAACGATCACTGCTTTAGGTCTAGGTTGGCTTGGTGAACCTACATTTAAAATTATCTTGAATCCAGTGTTTGAATTTCTAAATTTGAGTGAAAGTATTACTACTGTCCTTTCATTTATACTTGCATTCTCAATTGTAACGTTTATGCATGTAGTAATAGGGGAATTGGCGCCAAAAACACTTGCCATCCAAAAAGCAGAATTTGTAACATTAAACCTTGCTGGCCCATTAGTATTATTCCACAATATTACGTATCCAATCATTAAGCTTTTAAACGGATCTGCACGTGGCTTAACTGGCCTTTTCGGCTTGAAAATGATGTCAGAATCAGAAGTGGCCCATACAGAAGAAGAGTTACGTATGATTTTGTCGGATAGTTTAAAAGGTGGAGAAATTAATACTTCAGAATATGAATATGTAAATAGTATTTTTGAGTTCTCTGATCGTCTTGCAAAAGAAATCATGGTCCCACGTACTGAAATCGTCGGCATTGAAAAAGAACTTACGATTAGAGAAGTTTTCGATTTAATGGGCGTTGAGCAATATACCCGTTACCCAATTATCGATGGTGACAAAGACCATATTATCGGCTTAGTCAATATGAAGCACTTATTAACCGCCTACATTAAAGACCCAGCAAATGGCGATAAACCAGTGATTGACTATATGCAGCCAATTATTCGCGTAATGGAAACAACGCAAATTAACGAATTATTACTAAAAATACAGCGTGAACGCATTCATATGGCCATTTTAATGGATGAATATGGCGGAACATCTGGTCTAGTTACGATTGAGGATATTATTGAGGAAATTGTCGGCGACATTCAAGATGAGTTCGATGAAGATGAAATTCCAGAGGTTCAGGAAATTGCAGAAAATCACTTTATTTTAGATGCGAAGATGCTAGTTGAAAGTGTTAATGATATGCTAGGTACTGACATAGAAGATGATGATATTGATACAATCGGTGGTTGGTTCATGACGAAACGCTTTGATGCGGTCGAAGGAGACAGTATTGAAGAACAAGGTTATGAATTTATCGCAAAAGAATTAGATGGTCACCACATTTTATACTTAGAAGTTCTGAAATTACCTGAACGTGATTTATCAAATGACAACGGTGAAGTAAATGACTAAAAATCAATTACGCCTTGGCATAATTGCATTGGATTCGGCTTTGTACATACACAAAACCTGAATTCCACTCTTTCAGCAGATGTTTGGACAACCGCTGAAAGAGGTTAATTGCAGTGGTATGATTGATGTCGCGATTGTTTAATCAAGTATAAAACTAATATTTTGCTCACAGCCTATAATGGCAAGAGCTTCTACTGAAGTAAAATAAATATTTACGCAAAAAACGACTCCCTTACACGAGAAGGGAGTCGTTTTATAATGCCATAAAGTTTTGCTAGGAGGAAACAAAATGGAGCTCTATACAAATTTACGTCAAGGGGAAAAAGGTGCCTGGTTATCTATTGGTACGTATCTAATATTAAGCTCTTTAAAACTGACGATTGGCTACATCGGAACATCAGAAGCACTAAAAGCAGATGGACTTAACAATACCACTGATATTATCGCATCCATTGCGGTATTAATTGGATTACGGATTGCTCAAATGCCACCTGACTCTAATCACCAATACGGACATTTACGTGCTGAAACCGTTGCTTCACTTGTTGCTTCGTTTATTATGCTAATTGTTGGCTTACAAGTACTCATCAATTCGCTAAAAAGTCTATGGGAGCCAACTGGCACAGCACCATCATTATTAACAGCCTTTGTGGCAATCGGCAGTGCAGTTGTGATGTATATCGTGTATCGCTATAATTTGGAACTATCCAAAAAAATAAAAAGCGCTGCTGTTAAGGCTGCAGCCTATGATAATCGCTCAGATGCCCTTGTTAGTATCGGTACAGCAATTGGGATTTTTGGCGCTATTTTTGGCTTCCCCATTATCGATACAATAACAGCTCTACTCGTCGCACTTCTTATTATTAAAACAGCTGTAGAAATCTTTTGGGAGGCAGTTCAAAGCCTCACAGATGCCTTTGATGTTGAAGAAGTTGAAACATTATCCATTTTAATTCGTAATGTTGACGGAGTAATCGAGCTCTTGGACTTTAAGGGCCGGGCTCACGGCAATATGTATTTTATAGACGTAACAGTGACTGTTGATCCTTACTTAAATGTCTTTGAAAGTCATCGAATCACAGAAGAGATTGAAAAAACCGTTACTTCTGAAAATCCCTTCTGTCAGGTACTCGTGCATATTGAGCCTGAAATAGAAGTAAATCCTCTAGCAAATGACGACAAGTCTCCTACCAATTGATTGGTTGGAGACTATATAAACAAAGAAACCTCCTATTTATCATTGATAGGAGGTTTAATTTGTTTATATTATTTAATGGCAATATAAATATCGACCTGAGCTTCTTTAGGGTTGGCACATCGTTCATCGTACATTTCAAAGTCACCTGTGTATGTTCGCTCTACATCTGAGCTTGCAAACCAAGCCCAGACATCCTGCCATGCTTTTACGACAACTTCTTCAAATGGGCCTTTATCAGAAGTGAAAACTAAGTATTTAGCAGCTGGCACTGTTTTTACAACCATATCTTCAGGAATTTCGTCGGCAGCAACTACTTCCAGCCCAAGTGTAATGGAATATTCTCCGTTAACATCCGTTTCATAGTCAGAATACAAGCCATACGTTACTTGATTTACTGCATTAGCTACCTGCCCTACAACATTTTGCTGATAAAAATCCGACCATAATTGTGGGATTTTTGCTTGATCGGTAATTTCATTTGCATTGCTTGTTCGCGCTGAAATTCCTACAATTTGAAATGATTCTTTATTCATCATAACTGGTTCTTGTAGATCATGCTTTCTCCATCTCTTTAAGCTTGGTAAAAATGACGTCAACATTTGGCGTGCATCCTCTTCCGCCATACAATCTTCCTTTAAATGTGGGACACAAATTTCGATCATTTCTTCAACTGTTAAATTTGACTGTTTGAACTCTCCTACTTCATAACAATAAGTGCAATAGTCCTCACTTTTATTCCCTTCTTTTTCCGTACCAAATAATGCCTCATCCACTAATGGCATTCCACAGCTTTGACAATAACTTTGCATCATTACATCCACCCTTCGTCTTGTTTGTAATGACTATAACAAAGGAAACCTGACAACTGTATGTCATCAATTCATTTTATTTATACAACGCTACAATTTCTTTTGCTCGCATTAATACAATTTCACGTATATGAGGTGGTTCTAAAACTTTTAGGCGATGGCCAAAGCTAAGAAGAAATCCGTATAGCCATTCATCCTCAGGCAATGCAATGTTGATAGTAGAACTTTCACTATCTACATGCTCAGCGCCAAATGATTCTTCTACTAATGTCGTTATGGCACAATCGAAATATAACGTAAGGTTTACTACATTTTGAGGATGGTGCCACTCTTTATCCCATGGGAGTTCAGATAAGTTGACTTCCCTGCGCCGGAAAGTCGTCATCTCTTCTTGTATATCCTTCATTCTTGAAATTTTAAATAAGCGAAAATCTTCTCTCAATGTGCAATAGCCATAAACATACCAAACTTTTCCCTTTTGTACTATAGTATGCGGCTCTAATAATCGTCTTGTTATATGACCATGTGTAGTAGAATACGTAAAGCTTACACAATGCTCGCATTCAATTGCTTTCTTTAATAAAGTAATTTGTTCCTTGAAAATAACATTTGGTCCCCAAGGACTAAGGTCAATAAATAGTTGATCAATCGATTGCTTTACTTCCTCATCCGCAACACCTGTTAATTTTTCAAGTACTGCTTCGGCATGTGAATCCTCGTATGTTGTTAGTGCACTTTTAATGGCAATAGAAAGTGATGTAAGCTCCTCCTTCGTCAACACTTGCTTATCAACACGATAGCCATCGATTAAACTAATTCCACCATGAACACCTTGCTGGCTAATAACAGGAACCCCTGCACAGCTCAATGTTTCAATATCTCGATAAATAGTACGCACTGACACATTAAATAAATCGGCAAGCTCCTGGGCTGTCACCTTTTTACGATTTATTAAAATCATCGTCATCGTTAAAAGCCGCTCTAATTTCATATTTGTACTCCTTTACTCTAAACCCTATTTCCCCCATTGCTAATTACATCGTTTAACTTCCAAATCCTTACTCAATTATATTTACAATATAAGAAAAAACAACCTAAGTACTTTTCATCGGACCTTCCCGAGTCACATTCCACACCTTCCTATACAAAAAAGGCGAGTTGCTACAATTTGTAGAAACACGCCGTTTACATTTATTATCTTTTAAACACCGCTACCCTCTGTCAGTCCGTGCTTCACAGCATAAAGAGCCGCCTGAGTACGATCCTGTACCTGTAGCTTCGTAAAAATATTAGAAATATGAGTTTTCACTGTTTTTTCTGTAACGAATAAAGAGGACGCAATCTCTCGATTACTTTTCCCTTTAGTAAGCTCTGCAAGCACATCCTGTTCACGAGGTGTTAGCGGATTTAAAACATGCGGTGCATTTTTCGATTCTTGACGATCCATTTCTAGAGTCGTTGTTGCTTCTGGATGTAATGTATTTTCTCCTCGCATAATACGACAAATGGACAATACCAACTCATCAGGCTCAATATCTTTCAACTGATAGCCTGCAGCTCCTGCCTCCATAGCTGGTACCACATGATCACGATCTGAAAAGCTTGTCAGCATTAGAATTTCTATATGCGGAAACTTAGCTTTAATGCGCTTTGTTGCCTGAATACCATCCATTTCAGGCATTACCAAGTCCATGAGTATAATATCTGGCTGTATACTTTCCGCTAATGCTACTGCCTCTAGTCCATTTTTTGCTTCTCCTACAACTTCAATATCTTTCTGTGTTTTTAAGAAAAACAATAATCCCCGACGTACTACATGATGATCATCTGCGATTAAAACACGTATCATACTCTTCCCCCCTAATATGGCAAGCGGATTAACAGCTCAGTTCCTTTGCCAATTTCACTAACCCAGTCAGCTTTCCCACCAACTGATTTTGCACGATCCTTTATGGATTGCAAGCCTATCGAAAGTAGCTTCGTGTTATGATCGATGACGAAGCCTCGTCCTTCATCACGAATAACAAGTAAAATATCTGTAGAAGTAACCGTAATATAAAGTGCAGCCTCCAGAACCCCAGCATGACGACGAACATTATTAAGTGCTTCTTGGGCTACCCGAAATAATGTTTCTTCGATACGCGATGGGAATTGCAGTACACCTGAGACCGTTACATGAAGCTTTAAGCCAAGCATTTCAGCATACACTTTGATCGCTTCAAGTAAACCATTTTCTAATCCTTTTGGACGGAGCTGCCAAATGAGAGCACGCATTTCTGTTAAGGCATCTTGTGTTAAGTGCTGAATTTCCTTAAACGTTTCCTTCACATCACACTCGTTTGTCATTTCAATACCAGCTCTCGCCGTTAATGTAACCGAAAAAAGTAGCTGATTGACAGAATCGTGTAAATCACGGGCTAGACGATTGCGCTCCTTCACAAGTGCCATTTCCTGCTCCTGCTTTGTCAGTAAAATACGCTTAATGGCCGATCCCATCTGAAAAGCAACCGATTCAAGTAATGCTAGCTCTTCCTCTGAAAAACGCACGGTATCCTTCGATGCAACATTTAAAACACCAAAACGCTCTTGCCCTGATTGAAGCGGAACCGTTGCATGATGTGTGATGCCTTCATGATCACCAACATTTGCATCAATTGCACTTTCAATACGTTGACATTCAATAATATTAGAGGCTTTCTTTAATTCCTCATTACGATAGCGGGAAACACACCAGCAGCCTCCCTTTTTTAAATAATGACAATTTTTATACTCCAAAGCCTCTGGTAAATTGACATGGACAACAAGCTCTGATCGCCCTTTTTCATCGATAAAAAAAATCCAGCCTGTTTCAAAATTTGTGCCATTTAAAAATTTCACAAGCGCTCCTTTTAACATCGACACAATTTCAGTTTCTTCGTTTAATAACTCTGCAATCTCTTTTAAAATACCAATATTGGAATGATCATTCTCCCTCACAAAAACACCTCTTCTTTGGCATTGCTAATTTAATGATAACATTTCAAAGTCTGGAACGTCTGCCTAAGCCATTCATACTTTAGACTGAAATTTTTTATAAGAATATACCTTATTTTGGGTAAGTTAATTTACATATAAAACTAGAACAACTATAATCGAACAAGTACATGGTTATACTAAGGAGAGAACTTATATGTCTAAAAAAGTAGAGAATGGCTTATTATTTATTTGGATTGTCTCTGTCGTTGCAACATTGGGTTCCTTATACTTTTCAGAAATCCGTCATTATGAACCTTGCAAATTGTGCTGGTACCAACGAATTTTCATGTATCCAATTGTCATTATGACAACGATTGCCTTTATCCAAAAAAATGCACGTATTGCTGTAACAACTGCTGTTTTTGCCATTATGGGAGGCAGTATATCACTTTATCATTATGGTATTCAAAAGCTTAGTTTTTTAGCTGAAACTGCACCTTCTTGTGGTCCTGTTTCATGTACTGGTCAATATATCAACTGGTTAGGTTTTATCACAATCCCATTTTTAGCGTTAACTGCATTTATTTTAATTGCAGGGGCAAGCTTCTATGTAATGAAGGCTGCTAAAGCAGCAAATTAATTTCTAGACCGTGTTCTACAATTGGAATACGGTCTTTTCTACGGAGGAAGATATATGTTTCACTATGAAATAAATACGAATGATTTGACAGTCGAGGACCTATTGCGCAATAATTGGCGACTCGGCAAAAAGCTAGTCCATGAACTAAGAATGGCGAAGGCTATCACAACTGTTGACGGAGAGCCTATTCAGTGGAAAGATCCACTACAAGTAGGAACAATCATAAAATTTACATTCCCGATTCCGACATCCAATTATCAACCGACACCAGTTTGTGCAATTGATGTCGTCTATGAGGATGACCATTGTTTGATCGTTTCTAAACCAAAAGGCATGTCGACACATCCAAATGATGAGCGTGATACTCATACTTGTATGAATCATGTTATGGCCCATATTAAACAGCAAGGCGGCACTTATGCGGAGCATGTGCATCGTTTAGATAGAGGGACACAAGGTTTGTTACTTGTAGCAAAACATCCCTTAGCAAAATCAATCTTTGACCGTATGATTGAGGAAAAATCAATTATTCGAACATACGCTGCAGAAGTGCAAGGAAATTTACGTTCTTCATCTGGCACAATTTCTGAAGCAATCGGGAAAGACCGACATCATGCAACAAGACGTGTCGTTTCTAAAACTGGACAACATGCAGTTACACACTATGAAGTTGTAGCTCGCTATAAAAGCTCTTGTGTTGTTCATCTAATTCTTGAAACAGGAAGAACACATCAAATTCGCGTACATTTAGCACATCTCGGTCATCCGATTATTGGCGATACAATGTATGGAGCAAGGGAAACGGCAAGTGATGATTACGAGCTTCATGCTATTCAATTGGAATTCGAGCATCCATTTTTAAATAAGCAGATCGTTGTAAAGGACGAGAAATAATTGTTGTACTGCACTTCCTATTGTAGAGGAGGTGCAGTTTTTTTATGCCTCTTTCCGTTATGAAAATGAGCCTTTATTTCAAATCTATTTACTAATTATTCTAAAAAAGTATAAATATATTACTTTACATTTCTTTCATCTATTTTTTACAGCAATTTTAATATACATTTCCATTATTGGTAATGACGTTGGATTTCTTTCATGATAGAATTAGAGTGAAATATCAGTCATCTGATAATATAAGGGGGAATTTATTGATGAAATGGGTTAAAAGTATTGCAGCAACAACTCTAGTTGCGAGTTTGCTAGCTACACCCGGTTTTGCCGCACATGCAGCGGAAACAACACCAATTGCTACGAAAGATGGTTTCAAATTAACAGTTCTACACTCAAATGACACGCATGCACACGCTGAGGATGCTCCAAAGCGTGCAACAAAAGTAAAAGAACTTCGTGCTGCAAATGCAAATTCACTTCTTTTAGATGCTGGTGACGTTTTCTCTGGTACTTTATACTTTAACGAATTTGCTGGAGAAGCTGATATGAAGTTAATGAACTTAATGGGTTATGATGCCATGACTTTTGGTAACCATGAGTTCGACTTAGGATCAAGCCCAGAAGGACATGCTGCACTTGCTAAATTCGTTAAGGGTGCTGATTTCCCATTATTGGGGAGTAACCTAGACTTTTCAAAGGATTCTTTATTCGACGGCTTACAATTCAAAACAGTCACTAAAGACTTTGAAAACGGTAAAATTTACGACGGTATTATTAAAGAAATCGCCGGAGAAAAAGTAGGTATTTTCAGTTTAACAACAGAAGAAACACCTTCGATTTCAAGCGTTGCTAACGTGAAATTTGCGAACTATATCGATTCTGCGAAAAAAGCAGTAGCAGAATTTGAAAAACAAGGTGTTAACAAAATTGTTGCATTAACTCACATAGGCTTCGATGACTCCGTAGAATGGGATAATGATCAATTACTAGCGAAAGCTGTAGAAGGCATTGATGTAATCGTAGGTGGTCATACACATACAAAATTAGACAAGCCTGTGAAAGCTGAAACATCGTTTAAGAACCCTACAATTATCGTTCAAACAGGTCAATATAGCGAAAATTTAGGTGAATTAGACTTAACATTCGACAATAACGGTGCTGTTGTTGACTACTTCGGTCAATTACATGCTCTAAATGATAAAGAAAAGCCTGTAGAAGCTGACGCTGAAGCTACAGCACTTTTAGCTCCATATAAAGAGAAGATCTCGAAAATATTAAATCAATCAACAGGTAATACAGCTGTTTCACCGCTAAATGGCGGTCGTAATCTTTGGGGTGTTCGTGCTGGAGAAACAAACCTTGGTAACTTAATTACTGATGGTATGCTTGCTGGTGCTAAAAAAATTGACCCTGAAGTACAATTTGCTTTCCAAAATGGTGGTGGTATCCGCGCAAGTATTGATGCAGGAGATATCACTGTTGGCGAAGTTATGACAGTAATGCCATTCGGTAATGCACTTGGCATCGTAAAATTAAAAGGTGCTGAAATCTATGAAATTGCTGAACATAGTGTGAAAGAGTTCCCTAAAGAATTTGGTGGCTTCTTACACTTCTCAGGTTTACAAGTAGAATTTGATGGAAAAGCACCTGCTGATAAACGTATAAAATCTATTAAATTAAATGGTAAAGAACTAGATAAAGCAGCCTATTATAAAGCTGCAACAAACACTTTCACTGCTAAAGGTGGAGACGGCTATGATACACTGAAAAAAGTTTATGAAGACGGCCGTGTAAGTGAACCTGGTACAATTGACTATGAAATGTTTATCGAACACTTAAATACACTGAAAAAAGTTGATGCAAAAGTAGAAGGACGTATTATTGCATCAATTCCATTTACAGATATCGTAAAAGGATCAGAAACAGAAGGCTATGTTCGCGACCTTTATTACCGTGATTTAACAAACGGTACTTCTGCAACAATTTATTCACCAAACGCGAACTTAACTCGTGCTCAAGCTGCATCATTTATCTCACGTGCCTTAAAGCTTGAAGCTAAGGGTCAAGCAACATTCTCGGATATTGCTAATGTAAATGCTGAAACACAAAAAGAAATTATAGCACTTGCTGAGGCTG
Source organism: Lysinibacillus sp. NPDC056959 (assembly GCF_042674095.1). Classification (NCBI taxonomy): domain Bacteria; kingdom Bacillati; phylum Bacillota; class Bacilli; order Caryophanales; family Bacillaceae; genus Lysinibacillus; species Lysinibacillus sp. NPDC056959. The sequence continues at coordinate 7,687 of NZ_JBHURE010000022.1, read as the reverse complement.
GAATTGTAAAAGGTGTGAATGGTAGTAAATTCAATCCTAATGCAAAAGTAACTCGTGCTCAACTTGCATTAATGTTCGCTCGTGCTTATAACTTACAACATGACGCAAAAACAGGTTTAAAAGCTGATTTCAGTGATATTTCTAAATACGATGCTGAAACACAAGATGCTATCGCACTTCTGAAAGACTTAAAGATTGTTAGCGGCGCAAACGGCAAATTTATGCCTGGTAACAACGCTACACGTGCACATATGGCAAAAATGCTTTCTAACTACGTTCCTTTTGTAAAAGAATCAAAATAATACATTAGAAGATCCCGCATCTCAAATTAGAGAGCGGGATTTCTATTGCACTAAAAATTAAATTTAAAGTTATCTGGGTCTTGCCCAAATCGTTCATTGCGATTTACTGTAGCTATTTTATCCATTTGTGCTAATGTTAATTCAAAATCAAAAATCTGTGCGTTTTCCTCAATACGACTTGGTGTCACAGACTTTGGAATAATAAGTGTATCATTTTGTAAATGCCAGCGAAGCACTACTTGAGCAGCTGTCTTCCCTATTTCGCGACCAACTTCCATAATCATTGGATTATCAAGCACACCACCGCGACCTAATGGAGACCATGCTGTAACAGCAATTCCATGCTCGCTACAATATGCTCTTAATGCATCTTGCTGTAAATATGGATGCACCTCTACTTGATTGACCATTGGTGCAATGTTTGCTTTAGCTAACAGCTTTTGTAAATGGTGCTCATGGTGATTTGAGACTCCTGTTGCACGAATTAGTTTTTCATCATATAAACGCTCAATTGCTCTATACGTCTCTTCAAATGTTTCTGGAACTGCCCAATGTGCTAAATATAAATCTAAATAGTCCATATTTAACTTTTTCAAAGATACTTCAAAAGCTCGTAATGTTTCATCATAACCTTGGTCATTATTCCAAACCTTTGTCGTCACAAAAATATCCTCACGTTTTACGCCTGAATGACGAATAGCTTCGCCCACCTCAGCCTCATTACCATAAAGAGAAGCCGTATCGATAGCTCGGTAGCCAAATTTAAGAGCTTTATCAATAGCCTGTAAAGTCTCATCACGCTCTGTCATTTTGTAAACGCCTAAGCCAAAGCGAGGCATTTCCGCACCGTTTGCTAATGTTTTTGTTGATTGTAAATTCAAGAATAACAACCCCTTTCTTTTCCTAGTTCCATTATACAAAAAATTGGTTTTAAGAAACATAAGGAAAGTTTCCGGGGGAATTACTTATTGTTCTTCTGCCTTCTCTTCATAATCATCCACTTGGATAGGGTCTGGAATTCGATCGTCTTCTATAAGCTCTTGACCATCACGTAAATGCTCCATCTGCTTTCCTAAATCCTGTAAATCCTTAAAATTTCTAGCCATTGTACCGTTTTCGATATTTGGAACCTTTTTTTCCATTATTATCACCTCTCTTATAGTTTTCCCGAAATAGTTATTTCTGAACCATTTCTGACATATTTTATTCCTCTATGTCGTTTCATTTTTATAGTGGATAGGCTATACTAAAAAGAGATTTCTTTATAAACATGAGGAGGGTTCTTCCATGAGTTTAATTTTAATTATTGGTGTAACTGTTGCGTTCTTAACTGCTATTTTCACTGCTGGTTACGAAGGCAACTACAGATCAGAAAAGTAATACCCCAAGAAAATCACTAAGCATAAATAGATGCTTAGTGATTTTTTTGTTGTTGAAAAAATATATGGTAAAGAATAAGTGTCATAATTAAATAAAGTTGGGTCTTTGGCAAAGCGAGGAGTTGATTTCCGTTCCAAATGGGCGCTTTGTTGCTGTCGCTTCGCTTTCGCACAGTTAAAACATTGTCGCTGACGCTTCGCTTTCGCGCAAATAAAACATTGTTGCTGTCGCTTCGGTTACTTCTCTTAATTTTTGGAACAATATAATTACTTGACATTTTGTACTTTATAAAATAAACTTACTTACATAAAGTAACTTGATAATTAATTATAACTTATATTTGGAGGTAATTAACTATGCATTTTCATGAAAAACCTAACACATATGTCACGAATGTTGAAATTAAAGTGAGCGATTTACAACGTTCATTAACTTATTATCAGGAGGTCATTGGCTTTAAAGTTTTACATCAGGAATCTGATAGAGCAACTCTAACAGCTGATGGTAAAACAGCTTTACTGACAATCGTCCAACCTGAAACAGTAGAAGAAAAAACGAGCTTAACAACTGGACTTTATCACTTTGCAATTTTATTGCCTACTCGTCGTGATTTAGCAAATATTATTACTCATTTCCATAACAATGGCGTCTACTTCGGAGCATCTGACCATGATGTAAGTGAAGCACTTTATTTAAATGATCCTGATAATAATGGTATTGAGGTTTATGCGGATCGCCCTGAAAATGAATGGACGTGGCATTTCGACCAAGTGCATATGGTTACGGAACCTCTTAAAATCCATTCTATATTAGAGGAAGGCGATGGTAGATGGGCTGGCCTACCAGCTGATACGGTAATGGGGCATATTCATCTATCAGTTTCTAATTTAGCTGCCGCAGAGGAATTTTATACAAAAGGATTAGGATTTGAGATTGTCACTCGCTATGGAGCACAAGCTTTATTCATCTCAACTGGCCGCTATCACCATCATATCGGTTTAAACACTTGGCACTCTGAAAACGCACCAAAGCTTGGTGAACATCAGGTTGGCTTAAAAACATTTTCACTGCGTCTAGATAATGAAAAGCAAGCAGCAACAATGAAAGAAAATCTTCTTGCAATTGGTGCACCTGTTAATGATATAGATGGAGGTTTCCAAACAGAAGACCCATCAGGTATCGTTGTTTTAATGAAATTTTAAGAGTGATGTGACGGTCTATCCGGCGGTTTGAGGATTGTATCCGTCGCTTGCGGTGGGCTTTCCGTCGCTTGACGGGTTCTTTCCGTCACTCGCAGAAATAAAATCAATAATTTTCACATCAAAAAAGCGCGAGAAATCAACATTTCTAAATTGATTTCTCGCGCTTTTTAATGTTTTGATCAGTTTCTTTTTAATGTAACCCAGGATATCCTTGTTGACGCAATGCCTCATAAATAACAATTGCTGCTGTATTCGATAAATTGAGTGAACGAACATGCTCACTTTGTGGAATTCGTAAGCACATATCTTTACGCTCAGACGCAAAATCCTTTGGCAGGCCAGTCGTTTCTTTTCCAAACATAAAGTAAATATCACGATCTTTATCACTAAAATCATGTGTCGTAAATGGCTCTTCACTATATGTCTCAATTAAATAAACGTCGCCATTTTTGGATGCCTCTAAAAAATCCTCTAGCGAATCGTGGTACACGACATTTACACTATGCCAATAATCTAAGCCGGCACGTTTTAGCATCTTATCGTCTGTTGAAAAACCAAGAGGACGAATTAAATGTAGTGAGGTATTTGTGCCAGCACATGTGCGTGCAATATTTCCTGTATTTGCTGGAATTTCTGGTTGATATAAAACGATATGCAATGGCATAACGGTACACTTCCTTAATTAAAAAATTGTAAACCTTTATTAATTTCAACGAGTACTTCCTCGTCTTGTTCTATTCCTTTTGCCTTAAGTAATGCAGATTGAGACTGCTCCCCGCCTATTTTACCTAAAGCCCATGCTGCTGTCCCTCGAATTACTGGTCGTTCGTCCTTTTCAAGAAGTGCTACTAAATCCGGTACTGCAGCTTCCTCTTTAAAGTGCGCAAGTGCCAAAATAGCATTGCGTTGAATTGGCTTTTTCCCCCGCCATGAACCAGAAACATGTCCAAATTTTTCTTTAAAGTCACGATTCGAAATCGTTAAAAGTGGTACAAGTAATGGCTTTGCAAGCTCTGGGTCAGGTTTAAATTCCTCATGTATCCAGTTAATCTTCCCCTTATTCTTTGGGCATACGGTCTGGCATGTATCACAGCCATACAAACGGTTTCCAATATGGGTACGAAACTCATCAGGTAGCATTCCCTTAGTTTGCGTTAAAAAGGCTATACAACGCTGAGAGTCTAACTGTCCTCCCTCGATTAACGCGCCTGTTGGACAAACATCTAAACATAAACGGCAATCACCGCATTCATCCTCCATAGGCTTATCAGGAGCAAAAGGGATATTCGTAATAAGCTCTCCTAAATATACATAAGAGCCGAACTCAGGAGTAATAACCGAGCAGTTTTTCCCGCTCCAGCCTATCCCTGCACGCTCTGCCACTGCCCTATCCACAAGTGCACCCGTATCAACCATTGATTCAATACGTGCACCTTCTATGCGTTCCTCAAGCCAGGCTGATAATAATTTCAAGCGCTCACGTAATGCTGTATGATAATCGACGCCCCAAGAAGCACGACAAAAAATTCCGCGTCTTGATCCCTTTTTGCCTACAGGTGCATCTTGCATACGCGACGGATATGCTACAGCTATCGCCACAATGCTCTCTGCTCCTTCTAACAATTGTAGGGGTTCGGTACGTTTTTCTATATCGATTTCTTCAAACCCAGACTGATAGCCAAGTTCTTGCTGACGGCGCAGTCTATTTTTCATTTCAGTAAAAGGAGCTGCTGTTGTAAAGCCAATCTTGTCTACACCAATGGACATTGCATACGCTACAAATTCACGTTGTAGGTCATGTATGTTCATTTTATTCCCAACTCCTTACATGGTACAATAATAAAAATAGATAAAGTAGGTGATGTTTTATGGAAATTTCAATTAATCGATCTCTATTGACACAACATCCCGAGCTTAAAATCGGCATTATTCATTATACCAAAATTGTCGTTGCAGAATCGCCTCAAATGATTAAAGGCCGCATGCAATTGTATCAGGAAAACCTTTTTTTAGAACTGCAAGATATTCCTGTAACGCAACGAGAGGGTATCGCAGAATGGCGACAATTGTGGAAAAAGCTTGGTGCAGATCCAAACCGCTATCGTCACTCAGCAGAAAGCTTAATGCGCCGAATTAGTAAGGAAAATTATTTAACACCACTTCACTCAGGTGTTGATTTAAATAATTTCTTCTCCCTCCAGTATGAGATTCCAGTAGGCTTATATGATGTAGCTACACTAAAAGAAAATATAGAAATCGCACTTGGCAACGAGGAAACGAGCTATGAAGGCCTAAATGGTCGTTTTAATTCATTAAAAAATATCCTTTATAGCTATGATGCTGAAGGAGCATTTGGGTCACCATTTGTCGATTCTAAACGTACGTCTGTTTCAGAGGAAACAACCGAGGCTTTACATATCTTCTACCTCCGTCCATCATTGTCAGAAGAACGTGCGGAAGAGCTTCTAGCATCTGCTGGTAAGATGTTTAATCAAATTCATGGCGGCGATTATAAAATGGCCCTATTAACAAACGCAGCACCATCTACTACACTGTAAAAGGACGTGTTTTCATGATTAATCTTGCAGAAGCCGTTAAGCTAAAAAGTATTTTAGCAAAAAAAGTTCAGGAGCTTGTTAGTGAATTACATCGCAGTGCTTTTGTAACTGTTGAAAAGGGACAAGCACCCAAAACAAGTAATCGCGCAATGAAAGTAATTGAAGCTGAATTAGCTCAAGTACGTCTTGATGTTCGTACATTAGATCGTTTAGTATGCATGAAAAAGAAAGTGTACGCATGGGTTATGGTGAAACTACAATGCTTTATGAAATTGCTATGTACGAGCCAGATGATTACCGCGAACTTGCTATAAAACTAGAGAAAGATGCCCATAAATTATCGAATCTTATCAATGCAAAGAATTATAGTGTTGAAATTAATTTTGATGATTCTCGTTATTTCTAATCTCGAGCGCCAAGGCTATTTTTTCTAAAATAGAAATACAGAAACAAAAAAAGCATCCTTTTTGAACTGCACCTCCAATTGTGTTTAACAATTGGAGTGCAGCTTTGGAACGCTTTTTGTTCTACATACTTAAATCATATTTAATTTCAAATTTCCCTAAATCCCAATCAGCATAAAGAAAAGTTACATTAGTCTTAGTGTTAGGATCAGTATATGTATAATTCTCCTCGTCAAAAGCTATATCACTTTCTTCGTCGTATTTATCTATATTCAACCCTAATGCATCAGCAATTGTCATAGTGGATGTGATTCCTTCTGCCCATTCTTCTCCATTTTCACTTAATTCGGTTGCGGGGATTCCTTCTATAGAAATATTATATCCAATTATTTTTTTATCCTCATTATATTTAGCGTCTATCTTATAATGACCCTTATGTTTTTTAAAATCAGTATCCAATAAGGTTTGTGAGAGAATTTTTTCCTCTTTATTCAGTTCACTAGTTATTGGTTCTGGAATTTTCGCTATTTCAATTCCTTCTTCTGGATCCTGTTTATATATATCAACTCTGACATTGTATTTTTTAACAAACTTTTCTATCGCAGCCTTAGATTCAGGATCAACCTCTTCAAATTTTACTGGAACGACTTTCTCTTCCTTTACGACCTCTTCTTTTGTTACCTCATCTTTTTTTACATTTGCCTCTTTTTTCTTCTCTGTTCCCTCTCCAGAACATCCAACTAGCATAATTGCTAGAAGTAATAATAAAGCTTTCTTCATTACCTTTATTCCCTCCGAATGCATATCAATAAAAAATATACTTTTCTAGATTCAATGAAATAGAATTACATTACAAAAAGTCCCTAAATTAATATTTCATTTCTTCCTATTACAATTCTGACAAAACTAGGATTATATTACCATAATTATCATTCGCCATTTTTCGACATTTTGTTAAAATAAAAACTTTATATTGTACATTGAAATAGCTAAAGCAAGTATTCTATACGCTCGATTGCACCGAAGGAAACATCTATTAAAAATCAATAAAGCCTTTTATATCAAGGTTAAAACTATAAAAAATAGGAAAAGTGTGTACAGAATAAATGAATTCAAACATGAAATAACTTTGACATTTATCTACAACATGTCACTGAGAGTCCTTCGAAAATTTGTAACAAATATGAATTTTTGCTCGTCATTTGAATGCCAAAACGTATGTAATTTATCGGTAATATCCTACAGTACATACATACTGATGAATCAGAGCTTTTCATATCATTTGGAAATGTATACAATAAGTTTATGAAGTCGTTGAGACTTCATATCGAATTGGATGTGCTGTTTTCAAAACTAGCTTTTTGGAGCTAACTCAAACGAAACCTATGACAAGTTACCTGTTACTGTATGACCAATGACTAATAACCAACTATAAGCAATGGCCATACTCAAACAACTTGACTATTATTTGAAAACGCCATCCAATAGCTCTCTTACATCTTTTGTGTAGGAGAGCTTTTTATGTGATTATAATTACCTCACCTTGCATTAACGAATAAAGAAGTAATGTAGACCTATTGCAAAGGCAATTTATTGATCCAATAATAATTCATCATGAAAAACCATTTTAGCAAAAAGACTCCACCGAAAATTAACATGATTAATATTCCAACATGTTTTAATCCATTATGAAGCATTTTCTATCTCTCCTCATATTCAATTAAAAATTCGATGTTCTGTACTACTCTTCGTATTATAAGGTCAGCCAGATATTTCTGGTTGAACATTTTTCAAATGGTTTTATTATAGCAGTAGCCAGGGTAGAACGTAACTGCTCGTGG
>NZ_JBHURE010000021.1:44556-85673 GCF_042674095.1 Lysinibacillus sp. NPDC056959 | reverse complement strand
GTGGTGACACATGGAGCTGACGAATACTAATCGATCGAGGACTTAACCAAAATGTTTGAAACATTCAATGAACCGTTTATCCAGTTTTGAAAGAATAATTTCTTTTAACTAAATAAGTCTAGTGATGATGGCAAAGAGGTCACACCCGTTCCCATACCGAACACGGAAGTTAAGCTCTTTAGCGCCGATGGTAGTTGGGGGATTCCCCCTGTGAGAGTAGGACGTCGCTAGGCAATTTAGACAGTCAGCTGTGTGCTGGCTGTTTTTTATTATAGACAAGAAGCTAAAGCTGTAGACGATGAAACAATGTAAAGAGCGACTACAAAACACTAGTATTGTAGCTGCTCTTTTTATATTTATCGCCTTTCTTTTTTCAGCAAGAGTGTTTTCGTAGCAAAAGTGAAACATTAGTTACAAATGTCTTTTGTATCGTAAGCATAGCGTCAGATACAAAACTTTCCTACCTCTATAGATTGTGAGAGGAATGCGATTTTAAGCTGCTTTTCAGGGGGGGTTCAAACACCCCCCTGAAATAGGGGAGCTCAGGCTAAAAACGCCACGTCCTGTGGCATTACCGAAATGACCGATATCGTGTCGCCCCTCATGTTGTGCTGCCGCTTCGCTTTTATGCAAAAATCTGCAGGCATAAGCCAAATCCAATCTTGCGTCGACATAATAGATCTGCAAAGTCGATACGTAAAAGATAGAGAATATAAAAAAAATATATAAAAAAGTATTGCATACCTTAATTACATATGATATATTTATAAATGTCTTAAAGAGGTCCCGTGGTGTAGCGGTTAACATGCCTGCCTGTCACGCAGGAGATCGCCGGTTCGATCCCGGTCGGGACCGCCATTATAATTGATAATATAGTTCTTATGATGCTTTTAAATCATAAGAACTTTTTTTATTGTTATTATAAGGAAATTAGTGGATATGTATAATTTCTAAAAATATTATTTCTTATATGCAATACAATTTAAGATGGAGGTGAATACCTCGAACCCTTGCATAAAACAGACTAGAAAAGACCCTATAGTGCTTGTAGGGGGTAGCATAGAAACCTTACCATTACGTTTCACTACAGTTGATGAAGAGTGATAGAAATAAAGAGCTGGGTAATAAATCTAACAAATAGGGCATTAACTATAAAAATGACGATGATTATCGATTTCTCTCGTGTGAAAAAGATTTGGAGGTGTTACATGAGAAATTATTATTACATAAAACGTCTTAATATAAGCTTGCTCATAGGTGCTGCTGTAATACTAGTAGGCTGTGGAGATCCTATCTTAGATATTGAGGAATCCAATGCGTACCACTGGCAAAAAAATATGAATGAAGCAGAGTTTGAAAAAATAAAAGAAGGTATGACATATATGGAGGTAGTAAAAATTGCAGGGGGAGCAGGAGAAACATTGAAAAAAGATCAATTCCGCTGGAATGATGAAATACTTATGACAAAAGCTTATAATGTACAATTTAAAGATGATAAATTGGTTAAAAAAGAGATTAGTGAGATAAAGGGTAAAAAAAATAAGCACTTCTTTTTATAAGGATGTTGTCTCTTCATTTTGCACATGTTTTAGTAGCGATAGCGATAATTACACCAAGGCATAATTGATTAGTAGTTTCACCTTATCGACCCATCCTATGATGAGCACCAACTTGAGTGAATATCACTTTTATTAATTCGATATACAGTAATTTATATTCTTTTTGTCGACAAGCTGCAACAATTACGCCAAGGTGTAATTGTTTTTTTTTAAAATCCATTGGATGCTTTGAACATTTACGCTTGTTTCGGTAAACTAGAAGTAATGGAGCTAGGAGAGGAAAAAGAGATGATGTATGAAAAAATAATGAATTCACTTGATGATACTGAGCATTTTGCGCTGAAGCTAGCAAGCTTACTAGAAGCCCAGGATACAATTACATTAGAGGGTGATTTGGGCGCAGGCAAGACGACATTTACGAAAGCATTAGCGAAGGGGCTTGGTGTGAAGAGGACAGTCAATAGCCCGACGTTTACGATTGTAAAGCAATATGAGGGGCGTTTACCATTTAATCATTTAGATGTTTATCGTTTAGCAGAAAGCGATGAAGACCTTGGATGGGACGAACTATTTTATGGTGATGCGGTATCAGTTGTCGAGTGGGCTCATTTGATTGAACAGGATTTACCACAGGAGCGCCTTGGAATAGAAATTTACCGAATGGGAGAAAATCAACGACGATTTGTATTAACACCTCTTGGAAAGCGATATGAGGCATTATGTGAGGAGCTAATGAAATGATTTGGTTAGGGATTGAAACAGCGAATGCACCACTTTCTATTGCTGTAATAAGGGACGGTAAAGTGGTCGCAGAGATTGTACAAAATATAAAATTAACGCATTCGGCAGGTGCTATGCCAGCCATTGAAGAAGTGCTAGCAAACGCTGGCATAAAGCCAAGCGAGTTGGATGCGATTGCTGTATCAGAAGGACCTGGTTCTTATACAGGTGTACGAATAGGTGTGACGCTTGCAAAAACATTAGCATGGACATTGAAAAAGCCTTTAGTTGGAATATCTAGCTTAAAGTCATTAGCCGCAAATGCAGCACTATATGATGGATTTATTTGTCCTGTTTTTGATGCGCGAAGAGGCAATGTTTATACGGCCGTTTATAAAGGTCGTGAGCTTGAAACAATTATAGATGATTATCACGATCATATTGATGGCTTATTAGAGCGTTTACAGGCTTTAGAGGCACCGATTTTATTTGTTGGAGTAGATGTAGATATTTTTTGGTATAAAATCGTAGAGGTGTTAGGTGACTATGCTCAACGCATACCGTTTAGTCATGACTTGCCAAGAGCAAGTGAAACAGTTCGATTAGCGACGAAAGTGGAGCTACCAAGTGTGGAGGCTGTTCATCATTTTGTCCCGCAATACAAACGTATTGCAGAGGCGGAGGCGAATTGGCTGAAGGAACAAAAGGAGAAGGCACATGAGTAGTAATGTAATATATCGTAAAATGGTATCTGAAGATGTCCCAGTAGTGTATGAAATTGAGCTTGCTACATTTTCTACGCCATGGACGTTAGACTCTTTTTATTATGAAGTGCATGAAAATCAGTATGCACATTATGTGCTAGCTATAGATGAATTTAATAACATTATCGGTTTTTGTGGCATGTGGATGGTTATAGACGCAGCGCAAATTACGAACGTAGCCGTTATAGATGCTGCTCGCGGTCACGGAATTGGTGAAGGATTAATGCGAGAGGCAATGCGTATTGCGAAAGACCATAGTATGGAAGTCATGAGTTTAGAGGTACGAGTGACAAATACAGTTGCTCAAAATCTTTATCGAAAGCTTGATTTCCAAGACGGTGGCATACGTAAAGGCTATTATACAGATAACGGGGAGGATGCCCTTGTCATGTGGGTGAATTTATGATGGAAGATCGAATTATATTAGCAATAGAATCAAGCTGTGATGAAACAGCAGCAGCGATTATTCGAAATGGCACTGAAATTGTTTCAAATGTGGTTGCATCTCAAATAGAAAGTCATAAACGATTTGGTGGGGTTGTACCTGAAATTGCATCTCGTCATCATGTTGAGCAAATTACAGTGGTTATTGAAGAAGCATTAGCACAGGCAAATATGAAGCCAACTGATTTAGACGCTGTGGCAGTTACTGAAGGTCCTGGTCTTGTAGGTGCATTGTTAATTGGGATTAATGCAGCGAAGGCTTTTGCATTTGCCAATGATTTACCGATAATCGGTGTGCATCATATAGCTGGACATATATATGCTAACGCACTCGTGCAGCCGATGGAATTCCCATTATTAGCACTAGTTGTATCAGGTGGCCATACAGAGCTAGTTTATATGAAAGAACATGGATCTTTTGAAGTCATTGGTGAAACGAGAGATGATGCAGCCGGTGAAGCTTATGATAAGGTTGCACGTGTTTTAGGCTTACCGTATCCAGGTGGTCCACGTATTGACAAGCTAGCACACGAGGGAGATGAGGCTGTAACCTTCCCACGAGTGTGGTTAGAGGAAGATTCTTATGATTTTAGCTTTAGCGGTTTAAAATCAGCAGTTATTAATTATAAGCATAATATGGATCAGCGTGGAGATGAGATTTCTCCGACTGCCGTAGCCAAAGGATTTCAGGATAGCGTAGTTGAAGTGCTAACAGCTAAAACATTACGGGCAGCACGTGAATATAAAGTGAAACAAGTTATTGCAGCTGGAGGTGTAGCGGCAAATAAAGGCTTACGTACATCACTTGAGTCTGTTTTTGCGGAAGAAGGTATCCCGCTGTATGTACCGCCATTAAAGCTGTGTACAGATAATGCCGCTATGATAGGGGCAGCAGCAACACCTATGTTTGAAACGAATATTCGAGGCAATTTATCAATGAACGGTCGCCCTGGAATGGAGTTAAAATCCTGGGTGTAAATGCTTTCACTATAGAGAAAGAGGTTTTTTAGATTTAATTCTAAAACACCTCTTTTTTGCTTTTATGAAAAAAATGTTGAGAAAACAGTGGACATAAGAAAATATAAATCTTATCAGTTGACAAATTTTTCAGAAAATTATCCACAGGCAAGACGAAAATAAAAGAGCGAACATCCGTACTTATGCACAAAATGTTGATAACTTGTGCATAACTTGTGATTATTCAATATATAGTAGCCTGTTTTGCACAGAATCATGTGAATAAAATATTTTTGAATTGTGGACAATGTGGAAAAGTCTGTTGATATGTTGGTATTACTAGTTTTATAGTGTGAATAAAGTTGTGGGCATTTTTTGTCGAAAAATAGCACTTGACCAATATATATGAAAAATGAAGACGAGTAAAGTAAAAAGCCATGTGACAAGGCACATGGCTTTACAATACTACCACTGTAAAGATAGAAGTTCGGTAGGGGATATATTATAAGGTAATATTTTCAAGTTCCTCACTTAGCTCAAGCCATTCCATTTCAAATAACTCGTACTGTTCTTTAGAAGTGGATAATTCATCCTGGAGCTGTGTGATTTTTTCGTGGTCTGTGAAAATCTCAGGATCACAAAGAGCTTCCTCTAAGCGAGCTATTTCAAGATTTTCTTGCTGCATTTTCCCTTCTAGTTCCTCAAGCGTGCGTCTAATTTGACGTTCTCGTTTTTTAGCCTCTTTATCAATTTTAGAGGTAGAGATTTTCTCAGGTACATCAGCTTGCGCTTGAGGTTGAGCAGCAGCCTTCATTTGGGCGATTTCTAGTAACTCTTGTTTTTTCTCAAGAAAATAATCATAGTCACCTAAGTACTCAAAGGAACCATCACCAGACAGTTCGATTACTTTAGTAGCGATTCGATTGATAAAATATCGGTCATGCGATACGAATAAGAGCGTTCCAGGATAATCAATAAGTGCGTTTTCCAGTATCTCTTTACTATCTAAGTCTAAGTGATTGGTAGGCTCATCAAGAATTAAGAGATTTGCCTTTTGCATCATCAACTTAGCTAATGCAAGTCTGGCCTTTTCTCCACCAGATAAAGACGACACGGTTTTATCTACATCAACTCCACTGAATAAGAAGCGGCCTAGCACTGTGCGAATATCCTTTTCATTCATTAAAGGCCATTCATCCCATAGCTCTTTTAAAACACTTTTATTGCTCGATAGCTTTGCCTGCTCTTGATCATAGTAACCAATTTGAACATTTGTACCATAGCGAATCTCTCCAGTGAATGGTAGCAAATCTTTGACAATGGTTTTTAATAAAGTGGATTTACCAACACCATTTGGTCCAACAAGTGCAATGCGATCTTCTCGGAAAGTGCGTAGTGTGATGCCACTTGATATTTTCTTATCGCCATAACCTATCGTTAAGTCATCGATAGATAATACATCGTTACCACTTTGACGTTCAATTGTAAAACCGAAGCTTGCTGACTTTTCATCACCTTCAGGGGAGTCCATCCATTCTGTTCGTTCGAGCATTTTACGACGACTTTGTGCCATTTTTGTAGTAGAAGCACGAGCAATATTTTTTTGAATAAATTCCTCAAGCTTGGCCTTTTCATCTTGCTGACGTTCATATAGCTTCAAATCACGCTCATAATTTTTCGCTTTCTCATCTAAATAGGCACTATAATTGCCTGTATATTTTGTGACGCGATGACGAGATACTTCGTAGACAATGGAAACAACCTGGTCTAAGAAGTAGCGGTCATGGGAAACAATTAGAATAGCCCCTTCATAACCCTTTAAATATGATTCCAACCAAGAAAGGGTTTCAATATCTAAATGGTTAGTAGGTTCATCAAGGATTAATAGGTCAGGCTTACTTAAAAGAAGCTTAGCAAGTGCTAACCGAGTCCGTTGTCCCCCTGATAGTGAGCTAATTGACTTTTGGTAATCCTCAGGATAAAACTGCATACCATGAAGCACGGATCGTGTATCCGATTCATATTGATAGCCACCCGCATCCTTAAAATTATGCTGCAAATGATCGTATTCAGACATTATTTTTGCATATATAGTAGGGTTTTCATAAACAGCTGGGTCGGCCATTTGTTGTTCTAATGATCGTAGCGTTTGTTCTTGGGCAATAAGCGGCTCAAAAATTGTCATCATTTCATCCCAAATCGACAATGTCGAGTTTAAACCAGCATGCTGCTCTAAGTATCCAATTTGTATACCTTTCGGGATAATAATATCGCCAGAGTCATATGACATTTGACCAGCAATAATTTTAAGTAAAGTGGATTTACCCGCACCGTTACGACCTACTAATGCAACTCGGTCACGATGTTGAACTTCTAATTTTACGCCACTTAAAATTTCATCTGCAATGAAGGATTTATATAGTTGATTGACCTGTAAAACAATCATTCTTGACACCTCAATTCTTCCTTAGTGTAATGGATGAGCGATTGGCTTGCAATGTCGATGCTTTACTTATTCCAAGCTGTCATGTAAGATTGAAACGATTTCCCTTTATTTAGTGGCGTAAAAGCGCCATTAAATAAAGGGAAATCCTCTAGTGAATATTATAAATTTAGAAATATAAAGCCTGTATCATAAATAGAACTTGATACATTTTAAGGAGGAAAAAGTTTGAAACAAGAGTTGAAAATTCCACAAGCCACTACGAAAAGACTTCCTCTTTACTATCGTTTTATCCAAAACTTTGCACAAGAAGGCATGGAACGCATTTCGTCGAAGGAACTAAGTGAAGCGATGAAAATTGATTCTGCAACTATTCGCCGAGATTTTTCTTATTTTGGTGCTCTTGGGAAAAAGGGATATGGCTATGATGTGCAGCATCTCTTACAATTTTTTAGCCAAACGCTCGATCAACATGAAGCGACAAAGGTTGCGTTAATTGGTGTAGGGAATTTAGGTAGTGCTTTATTAAAATATAATTTTCAAAAAAACCACAATACTCATATCGTTGTTGCATTTGACTCGAAGGCCCCAAAAGAAGGGAAAATGATTAGCAATATTCCTGTTTTTCACCCTGACTTATTGGAAGAAAAATATGCGGAATATGGAGCGGAGCTTGCAATTTTAACAGTTTCACCACGCTCTGCACAGAAAATGGCTGATAGATTAGCAGTGATGAACGCAAAAGGAATTTTGAACTTTACGCCAGAGCGTATTACTGTACCAGATAAAATGCAACTTTTAACAATTGATTTGTCGGTAGAGTTGCAGGCGCTTATTTATTTAATTCGTAATCAGGAAGAGTGATCATTGTACATAATTTAACTTCTTTCAGCGGGTGTACAAACGCCCGCTGAAAGAAGTTAAAGCCTTAGGACGCAATTAGACCTAGGCATAATTGATAGCATAGCTCACAGTTTCTGTTAAATAGAAGTAAGTATAAAATTGAGAGAATGACGAAAAACTTTCACATATAATTAGTTAGCAAAATGGCGAAATATACGTTAAAATGATGGATATAAAGAGGAGGTGGCTTTAATGGGTGGTATTGGTCCTATGAGCCTCATTATTATCGGAATTGTCGCATTACTAATTTTTGGTCCTAAAAAGTTACCAGAGCTTGGTAAAGCATTTGGTTCAACATTACGTGAATTCAAAAATGCTACTAAAGGTTTAGCCGACGAAGATGATGATGACAAGAAAAAGAAAGAATTAGATAAGTAAGTTAGGATGTTTGAGGAATGAATCCAAGAGATCTAACTGTCATTGAACATATAGAAGAATTAAGAAAACGGCTTTTCATTGTTGCCGTTTTCTTTGTTCTAGCTATGGCTGGCGGCTTCTTTGTTGCAAAGCCGCTTGTTAAATATCTTCAAAGTACTGGAGCGAATTATAATATAGAGCTCCATGCATTTGATGTAGTAACACCACTTGCAATTTATATCCAAGTAGTTTTTTTAATAGCATTTATCCTATCCTCACCGGTATTGATGTATCAATTGTGGGCTTTTATTAGCCCTGGATTAAGGGACGTAGAACGAAAAGCAACTTTAAGCTATATACCGTATTCATTTTTATTGTTTTTAGCAGGGCTGTCTTTTTCATATTTTTTACTATTCCCTTATGTCATAAAGTTTATGATGAATTTATCAAACGATTTAGAAATTCAACAAACAATTGGCATACATGAATATTTTTCGTTTTTATTTAAGCTTACAATACCTTTTGGTTTCCTTTTCCAATTACCGATTGTAGTCTTGTTCTTTTCACGTATTGGGATTTTATCTCCTGAGTTACTAATTCGTATTCGTAAGTATTCATACTTTGGTTTATTTGTATGTGCTGCACTAATCGCGCCACCTGAATTAGCTTCGCACTTAATGGTTTCAGTACCGTTGTTTGTTCTTTATGAAATTAGCATTATGATTTCTCGTATTGGCTATAAGAAATACTTAAAATCAGAGGAAATGCGAATGAAGGAAGAACAAGAAGCTGAGCAAAAACGTCAGATAGAAGAGGCACTTGAACAGCAGAGACGTCAAATCGAAGAACTGAATCAATAATAATAGAAGCTCGATGCTAATTAGTAGCATCGAGCTTTTTTGTCGTGATAGATACAGGTAAATTTAACTTCTTTTCGGCGGGTGTCTAAACACCCGCTGATTTTTATTGCATTTTTTCTAGTTCTTGAAGAAACTTTTGCAATGGTTCTGCATACAATTGTACAAGTGTCACAAAACCGTTCAGCATGACATGGGCGATAATGGACGTCCAAATGCGTTTTGTTTTGTGATATAAGAAGGCAAAGATCAATCCACAAATTGTATAAAGCAAGATATGTGAGAAGTCCATATGAATAAGAGCAAAGAAAATGGCGCTTACTATACCGGCTATCCAGAAATTAGTTGTTTGGACAAGCGATCCGAAAATAACACGACGGAAGACGAACTCTTCTAATATGGGTCCAAAAACAACTATCGCTAATATCGCAATAGGAGCACCTTTTGCAATAGCTACAATATCAGCTGTGTTTTGCGATCCACCTTGGATACCGAATATAGCCATTTCGATCGCTGCGCCAATCATTTGGCCAAAGAAAACTAAGAAGAAACCAATAAATCCCCACATAATGGACAGTGGTATCGTTTCTTTCTTCCCTTTATAAATATCCCAAAACGCTTTATCGCGAGATGTTAGGATTAAGCTTAGAATTAACGCAATGGCAAAGCTAAGTGCAATATACCAGCCTTGCGTAAGCGGAGCAGCTTGCTCGCTAGGTAAACCAGTCGTACTCATAACAAGCTTGTGAAACGGTTTTGCTAGCAATATCCCTGATAAATGCATGACGATATAAATCACTAAAACATAAAGGGCTGTTTTTTTATGCTTATTTATTTTTGTAGAATTGTTCACAGTCAAAATCCTTTCCATTCATTATGCTACCTTTCTATTGTAGAGGAATATGGAAAGAAAACAAAATTTTTCGAAGTTCTGACTTGCAAAAAAAAGTGTGATTGATTATCATAATAATTGTATTAGCACTCGTATGGGTAGAGTGCTAATAGACTTAATCTTATATTTAATTAATAGGAGGTTGTTTCACTTGTTAAGACCACTAGGAGATCGTATTGTAATCGAACTAATCGAGGTAGAAGAAAAATCTGCATTCGGTATTGTACTGCCAGACTCTGCAAAAGAAAAGCCACAAGAAGGTAAAATTGTAGCAGTTGGGACAGGTCGTATATTAGAGAACGGACAACGTGTAGAGCTTGACGTTAAAGTTGACGACCGCATTATTTTCTCTAAATACTCTGGTACAGAAGTTAAATATGAAGGTAATGAATACCTAATTTTACGCGAAAGCGATATTCTTGCAATTATTGAATAAGTTCATACTTTTTTAGTTTATTAAAGTTAATACCTTTAGTCATTGTCACAGATAAACAAATGAATAGGTGACAATGACAGTATGGCGAAATTTTTATAAATATATTGATGAAGCTTAACGAATATTCCATTTCAGGAGGGTAAATTCAAATGGCAAAAGATATTAAATTCTCAGAAGACGCTCGTTCATTAATGCTACAAGGTGTAGATAAATTAGCAAACGCGGTAAAAATTACTCTAGGGCCAAAAGGTCGTAACGTAGTTTTAGAAAAAAAATTCGGTTCACCACTTATTACAAATGATGGTGTAACAATTGCAAAAGAAATCGAGCTAGAAAATCCATACGAAAACATGGGTGCAAAATTAGTAGCAGAAGTTGCTTCTAAAACGAACGAGATCGCTGGTGACGGTACAACAACTGCAACAGTATTAGCTCAAGCTATTATTCGTGAAGGCTTAAAAAACGTAACAGCTGGTGCAAACCCTGTAGGCATTCGTAAAGGGATTGACAAAGCAGTTGTAGCGGCCCTTACAGAATTAAACGCTATTTCTCGTCCAGTAAGCAACAAAGAGGAAATCGCACAGGTTGCGGCTATCTCTGCTGCTGATGATGAAGTAGGGCAATTAATTGCAGAAGCAATGGAACGTGTGGGTAACGACGGAGTTATTACAATTGAAGAATCTAAAGGCTTCACAACTGAGCTTGATGTAGTTGAAGGTATGCAATTCGACCGTGGGTATGCATCACACTACATGGTAACAGATACAGATAAAATGGAAGCTGTATTAGATAATCCATATATTTTAATTACTGATAAAAAAATTACAAACATCCAAGAAGTATTACCATTATTGGAACAAGTGGTACAACAAGGTCGTCCACTGTTAATCATTGCTGAAGATGTTGAAGGGGAAGCTCTTGCAACACTTGTAGTGAACAAGCTTCGTGGTACATTCAATGCTGTAGCGGTTAAAGCGCCAGGATTTGGTGACCGTCGTAAAGCAATGCTAGAAGATATCGCAATTTTAACAGGTGGTCAAGTAATTACAGAAGAATTAGGCTTAGATCTTAAATCAGCTGATATTACATCACTTGGTCGCGCTGCAAAAGTGGTTGTGACAAAAGATAATACAACAATCGTAGAAGGTGTTGGCGGTGCAGATGCAATCGAAGGCCGTATTGGTCAAATCCGTGCTCAGCTTGCTGAAACAACTTCAGAATTCGATAAAGAAAAATTACAAGAACGCCTTGCAAAATTAGCAGGTGGCGTAGCAGTAATCAAAGTTGGTGCTGCAACAGAAACAGAACTAAAAGAACGCAAACTTCGCATTGAAGATGCTCTTAACTCAACTCGTGCAGCAGTTGAAGAAGGTATTGTATCAGGTGGTGGTACTGCACTTCTTAACGTATATGCAGCAGTTGAAAAAGTTGCGGATGCAGAAGAAGGCGACGTAGCAACAGGTGTGAAAATTGTTCTACGTGCTTTAGAAGAGCCAGTACGTCAAATCGCAAACAACGCAGGTCTTGAAGGCTCAATTATTGTGGATCGTCTAAAACGTGAAGCAATCGGTGTAGGTTTCAACGCTGCGACAGGCGAATGGGTAAACATGATTGAAGCGGGCGTAGTAGACCCAGCGAAAGTAACTCGTTCAGCTTTACAAAACGCAGCATCTGTAGCAGCTCTATTCTTAACAACAGAAGCAGTAGTAGCAGATATTCCAGAACCAGCATCAGCAATGCCAGACATGTCTGGTATGGGCGGCATGCCAGGAATGATGTAATCCTTTCGTAGCAAGGGTTTACACAGCTTTTGAAGGTTGATGATTTCGCCTCTAGAGAGCCTTGAAATCCACGTTGCAACACTTCTTTTTGTGAAGTAGTGTTACTCACAATTAAAATACAAAGCAACTACCACTTCTCATGATTTTTAATAATTATGAGGAGTGGTTTTTTCTATGCTATTAAAATTTGCTTACGAGGACTTCATAGCAGACAGAAGATTTAAGAATACAACAGAGGTGAATATTCAAAACTACAAGCAGTTGCTTCTTCCTTTTGTAGAGTTCTGTGAATCAAAAGGAGCTATTAGGAGATTGAACCAGCGCACGCACAGACGATTCGAAAATTAGCTAGTGCATACTTGGTTGCATGTATTGCTATCAGGTTGATTCACAGAGGGTTTACCGAAGGCGATTTTTGCTAAGAGAATCGAATTAAAATCATGCGGTAGGGGGAAACACACTCTATCGCTTTTCTATTGGTCTAGGAGCGATACTATGAGTAAGTGAAGGCATTAACAAAAGGACTATGTAACTTGAATCACAATCTTTCAACGTTTGCAAAAGGAAATGTTCATTCCCTGCTTAACTTACTCATATTTTCACGAGCGTACAGTAGCAACAACAGCAGGCACACAGTCACATAATGACTTAATCAAGCAAGCCAAAGCCGTAGAAAATGAAAACTATGTCCGTATGATGCTAAACAATCAAAGCAAATGGAACACTCACAGGAAGCATTTCAAGGCTTGCAGGGATGATATTGAGCAGGCTTACCTTGATTCAAAGGATTTCATATATGATTTTCTTTCAGCACAGCATTAATTGTTGTGCTTCTTCTTATATTATTAGTATTTTATTTTAAATTGAAGATAAAGAATCATAGAAAAAATCAAAACTTGATTCCAAAATACTATTATTAATGATATATTTATATAACTTGGATAATTAAGGAGTGTAATGATTTGTGAGAAAAGCGTATCTTTTATTTTTATTAATTTCTATACTATTGATAATAACAGGATGTAGCGGTAGAGATATTGAAACTTTACAGGGTTCCCTGCTTGGTCATTGGAAAAGTATAGATGAAGATGGAAAGGAAACACATTATTATATTGACAAGCAGAATTTTACTACGGTTATTAATGGAACTAAGATGGTTTATGACTATAAAGTTGTTTCTGAAAATGAAGAAACTGATGAATTCTCTATAACTACTGAAAATGCTGAAGGTAGTGGAAGTAATTATTCTTTTACATTTTTGAATAAAGAAAGAACTAAAATTGAATCTTTAGTAAATATTAATACTATTAAGTCAACTAATGATGCACAAAAAGAAGCGTTCGAATTAGCACGAGATTTCATTAATTCGCTTGGAGGTAGTATGGAAGTTACTGAGGAATGGGAATATGTTGATAGTACAAAGCAACCGAAGAAATAACTAGAATTATAGTGAAGTAGATATAATGTAGAGTAGGCACATTACTTAATTGTAGTGTGTCTTTTATTTGTACAAATTGAACATGATAATATTTCATTCTACTTTTTATGCGTATGTCTAATTGAATCACAACCTTGTTACCTTTCACGATACGATAAGGACTAAACCTCCAATAATCTAACCATTGGCTTATCCATGATAAAACACAGCATAAACCCCAATTATTGCTCCAATGGATAAATAGTTGAAAGAGCAGCAATACATAAATAAAAATGTTTCATTGATTAAATTGTGACTGATTCCATTTAAGATTCACATTAAGAACATACGTTTCTGACGAGAGTGGGTTGATTCTCGTTCAAGAAATACATCTATGAGAATGGTTATCAAATTACGAAAAGGTTGCTTATCGCAACTTGAGAATGGTGCTATAAATTTACAAAGATAAGAAAAAAAGGAAGTGCGGTCATGGGAGAATTAATTCAAGTTCAATCAATCATAGAAGATAAGAAAGTAAATGATGCTATCCAACAGGAGATAGATAAGAAGTCAAAAATGTATGAAGGAGACTTCAATCGCTTCATGCATTATGCAGAGCAGATGAAACAACCAATATCATTTGAAACACTAGAAAAATATTTGCTACATACGATTGAAACAGGTCTTAAACTAAGTACATTCAACAAGCGTTCAGCAGGGATTAAACACTTCTTAGTCAATATATATGGATTGATTGAAACAGAAGACCAAAACAAGCGCATTGCCCTACTAAGACAAAAATACAATCATACTGCCTATGCAAAGCAGAAGCTGATGAAAGGTCAATCGGCACAATCGAAAAGTGAAGTCATGGCACTGATTGAAAAATTAGATACAAGAGCCAAAGCCATTTCCTTGTTCAATCTGATTACAGCATGTCGCCCATCTGAAATGATAAATATCAAAATTGAAGATATTAATTTAGATAATTGTTCGGTAAATGTCTACATGTTGAAGCAGAGTGATTGGCAATCTAAGCGCTTAACGCTTGAATGCGTAAACGCTGTTCGTGCCTACATAAAGGAATATGGTCTAAACGATGAAAGCTACCTAGTAGGTAAAGTTAATAGATACAATAAATATCACAACACAAGAATTAGTGATACAGCATACAGAAAGTCAATTAACAAGTGGCTAGGGTTTGCACCGTACACACTACGCAAGACACAAATTTCAGCAATGCACGAAGCAGGAGCAGACCTTGCAACAATCGCAAAGCAAAGTGGTCACAAAAACCTTGAAACTATCAATAGACATTATCTTTCTGTAAATGATAAAACTATTGATAAGTATTTATAGCTGAGAATTAAATTAAATGGAAGATATACAGGGAGGGAAATTTTTGATTATCGAAAATAAGTGGATTAGTAAAGATGTTCTAACTTTTGATTATAAAGTTGAATCTACTCAAGTAACAAATATAGATAGATTGAATCGTGCCTATGAAATTTGGGAACATTCAAGAGGATTGATAGAGAGTAATCAAACCGATTTTCATCTTTCTGATGGCATTGCTAACTTAAAGAGGTCATTAAACCAAAGATTGCAATTAATTGAAGATTTATATCACTTAAAAAGTATTAAATTAGAAGATAAACCAAAGGGATATTTAGAATTATTGGAGTTTTTAGGAGTTGTTAGACCTTTTTTAATGAAGCAATTATTAGCAATTAGAAATGATATTGAACATAGAGATGCTCAACCACCTTCCTTTGAAAAGTGTCTGGAGTTATTAGATGCTATATGGTATTTTTTGAAATCTACAGATTATTTAGTTAGATACCCCGTAGACACTATAGTTTACGAAGAAAACACTATAATTATAGAAAACATGAGTTGGGTTAAGTTGAGATTTAAATTTGATTCAGACATTTTACATATTAATGGAAGATTAACTTCTGATTTTGTTTATGATTCACCTTTAGAAAATACATTTCAAATGGAATGTGAAATGTATTGGTTGGATGAAACATGTGGGGATGTAGGCGGTAATAAGGCTTTACATCGTTTTGATGGAGAAATGAAAATTAGCGGTTCTGAAAAAAACATTTTAATAAAAAAACTTTTGAATACTATCTAAATAAAATCATTCTTTTATTGAGCCGAGGTGAAACTGTCATGAACGTGTCAGAAGCCTTCTGTAGAGCTACAGGAGCTTCATAGCTTGCTCCTAGAAGTCGAATTGACATATTGGTCAGTGAAGGTCAGAAGAGTATCGGATGGACAATCGGAGCGCTACATAGTATAGAGAGGGGGGCGCAGTTTCCGATATTTTGATGATGGTGAATGAAGAATCCAAGCTAGCTCCTACACGCACACCCAAAGGGAAATGAAGTGACACGGGAACAACTTTATGAAGCTAAAGTACATAGGAATGACGGGATAAATTAAGTGATTATCAATTTTTATTTTAGGCTGCTTTCTCAAAGATGGTTGTTTTTTCAACTAACTAACGTTGCAGTTTAGTGGAAGAGCGTTGTTTAACTTTTGTTTAACAATCGGGTCAGGTTGTAGAGGAACACTTTTACGTATTCATGTAGAATATTAGTTGAGATTGTAGAGCGATTAATACAACAACAATAATTGTAATAATAAACGAACATATTTTTTTCTTAGGGAGATTTTTATGAAAAAAGACGTGTCCGCATTTAGTTAAAATGACTTCTAAGGATAGGGAAGGAGCGTAAATAAATGAGCAAAGAAGAAGAGCTTATAAAATATTTAGAAGAAACTACGACATGGCAAGTATTAAAAGACATAAACTTTGGGCGAGAACCAAGAGAAGCAGATATAAAACTGATAAACGATATACAAGAGAAAACGGGGCTTCCTACTGGTGTTATTAATGCATTAACCGAATACGTATTTTTAACGTCTAACAATAAGCTAGTCCGTCCATACATGGAAAAGATAGCCGACCATTGGGCTAGTGTTAAGCTTGAAGACGCTAAAGGGGCTATGTACTTCGCAAGAGAACATGGTGAAAAGTATAGAGAATGGAATAGGACTACGGATACTCAAAAAATAGAAGCTACACCCGTCGAAAGGGAACGTATAAGGGCGATACAATCGGCAATAGATAGTGGACTAGATAACGAGAAGTTAGGGAAGTTTGTTCGAACTATGTTTAACGGGGGTCTCACAGATTGATAGGTGGGGAATATCCATTATTCATATTGTTAAGTAAAAATCATTGACAGTCATTAATTAGACTAGACATACAACTGGAATACATCCAGATTACACTAATTAGGCAACGGTAAAGGTCAGGTAGTTTTAGATTTCTAAAACACAGAGCTTGTTCTGAACAGATGGTAGGGGCATGTTTTCCAATATTGAGGTAGGGTTTTTTCTTATATAAGTGTGACCGTTGCACTCACGTGAAATTCCTTCTTCACATCGAGCTACCACTACTTTACAATAGAAATTATAGGAAATCGTTGGGAAGTGGTAGTTGCCTAATGATTGTGAGATGAAAAGTAGATAAATCAACAGCTGAAAGAGCGAAAACAGTAGGTAAGAGAATACTACTTCATGTTCTGTCTTAACAACAGAAGCAGTAGTAGCAGATATTCCAGAACCAGCATCAGCAATGCCAGATATGTCTGGTATGGGCGGCATGCCGGGGATGATGTAATCTACGGCTCTAGCACAAAAACACTTCTCAAATTTGAGAAGTGTTTTTCATGCTTTAGTGAATATTTATCAGTAAATCTCTGATAAAAGCTGGTTTTCCGTAAAGAATATATATCCCCTTTTTAGGATGGGATTTTCCTCCTTGAGTGCATGTAATTTCTTTTCATAATTGTTTGGCACCCGCTTTAACTCTGTTGGTGTGACATATTAAATATTAATTTATAAAAAGGTTATCCATTAGTTCATATTTGAACTTCTGGATAGCCTTTTTGCTATAGTTATTGATCTTAGACTTCCAAATATGTCGGGTGAAAATCTACATGCCTGGTAGGTTTAAGCCCGGTAACCCTGGTAAGCCAGGATATTGCCCGCCTGGAAATGGCATCGGACGTGGTGGATATGGTTGCGGCGGATATGGCTGTGGAGGACGTGGTGGATATGGTTGCGGCGGATATGGCTGTGGAGGACGTGGCGGATATGGTTGCGGCGGATATGGCTGTGGAGGACGTGGCGGATATGGTTGCGGCGGATATGGTCGTGGAGGACGTGGCGGATATGGTTGCGGCGGATATGGTCGTGGAGGACGTGGTGGATATGGTTGCGGCGGATATGGTCGTGGAGGACGTGGTGGATATGGTTGCGGCGGATATGGCTGCGGAGGGCGCGGCGGATATGGTAACGGATTTAAAGGTGGAAATGGGTTACCGGAAGGCATGCTAGGGTGAAACGGAATATTAACATCAATATCGTCGGGATTTAAATTAGGGTTGACCAATGAAACACACCTTTCTTCGTTTTTCTTCTCTAACATATGCCTACTATTATGATCGTTGTAGGCATTAAACTAAGTGAATAGTTGACAAAGGTATAATACATTAAATTAGAAAATGTTATAAAATATATCAAATTTAATTATAATAGAAGAAAATATTATTTAAAGGATGTTTAGATAAATGGCCATTATAAAAATCAAGAAAATTAAGATACAAAATTTACGAAATGTACGACATGGTGAAATTGTTTTAACGGTGAATTTTGAGACATTTTTTAAGGCTAACGTTGTAGGTTTATACGGACAAAACGGTTCAGGGAAAACAACTATTGTTGATGCATTTGGCTTGTTAAAGGCACTGATCTCCGGCTGGATTACTGAAATAAAATTACCGTCTCAGGAAAAGAGATTAATTATGGCAGGAGAGGATACGGCAAGTATTGAGTTCGAGTTTCTTGTAGAAAATCAATTTGGCACTTTTTATCTCAATTATTATGTAGAGTTAAAAGAAGATCAAAACAGATTGTACACAACGGTTGAACGTATAGCTTACAGAGAGAATGAGAAAGGTAAGCGTTCAAAGATTCTAATTAATGTTACAGAGGAAGACATACAACTACGTAAAGCTAATCTTTCTGATATGAATGAAAAAACGCGTATCCAATTACTAGTCATTCATCAACTATCTAAAAAACAATATACGTCCTTTATCTTTCACAAAGATTTAAAGCCATTATTACAAGACAGATTGTCAGAGCTAGAAATGCAATTACTTCATAATTTAGCAATAGATTTTAATCGAGATCTACATGTTGTTAATAATCAAAATATCGCACCATTATTTGAGGAGCGCAGCATGCCATTTAGTATCCATCTAGAAAAAACTCGTGGTTCTATCCCTTACAATTTGAAAGGACCAGCGTTATTACCAGAGGATACGTTTAATGTGTTATGTGAAGTAATAGAACAAAGTAATCGTGTATTATCAGCAATTATTCCGGGTCTGACTATTAAGATTAATGTCATTACAAAACAAACGATGGATAATGGAGAAAAAGGAGTCCGTTTTGAATTTTTATCACAGCGTGGGGAGCGTGAATTACCACTAAGAACAGAGTCAGAAGGGATTTTGAAAATTATTTCTGTACTCAGTGTGCTCATTGCCGTTTATAATAACCCAAATGCTTGTGTAGTAATTGATGAATTAGATTCTGGTGTTTTTGAATATTTATTAGGCGAGTTGTTAACAGTGATTGATGAGGACGGAAAAGGCCAGCTTATTTTTACGTCTCATAATCTACGCGTGTTAGAGGTGCTTGCTATTAAAAACTTATGGTTTACGACAACGAACGAGGAACGTCGTTATATGCAGCTAAAAGGTATTAAAGAGGTAAATAATGCTCGAGATGTTTATTTACGTGCAATTCAGTTGGGCGGACAGGATGAAGAGGTTTATAAAGAAACGAAGATATTTAAAATTAAGCGTGCCTTTAGAAAAGCGGGTGTCCAGCGTGACTAAAAAAGTTCTTTTAATCATTGTAGAGGGGCAGACGGAGCAAATTGTTTTAGAGGATTATTTAGATGAACATTTTGCAAATTCTACGATTCGCTTCGATGTACAACGGGAGGATATTTTAACGAAGTGGGATGCCAATAAACGAATACCTAATATTAAAAATAGTGTTACGCGTGTGATTCAGAACTATTTGCAAAAGTATAAGTTTTTAGCGAAGGATTTAACTGCTGTTGTTCATATTACCGATGCAGACGGTTGTTTTATTGACCCCGAATTTGTCAAAGTGAAGGAAGATATTGAGCAAAAACTATACTATACAGAAGATGCAATATTGGTGAAATCTGAGAAGCGTAAGGAACAAATCGAGCAACGAAATGAAATGAAGGCGAATAATGCCAAAATCCTTGTGGCGAATGATCATTTTAGCATTCAGCGATTAAGAATACCGTACCAGCTATTTTATTTTTCTACAAACTTAGAGCATGTACTTTGGAATGAGCGCAATGAAATAGCAACGGAAAAGGTGCAAAAGGCAGATGAATTTATGGACAATTTATCGAGTTCCATAGAAGAGTTTTTAAAAGACTATCTTCCAGTTAATGCAGAGCTTCCGTATAAAGAAAAAATGAAAATGAGCTGGTCATTTTTAATGGAGGGCTGCAATTCGTTACAACGCGGAACGAATGTACCGTTATTATTTGAGATGATTAAATCAGATGTACAATAAAATGCCCTCCGATGTTCAGTGGAGGGCATTGCATAGTGCTGAAAAACAAAATGGCTAAGGTAATCTTTGTGAATGATGATTTCCGTTCCAGGCTACTCGCTTTGTCGCTGCCGCTTCGCTTTCGCACAGTTAAAACATTTGTCGCTGCCGCTTCGCTTTCCCACGGGAGTCGAGTAGCCTTCCACTACAATCAGTAATAGTGTAGAACTTTTTATATAATCTATGCATTTCAAAATTGAACAAATGGTTAGACATTTAACAAGAGATGACGGAAATCGCTAACAGTCATCTCTTCCTTTTTGTGCTTGTTCATAGTTGTAAATATGTCCTAAAATAGCTGAATCTTTAATTTTTGTTTCTTCACTTAACAATAAAAGCTTTGACATAATCCTACCACTGCCTAAGTGTAATGAATAGCTAGCAAGTTTACCTTCAATAAATAAGAGTTGTTTTTTCATTTCAACGTTTGTTAGCTTTTAATAACTTCGCTAATTCCTCCACAATGACACTACGCATATCAATTGTAGAATGGACTTGCCTCGGAATCGACACTACCAACTTGAGCAACATTTACAACGAGGGTAAACAATATAAAGAACGAGGTGTTTTACGCTAGCTGTAAAAAAAGTGTAACAAATCATTAGTTGCGACGACTTATTTGTAAGTGTAGAAAGTGGGGTGAAGTTTTGCATCAGGATATATTAAAAATTGAACATTTGTACGATTGTTATCATCGTGATGTGTATCATTTTGCGCTTTATTATACAAATAGCAAACAAGAGGCAGAGGATATTACGCAAGAAACGTTTTTTAAGGCGATGAAGCAGTTACATAATTTGAAGGATAAAGATAAAGTAAAAACTTGGCTCTTATCAATTGCACGGAATACAGCAGTAGATATACATAGAAGGCAGAAAATAAAGCGTTTATTAACAGAAAAGCTTAGCTTGCAGCCCGTTTTGAAGGAAGTACCAAAGCCTTTAGAGATTGTGGAGAAAAATGAGCAATGGCAGGCAGTACAAGAAGCATTAATGACATTAAAATCACATGATCGGACAATCATTATTTGCAGAATGGTAAAAGACTACACGATACAAGAAACAGCTGCGATATTAGGTATCTCGGAAGTCAAAGTACGTGTTGATTTTCACCGAGCAATGGCAAGGCTTCGAAAAAAGGTAGGGAGGGATGATTGATGGAAGAACGTGATTACGATTTAGTTGATGCATTAAAGAAACGCCCTGATAAAGATCCAGATTTAGATTTCTCAAATCAATTACGTCAAAAACTCGAAAAGACTCATATAAAAAAGACAAAGAGATTTTCTATCGCAACCATACTAACCGTTCCAGTGACGCTAGCTGCACTTCTATTTGTATTCAGCATTAGTACAGGACAATCGTTCCATTTGAAAAATGCCGCACAGTTAACTATCAATCTGGAAAAAGATCTTACTAATATAGTATGTATGTTCCTCATGCTTACGCTCTCATTGTTTATTTTGTTCGTTTATTACAAAGGACTTACGAAGGGAAGACTTGTCTACATGACATTTTCTTTATCTTTCTTGGCATGGGTAGGGAACTTAATATATGCAGAGCATCAAAATATGGATGAACCTATTGTACAACCAAGCTCAAGCTATAACGAAACCTACGATTATACGAGTAAGCAATACTATATAGATGAAATTCAACAGGAACATGATAACTATTTGATGAAAACAAATGAGGGGGGTATGAAATAATGAAAAATCCTTACGATCATTTATTTAACGGGGTGTGCTTTGTATTTGTAGATTTAAGTAATTTCGGATTACCGGATATGTTGCCGGATTTTATTGGCTATATATTTTTTGCATATGGTATTCACTTACTGCCAACGTTCCATAATTTAAAGCGTTGGTCGAAAAACTTCGCTATTATTTTGGCGGTAATGTCATTTTTCTTAGAGCTAGGTCAATGGCTAGACTATAGTATATTAGGAGAAATTGGTGTACAGTTTATGCAATTTTTATTCATCATCTTCATGTACTGGGTTTTTCAATTATTATTACAAATTCATAATAATAAACCTCTTGAAGCAAAAACATTTAAAACATACCAGAAATTCATGGCATTTATGCTTTGCGGTTTTGTCATACAGGCATTTTCAATAAATGTTGATACAAGTATGCGAGGAAATGTTCATTTTATAGGCTCTTTACTACAGGTGTTTGCTTATTTTTTATTTATATTCTATTATCGAGCGTGTCATAAATACTATAAAAATAATAATGGAAATAAGGTTCATTCGCTGTAACAAGCGATGGATCTTTTTTGTTTTAGGGAATCTGTGTTTACTTAGCAATGACATCTTTTCCTTTCCTAATTCATAAGCTTTATAGGTATGATTTTATCAAGCTAGAAGGAGGCACTGCCATTCAAATACATGTTGTAAGGGCAGGGGAGTCCATATGGGGTATTTCGCAGGCGTATGGGACAACAGTTCAAAGTATTGTAGATGCCAATCAAATTCCTGAACCGAATCGATTAGTTGTCGGGCAAGCGCTTGTAATACCGATTGTCGGAAATTTTTATTATGTGCAGTCAGGGGATAGTTTATATTCAATCGGCCAACGCTTTGGCATTAATTATTTAACACTTGCTCAAGTCAACAATATTAGTCCGAGTCAGCCTTTATCGATTGGTATGCGACTTTATATTCCACCTCAACCAAAAACAAGAGCTGAAACATTGGCATATTTAGAGCCGAGAGGGACATTCGTTAGTGAAGCATTATTGAGCCAAGCAAGAGAAGCGGGTCCATTTTTAACGTATCTGGCTTTATTTAGCTATGAGGCAAGGCGAGATGGAACGCTTAAGGTACCACCGAGTCAAGGTGTGGCGCAAATTGCAAATGATACAGGAGCTTCTCTAGCGATGGTTGTCTCAAACCTAGAGAATTTTAGTTTTAGCGGTGATTTAGCGAGAGATATTTTTCAAAGTACAGCAGTACAGGATTTACTTTTTAATAATATTCTTGAAGAGGCAAAGCGTTTAGGAAGCGTTAAAGATATTCATTTCGATTTTGAGAATTTGCCGGGCGATCAACGAGAAGCATATAACAATTTTTTAAGGAGAGCGGTGAGTCGATTCCATCCACAGGGGTATACCGTATCGACAGCACTAGCTCCAAAAACAAGTGCTAGTGAGCGAGGTCCATGGACAGAGGGGCATGATTATAAAGCACATGGAGAAATAGTGGATTTTGTTATGTTAATGACTTATGAATGGGGATATTCTGCAGGGCCACCTATGGCCGTATCGCCACTTCCCGAGGTAGAGGCGGTTGTAAAATATGCAGTAAGTGAGATACCTCGTAACAAAATTATACTTGGACAGAATTTATATGGATATAACTGGACATTGCCTTTTGTACAAGGGGGCCCGAATGCAGAAGCAATTAGTCCACAAAGAGCAATTGAAATTGCTAAAAAGTATAATGCTGCTATTCAGTTTGATTTGAGATCTCAAGCTCCGTTCTTTGAATACTACGATGAGCAAGGTAGAGCACATGTGGTGTGGTTCGAGGATGCAAGATCCATTCAAGCGAAGTTCAATTTAATCAAAAGGTACAATCTTAGAGGAGTAGGTTATTGGAAATTAGGTCTCCCGTTCCCGCAAAATTGGCTATTGATCGGATCAAATTTTGACGTAGTAAAGAAATGAGAATCTTAAGGAGTAAATACTCTCGCTGCAAAAGGAGCTCATTCCCTTTTTCTAATAAATATTAATTATCTGGAAATGACATTTCCATTTATGGAAATATATATTATAATAATGGTAAATGATATTTTAGGAGGTATATTTTGGATAAATTTAAAAAGTTAGGTATCATACTAGCGTCTACTGCATTTTCAGTGGGTGTAATTTCGCCAATGGCACAAGCTTCAGCAAATGTAAAAGAATCACAAGAGAGAGTTGCAATCCAAGTTGCTTCAACAGAAACAAAGGTTACAAAAAGTGAACTTATTAAGCAATTGAATACATTATTCCCAGGCAAGTTCAAATTTGTATCAGAGAAGGATTTCTCAATGGGGGAAGCGCATTACTTTAATGATGATGCTACAATACGCTATGACTTAAGCTTCCAAAAGACAATCAATGGCAAAGACGTTTTTGGTGAATTTACGTTTAAAGGCGAAAATTTAGAACTAGAATATTTCCACTATCAACCTGCCAATATAGCGGATGCATTGTATCCAGTGAAGTATTCAGAGGCCGATGCAAAGAAAATTGCCCAAGACTTCTTAAAGAAATTGCCGAATACTGCAAATTACAAGCTTCGTGAAGACGATTGGTATGGTGATTTTGGTTTTAGTTTTAGTCGACCTTTATCTGAACCAATTACGTATTCATTCAATTATTCGCCAACACATAATGGTGTACCACTAAGTAATGAGAATCTCAATATTACTGTTCTAGCAAATGGTGAAGTTGTGAGTATGTATCGTAATACTGGGTCAACTAGTAAGGCAACATTTGATAATGTAGATCAGAAAAAAAATGAATCAGATATACTTGCACAAGTTCGCGAAAATTTGTCAGTAGATTTACGCTATATGGTGGATTATAACTACCAAACAGGCGAATCTATTGCGAAGCTTGTATATATGCCGCCAACAAGCTTCACGGGTGTGCATGCATTAAATGGGCAGTGGCATACAGTGAATGGTTTTACTTCTCAAGTTCCAACGGCAAAAGGTGTAGAAAAACTGGCATCGCAACCACTTGAACCTAGAAAGAAGGACGTTACAGTAGCAGAAGTCGAAGAGTTAGCTAAGTCTTTCTTGAAAGTTGATTCAGACAAAGTGAAGCTAGAAATTGAGTCGGTTAATGAAAGAGAAAACGACAATGGTGAGACAATTTATTCAGTGAATTATATGTATCATTTAGGAAATAGTGGCTATGGCGCATCATTCGAAGTGAACAAGGCAACAGGTGAGATTACAGATTACTGGGATATACGTAGAGATTTCATGGAGACAGATCAGAAAGTAGAACCAATCGCGAAAGAAGCTGCTTTAGCAAAAGCGATAGACTACTTAAAAGCATGGGCTCCGTCCTACCTTCATAACTATTCAAAACCAATAGAAGAAACAACATATGACAAAGAAAGTAAACGATATTACTTCTCCTTCCCACGTATTGTCAATGGTATTGCTGTAGTAGGGGATGAAATTTCTGTAGGTATTAGTGCAGATGGGAAATTAAGTTCATTAAATATTAGTAATCACAAGATTGATAATTGGCCAGCTGTAAATAAAGCAATTCCTGCTGATAAAGCAAAAGAAACGTTCCATAAGGGACTAAGCTTGGAGCTTCAGTATGCAAAACAGGATGGCGAGGATAAACATCACTATGATTTAGTATACTCTCCAGTTTATGATGGTAGCTCATTCAATAGTATTGATGCAACAACTGGTAAATGGCTTCAAAATGTTGATGATGCTAAAGAAAAACCAGCTATTTCACATCCAACAGCTGGAGGAGAATTAACTTATTTACTACACCAAAATGTATTAGAAGTGAAAGACCCAGCAAACTTTAATGCTGATACAGCTGTAAATAAGGGAGATGCTTTAAAAATTTTAGTTAAATCATTATCATACGGTTATTATGATTTTGGTCCGTATGGAAGAGACGACGAGAAGCAATCCTTTAAAAATATTGACAAAAAGCATCCATTATACGGAACCGTTGAACAAGCTGTAGGCATAGGTATTATACAACCTGCGGATCAATTTGCAGTAGATAAAGAATTGACTCGTCAAGAGCTTGCAGAATGGTTAGTACGTGTACTAAATTTAGAGAGTGCTGCTAAGCATGGTGACATTTACAAATTAAACTTTGCTGATGCAAGCTCAATTAAACAGGAATACGCAGGTTATATTGCTTTAGCAAGTGCGATGGGTCTAATTGATGGACAGCAAAATAAATTCAATGCTACTGGGAAAGTGACGTATGCAGATTTGGCAATATCTACAGTTCGTCTAGCAAAGGCTATTAATGAGGAAAATAACGGCCGCCGTTACTACTATTAATCAATAAACGATACATGAAAGGGTATCTCCTATTTTAGGGGATACCCTTTTTAACTTCTTTCAGCAAGTGTTTTCTGTACCGAAAGCGAAGCGACAGGTGCAAGTGTTTTCTGTACCGAAAGTGAAGCGACAGGTGCAAGTGTTTTCTGTACCGAAAGTGAAGCGACAGGTGCAAGTGTTTTCTGTACTGAAAGTGAAACGGCAGTTACAAATATGACGAGGTATAATTGATGATTACAGTAAAACAAAAGGATTGCCGTTAATTATTTTATATGTTATTATTATCTCGAATTAAAGATAAATGAATTCGAAGTAAATGAGAAGAGGGAGTCGTATGAAGGAAAACAATCGTAATTTAAAAGCTTTTACGGTCTTGTTCCGGGCGTATCAAACGATTCAGGATGCAACAAAGAGAGATTTACTTCAATACGATTTAAATCAAACCGAATTTTCAGTACTTGAGTTTTTATATCACCATGGTGAGCAACCAATTCAAGTGATTGGAAAGAAAATTTTAATTGCAAGCAGTAGTATTACGTATGTTATTGATAAGCTCGAACAAAAAAGTTTTGTGTATCGACGTGCTTGCCCAAAGGATCGTCGTGTCACATATGTTTTATTAACATATGAAGGACAAACGTTGATGGAAGAAATATTTCCAAAGCATGAACAAAAAATTAATGAGATTTTTGAAGTATTAGATCAACAGGAGATGGACACAATGATCCTGTCTTTAAAAAAGGTTGGTTTAAACGCAGTTGAAAAATAAAAAAATTTTACGTATATATCTCGAAATCGAGATAAATAGGAGGAACATAAAATGAACCATTTAAAAGGAATTCACCACGTTACTGCTATTACAAGTAGTGCGGAAGAGAATTATAAATTCTTTACTTATGTATTAGGGATGCGATTAGTGAAAAAAACAGTAAATCAGGATGATATCCAAACATATCATTTATTCTTTGCGGATGATAAAGGTAGTGCTGGTACTGATATGACATTTTTCGATTTCCCAAACATCCCAAAAGGTGTGCATGGAACGAATGAAATTTCCAAAACTTCATTCCGCGTGCCTACAGATGCGGCATTGGACTATTGGGTAAAACGTTTTGATCGATTAAATGTTAAACATACAGGTATACAAGAGCAATTTGGCAAGAAAACTTTATCATTCGTAGATTTTGATGATCAGCAATATCAACTTATTTCTGATGAAAACAATACAGGCGTTGCATCAGGCACTCCATGGCAAGATGGACCGATTCCTCTAGAATACGCAATTACAGGCTTAGGTCCAGTTTTTGTAAGAGTTGCCAATTTAAAATATTTCAAAGAGGTGCTAGAAAAAGTGATGCTCTTTACAGAAATTGCAGAGGAAGGGGATTTCCATTTATTTGAGGTTGGTGAAGGCGGAAACGGTGCACAAATCATTGTAGAGTTTAACGCAGTTTTACCAGTAGCTCGTCAAGGCTTCGGTACAGTACATCATGCAGCATTCCGCGTAGAGGATCGCGCTGTATTAGATGAATGGACTGAACGATTTGAAAGCTTTGGCTTCCATACTTCGGGTTATGTAAACCGTCACTTCTTTGAATCCCTTTATGCACGAGTTGCACCACAAATTTTATTTGAGCTAGCTACTGATGGCCCAGGATTTATGGGGGACGAGCCTTATGAAACATTAGGTGAAAAATTATCGTTGCCACCGTTTTTAGAGCCAAAGCGTGCACAAATTGAAGAGCTTGTTCGTCCTATTGACACTGTAAGAAGTACGATTACGTTCGATAAAGAATAAGAGTAATACTTTTCATTCCATTCAGTAGAGAAACACAAGCCTCGCTGAATGGAAATTACATATTTTTAAAAGAAAATGATTGGAGGTCAATTGGATGGAGTTTGCAAAGGTAATAGATAAGCGTCGTTCTGCGAATAATTTTATAGAGGGTATTAAGATGAGCGAAGAAGATATACGTCCTATTTTGGAGGATGTCAAACTTGCTCCATCTGCTTTTAATTTACAGCATGCTAATTACATCGTTGTCTTAGATGAAGAAAAAAAAGAAAAAGTAAGAGAAGCAGCATACGGGCAATATAAAGTGCACTCAGCCTCGGCGGTTATACTTGTTTTAGGAGATAAAGAAGCCTATAAAAAAACTGCTAACCTTAGTCAAGGGATGGTAGACTTAGGCATTATTAATGCTTGTGAGTTAGAAAATCTTGTTGAAGAAAATACAAAATTTTATAATGAGCGCGGCGAGGAGTTTAAGAAAGAGGAGGCTATTCGTAACGCTTCACTTTCAGCTATGTTATTTATGTTGGCAGCCAAAAATCGTGGATGGGATACATGTCCAATGATCGGCTTTGATCACCAACAAATGAGAGCCCTTTTTAATGTCCCGGAAACACAAGAAATTGCGCTAATGATTACAATTGGTAAGGAAAAAGAAAGTAGTCGCCGCTTGCGTGGTTATCGTAAACCAGTTGAGGAATTTGCAACCTATTATTAGGTCGGTATAAAATAAAAGTGCTTTACAAAAAATAAATTTAATGCACATTTAGGAGGAAATATTGTGAAAGTAGTAGCAATCGTAGGTAGTATCCGTAAAGAATCTTATAATCTGCAGTTAGCGAAATTTATTCAAAAGCGTTATGCGGAGGAATTGGATCTTGAAGTATTAAGCTTAAAAGACCTACCAATGTATAACCAAGATATCGAAAATGAAGCACCGCAAACAGTATTAGATTTTAAAGCAAAAGTAAAAGAGGCGGATGCCGTTCTTTGGCTGACTCCAGAATATAATGGTACAGTGCCAGGTGTTATGGTTAACGCCATCGATTGGTTATCTCGCGTTGATAAAGTAATGATTGGCAAGCCATCATTCATGATGGGTGCATCAATGGGTAACTTAGGTACTGTTAAAGCACAATTACACTTAAGAGATATTTTATTCTCACCTGGAGTAAATTCACCATTACTTAGTGGTAATGATGTTTATATTGGCGCAGTACACACTAAATTTGATGCTGAAGGCAATTTAACAGATGAGGGTACTATCAAATTCCTAGATGTAGTTATTGATAACTTCTTAAACTGGATGAAAACATACGTTTAACAATAGAATGTCCCATTAGTATGTAAAATACTGATGGGACATTTTTAGGTTTTAAAATATTTGTTTAGTTTATGATAGAGGTTAAAGCCCCGACACTCTTTGCCTTATATATAAGTCGGAACGGAAATCAACCTACGTTTTGGTGATGAACCTTTATTTGATTGGAATTATTTTTAATACCTTTTGAAGACGGTATGCAAAAATACCCGCGAATATAGCTAAAATAATATCCTTTGGCAAAGGAGGCATCATCCAAAGCCATGCTATTTTATACGTGAAAGCATCAGGCGCACTAGCCCATAGCTTATAGGCAAAGTACATCCAATTTGTCCCTAATAAATAATTAATAGCAGTTGCAACTAATGCAGCAACTACATAGCTTTTCTTCGTTCCAATGCGTTCTACAATAAGCCCTGCGACAAATGCTGCTAATATAAACGAGACAATGAAACCAAATGTAGGACTTAAAATTTGTCCAAAGCCTCCGCTGAATCGTGCAAATACAGGTGCGCCTGCTAAACCGATGCACATATAAACAGTACAAGCGAGTGCCCCTTTTCTACTACCGAGAATAAGTCCCGCTAAAATAGCAAAAAACGTTTGTAATGTGATCGGTACTCCGCCAACAACCATGAAAGGTACAATGGACGTAATATTAGCTCCTATCATCATTAATGTTGAAAATAGTCCAATGTATGCAATATCTACTGTTCTTAATTTTTGATGTGTATGTTCCACAACGGTTGTCATTATGTCACCCCTAAAAAGTAATGTTGATAATAATAGTGTAAAAAAATAAAGTTTTTGTGTCAATTTTATTATTATTTTAGGTTAACATAAAGGTGTTTCTTAACTTGATAAATGATTGATAGTATAGACTAACTATTGAAATATATGATAGAATTGTCATAATTTTAAATCATTCGATACTAATGGTGTGACATCTTGTACAATGTGTCACTTAAAAGGGAAATCGGTGCAAATCCGACGCTGTCCCGCAACTGTAACGAGGAGTTCTATGATGATTTAGCCACTGTTCTAGAATGGGAAGGCAATCATAGGTACATTGATTCGAAGCCAGGAGACCTGCCATTTAGTTATTCCTGTAATGCCCACGAGGATGAAAGCGATTACGGACAATAGTAGAAGAAAATCTAACTTTGTTTAATTTCTTTCAGCAGGTGTCCAAATACACGCTGAAAGACGCGATTATGCCAGGCATAATTGATTCTAGGGTATTTCCATGCGCATTTGCATGGAATACCCTTTTTTCTTTCATTTATCTTCGTACTGCAAATAGTAGCAGAGTATCAGCTACAATTACGGCTAGATGAAATTAATGTTTAATGATTAGGAGTTAATAAAAAGATGAATAGAAAATTTATGTTACTTTCAATGACCCTTCTTCTACTACTTATTATTTCAATGACAATTGCAATTATGGTTGGATCGGTTTCCGTTACGCCACTTTATGTATGGAAGGTTATCCTTTCTAAAATCCCTATTATTCAAAGCTCAATCGAACAAGATTGGAGTCGCTCACAGGAAATTATCATTTGGCAAATAAGGGCTCCGCGTGTATTACTCGCTGCTATCGTCGGAGCAGGCTTGGCAATTGCAGGAGCAGCTATTCAGGCGCTCGTTCGTAATTCAATTGCAGAACCATATATTTTAGGGATTTCTTCTGGAGCGACGGTTGGTGCCACAGCTGTCATCATTTTAGGTGCCTTTTCATTTCTGGGCGTTTATGCTCTTTCCGTATCGGCTTTTTTAGGCTCTCTCACAGCAATGGGGTTAGTTTTCTTCTTATCGCATGTTGGCGGTAGAGTATCCGTCTTTCGACTTTTGCTTTCAGGGATGGCGGTGTCATTTATTTTATCTGCTATTTCAAATTTTATCTTAATGTTGTCGAAGCAAGAGGGGGGAATGAAGGCAGTCATGTTTTGGATGCTAGGAAGCCTAGCAGGTGCGAAATGGAGTATTCTTGTAATTCCTGCAGTCATTTTTATTGCAGTATTTGCCTTGTTATGGCTCAACTATCGCAGCTTAAATTTATTACTTCTTGGAGAAGAAGCCGCAGTTACATTAGGGGTTAACTTACAACAATTTCGAATACAGCTTATTTTATTAGTATCGTTATTAACGGGTGTGCTGGTTGCTGTAAGTGGCTCAATTGGATTTGTTGGTTTAATCATTCCACATATTGTACGGCTAATTGTAGGTTCAAATCATAAGTATGTCATACCGATTAGCGCATTATTAGGGGGGATCTTCTTAGTTTGGGCAGATGCACTTGCTCGAATATTAATTGCCCCTGAGGAAATGCCGATAGGAATTATCACGGCTTTTTGCGGAGGCCCATTTTTCATTTGGCTGCTACGTCGTAACAATTATTCTTTCGGTGAAGGAGATTAAAAAAATATGACATTAGAAGCGAAACAAATATCATTCTCCATTTCCGATGAACGCATATTACATGAAGTAAATGTTCAAATAAAGGACAAGCAATTTGTTGGGTTGATCGGTCCTAATGGTAGTGGGAAGTCAACGCTATTAAAGAATATGTACCGTTTATTAAAACCAGAAAGTGGAACAGTGTTATTAAATGAACAAGATATTCTAAAGCAATCGAGTAAAAACATAGCTAAAAATCTAGCAGTTGTGAGTCAAGAAACACCGGTCTTATTTGATTTTACAGTGCATGATTTAGTGAGTATGGGGAGAACACCCCATAAAAAACTATTGGAGTTTGATCAAGAGAAAGATTTTCAAATCGTAAAGGATGCACTGAAGCAAACGGGTATCGCTCATTTAGAGAAACGTAGCTATAGCTCTCTTTCGGGTGGCGAAAAAAAGCGTGTGATGGTTGCCCGTGCCCTTGCTCAGCAAGCACAAGTGCTTATTTTAGATGAGCCAACAAATCATCTAGATATTCAGCATCAATTGCAGCTTATGGATCTAATTCAAACCTTACAATTAACAGTTGTTGCTGCAATCCACGATTTAAACATTGCGGCTATGTATTGCGATCAAATTTATGTTTTACAGCAAGGTCGAATTGTTTGTTTTGGCACGCCAGAAGAAGTACTTACACCGACATTATTACAAGATGTATTTGGGGTTTATGCCGATATTCAAACACATCCACTGACAGGTAAGCCATATTTAACCTATATCCCAGAGCAATTCACGAAGGAAGTTAAATGATTGATACATATTGTTATGGAGAGATTTGAAAGTAAAAATGTATATAGAAAAGTGAAAAATTTGTTGTTGCTGTCGCTACGCTTTCGCACAAATAAACAATGCTGAGGTTTCTTTTTATCTCTATAAATTGTGGTTGATCTTCGTTTCGATTGGACGACTCCTTGGGGATCAGCGATAGTGGAACGAAGGCTAAGAGCATCACATCCTGTGATAACGCCTTCGTGACCAACATCGTGCCGCTGTCGCTACGTTAGCATTACGCTTTCGCGCAAAAAACATCTGTTGGCCCGACGCCCCCAGGAAGCTCTGCTCTGCGCGAAAGCGAAGCGTCAGCGGCAAATGTTTTAACTGTGCGAAAGCGAAGCGGCAGCAACAAATGTTTTAACTGTGCGAAAGCGAAGCGGCAGCAACAAATGTTTTAACTGTGCGAAAGCGAAGCGGCAGCAACAAAGCACCTAGTCGGAACGGAAATCAACCCCTCGCTTTGCCAAAGGGCCATAAGCTTTAGGACACATTTACTTACTTAGAATTGAAGACAAATTAAGATACTGCTTTTAAGCCTGCCACACCAATGATAATGGCGATGATACTAATAATTCGAGTCAGGTTTTTAGATTCACCGAAGAATATAATATTCACGAGAACAGCCCCAACTGTACCAATACCAATCCACACTACATAGGCAATGCTTAACTGTAGATAGTTAAAGGAGGTATATAAAAGCACAAAGGACATACCAAAGCCGCCCACATATATTAATAAATTACGTATAGTTTTGTTCTGACTATAAAAGCGTAAACCTACAACACCGATAATTTCTGAAATTGCGGCTAATAAAACAAGTAACCAGCCCATTATGCATTAGCTCCTTTCTTTTCATCATAATCTTTTGAAGGGTTATCAGCTAAATTAAGACCAATAACACCTAATACTAAAATAAACATGAAAATTCCTTTTATCGTATTAAACTCAACATCGAAAATAAAAATGTCCATTAATGTAGTACCAATTGCACCGACCCCTGCAAAAGTCGCATAAACTGTGCCAGTAGGTAGGTTTTCACAAGCCTTCGATAAGAAATGAAAATCCAACGCAATTAAGGACACAATAATAATCCAATGCCACCAAGCACCGGCAACATTAAAACCAAATATCCAAAACAATTCAAACAAACTAGTTAATCCAACATAAATCCAATCTTTTTGCATAGTTATTCCTTTCATTTATCCATGATTATGACTGACAATCAGTCATTTTAAGTGTAAAAGAGAACGTCACTTAGGCGTGACGTAAACCGAGTGCATGATGTAAAAAGTTGAGGAGCTCAAGCTTTTGAAGTCTAATTGTTTCTTCTTCACTGTCATCATACAAGTAAATTTGTTCAGCAGCAGATTCTACTAGACCGATAATAAGTTTAGAAGAACGTGTAGTGTTTAGAGATTCACGTATCGTTCCTTCTTGTTGAGCCTCGTATAAGAAATTATTCATCCATTCGTAATAGGGAGCATATATATTTTCCCATTCTTTCATATGCTCGGTTTGTGTAATACCAGCATAGATAAGTGCAAATACATCTCGATATTCCTCTGTTAGTGAAAAAACAATATCTACTAACTTTTCAAGCCGCTTTGCAAAAGGCTCCTGTGTTGAAATACCATCGTTTATAGCAGCAATAATTTTCTCAACCATAACTTTTGCAATGGCTGGCATAACTGAAAGCCGTGATGGGAAATAAAGATAAAATGTCCCTTGCGCAATACCTGCAGCTTTTACGATATCTGAAACCTTTGTCTTTTCAATTCCTTTTTCACGAAAAACTTCAATTGCAGCTTGAATAATTTTCTCTTCTTTTGACATGGAATCCCTCGCTTTTAGCCTGCTTATTTATTATGTTACAAAATAGCTGAAATAAAGTCAACGAATAATGACTGACAGTCAGTCATTATTTTCTGTGTATATATGTTTCTTATTTAGGGAACTTTATTCGTGAAAGGATTTGATGAAAATGGAAGAGATAAAAATTGCGCAACTAAATCAGCAACAGCTTGAAAGGATTAATGAGCTAGAAAAGAACATTGGGGTGACCTTAGTAGCCTATGATTCTTCAACATTGCCATCACAAGGCTCGGGTGCCTTTGAGTCAAATAATAGCACTAACAGCAATCATCCATCATAATTACGAATAAAATGCCTTGCAGCAATGTGAGGTTTTTTTATTTCACTTAAAGAGTGGATAGGGGGTTACAATGATGCAGGATTTCTATGCAGATTTACATATTCATATTGGACGCACTTCAAGTGGACGTGCTGTTAAAATAACTGGCAGTAAAACGTTAACGCTAGCGAGAATTTTAGAGATTTCAAGCGCAAGAAAGGGA
This sequence comes from Lysinibacillus sp. NPDC056959, assembly GCF_042674095.1. Taxonomy (NCBI): domain Bacteria; kingdom Bacillati; phylum Bacillota; class Bacilli; order Caryophanales; family Bacillaceae; genus Lysinibacillus; species Lysinibacillus sp. NPDC056959. The sequence goes on along the minus strand of NZ_JBHURE010000021.1, from coordinate 50,646 downwards.
CTAGAAATTATCGGGATTATTGATTGTCATTCACCAGAAGTAATGGATGAAATGGCAAAGATGATAGAACAGGGTGAACTGAAGGAGCTGGAACAGGGAGGACTTCGTTTTCAAGAAACTACACTTATTCCAGGTTCTGAAATTGAGATATATGATCAGCATTGCCTTGGACCCATCCATGTGCTTGCTTATTTTCCAACACTTTCGCTTATGAGGGAATTTTCAAACTGGATGTCTAATCATATGAAAAATATCCATTTAAGCTCTCAGCGAATTTATTCTGATGGGCTAACATTGCAGCAAAAGGTTCATGAATTAGGCGGTCTTTTTATTCCTGCCCATGTCTTCACACCATTTAAAAGTTTGTTCGGTAAAGGTGTACATCGTAGTTTAACAGAAGTTTTTGACCCTCAGCTTATAGATGCGATAGAGCTTGGGTTAAGCTCCAATACTGAAATGGTGAGTAACATTAGAGAACTGCAAGCATATACATTTGTTAGCAATTCTGACGCACATTCACTTGGGAAAATTGCACGTGAGTATCAAAAATTGAGACTATCAAATGCAAATTTTACAGAATTAAAGATGGCGCTTCATGAGCGACAAGGTCGAGCAGTAACAGCCAATTATGGTTTAAATCCTTTGCTTGGTAAATATCATCAAACCGTCTGTGCAAAATGTGGTGAGCAGCTCAGCACCGCCGCAACAATTTGTACAAACTGTGAAAGCACGCAAATTATAAAAGGGGTTGCAACACGCATAAAGGAGCTTTCAGAGCAAGTAACTGATAAACGTGCACGACCACCATTTATTCACCAAGTACCACTAGAATTTATTCCAGGATTAGGGCCGAAAATGATGGAACGATTAGTACAAGCATTTGGTACAGAGATGAACATCTTGCATCGAGTTACGCTAGAACAACTCGAACAAATCGTGCCACATAAAATTGCCAAGATGATTGATTTAGCAAGAACGGGGCAATTGGCAATCGAAGTTGGTGGCGGCGGCATTTATGGGAAGGTTCAGCTGGAATAAAAAAGGTTCATCACCATAGGCGCAGTTCACTGATCCCCAAGAAGTCGGCCAGCCGGAACGAAGACATGGCGTACATTTTAACAAACGCATCATAACTTTTGGTGATGAACATTAAAAATAATTACGCTTTTTTAGCCCATTTCCATCTCCTGTATATTAAAATAGTAATTAGTAAAATTTGGAGGAGTGAGGGTGTGCAATTATCAAAGAAATTTCGATTTTTAGCGGCTAGCATTCTGGTATGTCAATTAGTAGTACCAATAGGTGTAAATGCGGAGGAACAAAGAGACTACATAGCGCCAAGTTGGGTAGTTCAAGCAGATTATGTAGCACTGGGTGATTCCTTAGCACATGGTATGAATGAGATTGGTATGATCGGGTTAGGTTACACGGATTTTGTTGCACAAGCTTTACAGCAAGATGGTTTAATTACTTCTTATAATAAGGGTTTTGCCAATTCAGGCTATACAACGAGTGATGTATTAAAGGATATACAAAATAATGTGGAAAAGTCAGTGGTAGGATTCGGTTATCCAAGTGAGAAGGTAAAGGTTCACACATCTATTAAAGAGGCTGAAATTATTACACTAACCGTTGGTGCCAATGATTTAATACCTATTTTAGAAGAGTCTCAGACAACAGGCATTAATGCAGCAATGATGCTAAAAGCTTCCCAGGGAGCAATAAAAAATATTGCTGCTATATTAGAAGAAATTAAGAAGCTTAATCCGAATGCTCAAATTTATGTGATGGGCTATTATAATTCTTTTCCTTACTATAGTGAGGATGTACAGCAACAATTTAAAATGCTATTAAAAGTTATGAATGCAACGATAAAAACAACTGCTGAAAAAGCGAGTGCCATTTTTGTACCGACATACAATATTGTAGCAAAAGATGTTCCAAGCTATTTACCAAACCCTGATAATATTCATTTAAGTGAAGCAGGCTATTTAGCAGTAGCGAACGAGGCGTTTTTACCAGCGATTAAAACAAGTACGTTATGGGATGTATCAAAAACGATCCAAGCAAACATGATGGATAGTACAACGGTAAAAATAAGCTGGCAGGAAGCAAAGGATAATGTAGGTGTCACTAGTTACAAAGTATATGTAAACGGTAAGCTAACATTTACACAAGATGCTGCAATAAACGCTATAACGTTGGATAATTTAATAGCGAATACAGCATATACGGTAGCAATTAAAGCGGTTGATGCGGCTGGGAATGAAAGTGTTCAAAGTCCAACAGTTACTTTTACTACGGGAAGAAATTTAAGCTTTACTGATATAGAAAAGAATTGGGCAAAGGAGTTTATATTGAAGGCAGCTGAATTGGGTATTATGAACGGGTATCCAGATGGTACGTTTAAACCTGATCAATTTGTTACTCGTGCACAGGCCGCTTCGATGCTTGTTAGAAGTCTTGGTTTAACGACGAATGAACAGGCACCGTTTACAGACATTGCAATTTATGATGTCGGAACTCAGTCAGAAATTGCAGCAGCGTATGCATATGGGCTAATTAAGGGATCGGATGGGACGTTTAGCCCAGGGCTGCCAGTTACTCGCGCTCAATTAGCAGTAATGATTAATCGTGCTTATGAATATGAGAAAAAGCAATCTTATGCTGTGAAAGGGAAAGCCCCATTCTCTGATATTGCCTCTTGCGACGAAGAAACAAAACATGCAATAACTATGTTATATGAGCAAGGTATTATTATAGGTAGTGAAGGGGGATTTGCACCCGAGGCTCCTACAAAACGAGGCCATGCAGCGAAAATATTTATAAATTTTAATAGTCTATTAAAGAAATGAAATCATTCAAGGTAGAGGTTGTAAATAGAAACCTCTACCTTTAGGCGTTTGCATATGTTATTTTTATTTCGATGGATATCTAGTACAGTTTAGGCGCTCATTATCAAAAGTTGGAGATAACATTAGTTGAAAAGTATGCCATATTGATAAGTTGATCTTCGATACGGCTGGGCGACTCCTTGGGGATTAGGGATAGAGGAACGAAGGCTAAAACCATCACATCCTGTGATAACGCCTTCGTGACCAACATCGTGTTGGCCCGACGCCCCCAGGAAGCTCTGCGCGAAAGCGAAGCGTCAGCGAATGTTTTAACTGTGCGAAAGCGTAGCGGCAGCAACAAAGCGCCCAGCCGGAAACGGAAATCAACCCCACGTTATGGCAAGAAACGAATTTAAAATTGTAATAACGCTGAAGTGAAAATGGATCAAAGGAGAATGCGATGCTGTCATTTATTTTATCTGCAAAAAGATTGTTAGTAGGCATGTGGAAGTCATTCAAGCGTCCACAATTTCTATCTTTGTTTACAACATTATTTTTTATCATTCTTTCAGGGACAATGTTTTATAAAGGAACGGAAGGATGGTATTGGATTGATGCCATGTATTTTGCAGTAGTGAGTTTAATTCCAACTAGTGTTGAGACGGGATTGTATCCTACTAGTAATTTTTCAAAGATATTTACGATGATTTATTTAATCGTTGGAACAGGCGTCATGTTTATTACGCTATTAATGCTCGGCAGATCAATAGTCGATTTTACAATTGAGGAAGAAAAGAAAGAACAAGCAATAAAACGTCTGAAAAAATAAAAAAGCAGTTCAATAAATCTATAAGATTTACTGAACTGCTATTCTTTACTTAGTTACGATAGTCTAGCAATGATGCCTTCTTCATCGTCTAAGACTAATTCGATTCCTGTTGAAAATGGATCACCATGTAGGACGTCTTTAATCCATACACGTAGTGCACCAATCATTGCTGATGTATTGAACATCTCGACTTGACCATTCGTTTCAACTTCTGCACCGAAGCCTGCGTCATCATCGTATGTTAGTTCTACAAGTACATCCTCAGGGCGAATATTTTTATAGTAAGCCTGAGATAAGCAAATTGCATTTATAATATCTTGTTCATTAATTATTTGTGCCATTGTGCTTCCTCTTTACGCTTTTTATCTTTAAACATATTAACAATTTTTACAACTAGCATTATGATAACCATGATGGCTGCAACATTAATTAATAAGCCTAAAATATTACCAAGCATACCCATACCACTGAAAAGACTTCCGAATAATAAGCCAGCTAAGCCACCAAGCATTAAGCCTTTCATAAGACCACCTGAGAAGAAGCCGCCTTTCTTAGCTGTTGAATCCGTTTTGTTTGTGCTTTTATTTGTTGTTGCATTATTTTGATCTTTAGATTTATCCTGAGATTTTTGGAAATTTGAGCTATTGTTATTATTATTGTTTGAGAAGCCTTTTTTACCTGACTTATAGGATTTAGCTTCTGCAGTTGGTGTATCTGAGATGAACAATGTTGCACCTACAGTTGCAAACATAAGTGTCGCTGCAAAAAGAGCGGCAAGAATTTTTTTCATTACTTACATTCCTCCAATATAATTTTTAGTTTTGTCATAAACTAATCTAATAGTAATTTTACATGAACCATCTCGAAAAATAAAATAAACGCTTTCATCAATTTAGGTATATGCACAAATTTGAACAAGTAGTGACAATGTTAATCCAAATGTTGGACATGCATTCCTTATATCGTTAATTGTAGTGGAGGTTGGACGTCCGCCCCTGTAGGAGCAGAATTCAATCTCGAGTTAAGAGGATAAGCCTTAAAAAGGTATATAGAAAGAAAGGAGTGAAACGATGATTTCAACATTACTACTATTAATTTTAATTTTTTTAATTTTTTATATAACGGAAAGAAGACGTTTTTTCAATGCAGTAGTGCTGGGTCTTGTAGGGTTGTTTATTTTAGGCATTATACTTAGTCATCCTGTATTTCTCCCGAATGAGCAGGGGATTGTGTCGAAGATGGGTATAGTCGTAATACTTGGAAGTTTCCCGAGTATAATGTTTATTTTATCGATAGCTACGTTTTTTAATAGTAAAGTTTTACTTGAAAAAGAAGGACGTAAAGTACGAAATCTATTGTTAGCTGTTTTTGGTTTGAGTTTTTTTATTATGATGATTTGGTATGTATTTGTGATTTTTATGAATATCGAAAATGATCTTTGGCATATTCTTTTCTTCTATGGGTTCTTGGTTTTCGGTTATACAATGTTTTTATATACAAGCATAATGGCCTACGCTACTCTATATCATTTTACGCCTATCTTTTATGAGCCTAACTATATTATTGTGTTAGGGTCAGGACTAATCGGAGATAAAGTACCGCCGCTTTTAGCTAGCCGTTTAGACGAGGCAGTAAAGCAGTTTCAAAAGTATGATGAACGACCTTACATTATCGTCTCAGGTGGACAGGGAAGTGATGAAAAAGTATCAGAAGCATATGCCATGAAAAAATATATAGTTGACGAACATCAAATACCGTCTCAAAAAGTATTTATGGAAGATCAATCGACAAATACTGAGCAGAATATGGCATTCTCTAAAGAAATTATGGATAAACATGCTCAGGGGAAAAAATATCGATCCTTATTCGTAACGAATAATTTTCATGTTTTTCGTGCAAGTATTTATGCCAAAAAGGTGAAGCTTGATGCACAAGGTGTTGGTTCAAAGACAGCCTTTTATTATGTACCTAATGCATTTACTCGTGAATTTATTGGTTTATTAGAAATGTATAAATGGATTCATGTCACTGTCTTTTTGTTTATTACATTGTTTATTGGCTTAATATTGAGAGCATATGTGTAACCAATATAGAGCTGTCTTCCATATAATAGTGGTAAGGTGCATTTTATTTCCATTCAGTAGAAGACTTCCACTTCAAGGTGGTGGAATGAATGCGGATGGGGTTCCTTTTTTAGAGTGTGTCTAAATACCTGCTGAAATAGAGGGTCTCAGTTTAAGAGTGCCACGTCCTGTGGCAATTGATCTGTGCGAAAACGCAGTGGTAACGTAGCGACAGCAACAAATGTTTTCTGTGCGAAAGCAGTGGTAACGTAGCGACAGCAACAAATGTTTTCTGTGCGAAAGCAGTGGTAACGTAGCGACAGCAACAAATGTTTTCTGTGCGAAAGCAGTGGTAACGTAGCGA
>NZ_JBHURE010000021.1:0-44463 GCF_042674095.1 Lysinibacillus sp. NPDC056959 | reverse complement strand
CGTACGACAGCAACAAATGTTTTCTGTGCGAAAGCGCAGTGGTAACGTAGCGACAGCAACAATTATGCCAAGGCGAAATTGATAGTAGTGTGCGAGGGGGGAAACGAATGTATGGGCAATTTTTAGCAAAAAAAAATAAAGAGCGAATAGGGTCCCTACAAAAGCTCGCGCAAACACAAGATACGTGTTTTGCGCAAAATATCGATTTGATAGCAGTCAAAGAAGTACAGTTAGCAGCCTTGCACAAAATTGTATATCAAGTTGTGCAGGGACTATTGAAAAAACAACAACAACGACATTTACAAATTATACATCCAGAACAGACACAGTCAGTACAGGAGAATGTGCTAACGCTTTTAGCTGAATATGATGATTTACTGCGTGAAGCAATTCCACTCCCTATCTATATTTTCATTTGGCAAATTTCTTCATTGGAGAAGTTAGCTAATTGCGTTGAAGTTGTTGATGATGTACTTGATATATTGGAATGGTATTTTATTCATCAAAATGAGCAAGTTGAAGCATTTGACGAAGAAGTTCTTGATCATGAAGTAATCATTGACTTATACAAAGATGCCATCGAGGAACAGGATTCGGATGCACAGTTTCAACTTGGTGATTATTATAGTGCAATCGACGGGACATATTTCCAACCAGAAAAGTCTGTGAAGTGGTTCGAGTTAGCAGCATCACAAGATAATGCTGATGCACAATATGCTCTAGGTAATTTTCTCTTTGAAGGTATAGGTGTAGAAGAAAACTATAACATGGCTTTTTCGCTTTACGAGGCTGCAGCAAAGCAAGGGCATCCGGATGCCGCGAATAATTTAGCGGATATGTATTTTAACGGTGAGGGAGTGCCAGAAAATTTGGTACTTGCGAAGAAGTGGTTCGAATTTGCCGCACAACATGGTGTGGCAGAGGCCATGTTTACACTCGGAATTATATACGAGCAGGGATTAGGAGTCGACAAAGATGAGGAGCAAGCTTGTAGCTATTATAAAAAATCTGCTGAAGTAGGCTATGTTGAGGCACAATATAGGCTTGGAGGAATCTATCTAGAGGGTCGGTTAGGGCAACCGAAAGATGTGAACCGTGGATTATATTGGTATGAAAGAGCAGCAAAGCAATATCATGTCGATGCCTTTTATGATTTGGGCTTTATTTGGAGCCAAGGGTTAACAGGTATACGGAATATTGAAAAAGGTATTCATTGGTTTAAACAGGCCGCCCTTCAAGGTGATTCGGAAGCAAAATTACAACTAGGGCACATATACAATAAAGGGGAAGGAATAGCTAGAAATATTAAAGAGGCTATAAAATGGTATGGACTTGCAGCAGATGCAGGAAGTGCGGAAGCGGCAATTTTACTGCAAGAATTGAAAGGGAAGTAAGTATTTTTTATTAAAAAGTAATAGGTTTTTAGATTCAATTATTACCCTTTATGATATAGGTATTAAGTTTTAGTTCCGTTTCTATGAATAGTTATATATTATCAGTTGTGATTGGCCGTTAAAATATCAATATAATAAAGTGGTATTACCTCGAACTAAAACAAAGGAAAAATAAGCATAAAAAAAACAGAGATGATGTCAATTGGCTACCTAAAAGTATTGTGGTAGCTTTTTTGCTGTTTTAGATAATAAGTAAGACAACAGGTACTTTTTGTTCAATTAATGGCAAAAAATGTAATTATAAAAATTGACAGCTATTTATAAAATGTATAAGGTATATGAGGGATTTTGAAAGGTAGTTAGTAGCGATAGCTAATTATAAAGTTACCATTTTTAGTTGATTTAACAAAGGGACAGAGTCATAAGTAATACTGAGGGTGTTCTCACTAAAAGTTAGGGATGACAATTCCACAGGAAGGCGCCTAGCCCGAATGGAAATCAACTCTACGTTATGGTGATGTTTTTTTATTTTTAAGTGAATGGAATTAAATTTTTCTCAGCTTTTAAAAGTACACGGCATGAAAGAGGGTAAATGTGTGATTTTTCAAAAACAGAGAAAGACAACGGCGTTAGATTTAGAGCAATACATTGTAAAAATGGATATAGCGAATCGCAATTCAATAAAAAAGCAAATTGATTTGCTTAAATTGACGAAGCGGGATTTACAATATTTAAAAGCCTTTCAACCTTTTGTAGAAGGCAATATTGATAACATTGTTAATCGATTTTATGAAATGATTGTAACTGAACGTACTCTAGTAGATATTATTAATAAACATAGTTCTGTAGAGAAGCTGAAAATTACTTTAAGACGTCATATTATTGAAATGTTTAATGGTACGATTGATGATGATTTTTATCAAAGAAGAGTTAAAATTGCTAAAGTACATGTACATATCGGGCTTAAAACACAATGGTATATTTGTGCTTTTCAAGATTTAACGGCATCATTTATTGACTTAGTTGAAGAACATGTTCATCATCCAATGGATCAACTTAATACAATTAGGGCTATCTCAAAAATATCTAATTTTGAGCAACAGTTAGTTTTAGAGGCTTTTGAGCATACCATTGAGCAACTTCATGAAAAAATAGAACGTAGAAAAGAAGTAATAGAGAAAAAAATCGTAGCGTCTTCGGAAGGTCTTGCCACAATATCATTGGAAACAAACAACTCGTTTCATCGTTTAAGTGAACAATCGGATGAAATTAAACGACTGGCAAAAAAATCACTTCAAGTGTCGACTATGGCTGAGAGTCAGGCATTAGAAGGTCGTGAACGATTAAAGAATCAATCGCAAAATATGAGTAATATTATTAACTCGCTTGATGGTATAGCGGAAAATATTACACAGTTGGCAGATATGTCAAGGGAAATGGAATCGATTATGAATGTTGTGACAAATATTGCTAATCAAACGAACTTGTTAGCTTTAAATGCGGCAATAGAAGCGGCTCGCGCTGGAGAAGCGGGTAAAGGCTTTAGTGTTGTTGCAGATGAAGTGAGAAAACTATCGATTCAAACAAAGGAATCTGTCACATCGGTTGCGACTTTATTACATAAAACGAATGAGCGGACTGATAAACTTGTTCACTCGCTTAGTAGTATTCAAGAAGAGGTTACTTCTGGTGAGGAAAACATGGTTCAAACGGAAGGTCAATTTACTAATATATTGGACGCTATGACCGAAGCCAAAGAACAAAATGGACAGATGGAAAAAGAAGTACAAGCAATAGTAGAAGTACTAAGTCAATTAGGTATTGCTTTTAATGAAGTGAAAAATTCCGCTGAAGAACTAGCTAGCTTTGCACAAAATTTAAATTAATGAAGTGAAAAGCAAGAGACAAAGAAAAATAAAGATGCTTTACACTGTAGTGTATAATAACACTATATCAACTGTTTATATATACGATCCGCTAGGTAGATAAAAGATACCGGTGAAAATATGCTGTTAAATTCAATATATACTAATTGAACATAGAAAAAAATGGAGCTATCCTTTGCGCTGGATAGCTCCATTTTTGCTAAATTTGTAAAGGGTTTAACGTAATTTTCGATAAAAAAAGTTTATACTGAAATAAAGAACTAAAAATAGGGGCGGTTAATATGAAAACAGTTGTTGTATTAGGTGGCGGAATTACGGGTTTGTGTACGATGCATTATTTACAACGCCAAGTTCAGGAGAAAAACTTAAATGTAAAGCTTGTACTCGTTGAAAAAAATACATACCTTGGTGGTAAGCTTCACTCTGCATATGAACAAGGCTTTATCATGGAAACAGGAGCAGATTCTATAGTAGCGCGTCATAAAGGTGTTATGGAGTTAGTAGAAGAACTTAATTTTGAACAAAATCTTGTGTATAACGAAACGGGTGTTTCGTATATTTACACAAATAATGAGCTACATGCTATCCCAGCAGATTCAACGTTTGGTATTCCTATGAGCTTACAATCTCTAGAGGAAAGCACGCTTGTATCAGAGAAAGGTAAAAAAGAAGCAATAAAGGATTTAACCATGCCAAATGAAGAGTTTACAAAGGAAAGTTCGATTGGGGAATTTTTAACGTACTATTTAGGTGAGGAGCTTGTTCAAAACCAAATAGCGCCCGTACTTGCAGGTGTATACTCGGGAGATTTAAATCAACTTTCAATTGCTTCCACTTTACCGTATTTAATCGATTACAAAAACGATTACGGTAGTATTATTAAAGGCTTTGATGCAAACAGGGAACAATTTTTGAAAGCTGCCAATAAAAAATTTATTTCATTTAAAAATGGTTTATCGTCATTAATTGATCGACTTGAAGAAACATTAACGGATGTAGAAATTATAAAAGGGATTGCCACTATAAGTGTTAAAAAGCAGGAGAATCAGTACTCCGTTACATTAGCAAACGGTAAAATAATTGAAGCAAATCATGTTGTCATGGCACTGCCAAATGAAGCGGTACAAAGCTTATTGCAGGATGAATCTTTGAACGGCTATTTTGAACAATTCAATACTGCATCCGCCATTACGATTTACTTAGGGTTTGATGTACCAGATAATAGATTACCCGCGGATGGAACAGGCTATATTGTGTCACATAATTCAGATGTTATTTGTAATGCAGCAACATGGACAAGTCGCAAGTGGAAACACACGTCAGCAGAAGGAAAATTACTTGTACGACTTTTTTATAAGAGCATTAACCCTGAGTATGAGAGATTGCGTTTGATGTCAGATGAAGAGTTAGCAGCGGTTGCTCTAGAGGATGTAAGAAAAAGCTTGGGGATTGGGGAAACACCAACAATTGTGGACGTGACAAAATGGATCGACCAAATGCCAAAGTATGATTTGGCACATCGTGAAGCGTTGCAAGGTCTCGTACAAGAGCTTGAGAAAAACTATCCGAATTTATCAATAGCGGGTTGCTCTTATTTCGGAGTGGGCATAGGTGCGTGTATTCAAAATGGTAAAAAAATTGGTGAGAAGCTTGCTGAAAAACTATCGTAATTGTTTGATTTAAATCAAAATATGGTATTTTTCGTGAGATTTTACCTCTGTTCTGTGAAATAGTCTTGACTCAATCGTTCGTAAACGATATGATTCTTTTAATTATTTAAAAAATTCATACAACATTCTTATCAAGAGAAGCTGAGGGACTGGCCCTATGAAGCTTCAGCAACCAACTTATTGTCAGGTGCTAAATCCAGAGGACCGTAGTGTCGAAGATGAGAAGGAAAAACAATGACGAAACGTTAAAGCCTTCTTTTTATGTAAAAGAAGGCTTTTTGCATTTTAATTTTTACAAATAAAGGAAGAGAGGCTAGTTTTATGGGATTGCTTGAAAGGTTAAAAACGCATGTTCTTACAGCAGATGGTGCAATTGGTACAGTTTTATATGGCTATGGCTTGGAGTATTGCCACGAGGAAATGAATATACAAAGACCTGAATTAATTGAAAAGATTCATAGAGAGTATATAGCGGCAGGTGCCGATATTATTCAAACGAACACTTACGGAGCTAATGCCATAAAATTAGCCCGCTATGGATTAGAATCTCGTGTGCAGCAGTTTAATGAAGCTGCTATAACGATTGCAAAACGAGCAGCGGCAGATGGTGGACAATTTGTCTTAGGTACTATTGGGGGAATCCGTGGTATTCGAAAAAGCGACGCAACGTTAAAGGAAATTTTAGCAACAGTTAATGAGCAGGCAACTGTTTTACTTGCAGGAAATCCAGATGGCCTTTTACTTGAGACATATTATGATTTTGAAGAGTTAACAGCGACTTTAGCAATGCTACGAGCTAAAACGAAATTACCGATTATTGCTCAAGTTTCTATGCACGAACCAGGAATTTTACAAAATGGAATGAGCTTAAATAACGCTTTACATGAACTTGAAGCGCTAGGTGCTGATCTCGTAGGTGTTAACTGTCGCTTAGGTCCTCACCATACAATACAAGCATTTGAAGGTGTGGAGCTTCCTAAGAAAGCATTTATGTCAGCGTATCCGAATGCTTCTCTTCTTGATGTAGAGGATGGCCGTGTCGTTTATGAGTCGGAGGCAGATTATTTTGGTCGAGCAGCTGTAGAGCTTCGTGATCAGGGGGTACGTTTAATTGGTGGTTGCTGTGGTACGACACCAAAGCATATTGCTGCAGCGAAAAAGTACTTAGAGGAGTTATCTCCAATCGAAGAAAAGTATGCAAAGCCAGAAAAAGTAGAGATTGTCCGTGAGGCTGAGCCAGCAAATTACGAACCATTACATGTAAAAGTAAAACGTGAACGCTCAGTTATAGTGGAATTAGATACACCAAGACATTTAGAAATTGAAGGCTTTATTGCGGGAGCAAGAAAAATATATGAGGCGGGCGCAGATGTAGTCATGATGGCAGATAATTCACTTGCTTCTCCAAGGATTAGTAATGTCGCAATGGGTGCCTTACTGAAAGAAACACACGGGGTACGACCGTTAACTCATATAACATGCCGAGATCGTAATTTAATTGGACTTCAATCACATTTAATGGGATTAAATGCACTAGGTATTCACGATATTTTAGCAGTGACTGGAGATCCGACGAAGGTGGGCGATTTCCCAGGGGCCACAAGCGTTTATGACGTATCTTCAATGGAGCTAATCCAATTAATAAAACAGTTAAATGAAGGTGTATCGTTCTCGGGGAAACCACTTCGTAAAAAGGCGAATTTCTCTGTAGCGGCTGCCTTTAATCCTAATGTACGTGTACTAGATCGCGCGGTATCTCGATTAGAGAAGAAAATTGAATATGGGGCAGATTATTTTATTTCGCAGCCTGTTTATACAAAGGGAAAAATCGTGGAAATATACGAGGCGACAAAGCATTTAGAAACACCAATTTATATTGGCATTATGCCAGTAACGAGCTATAAAAGTGCGGAGTTTTTACATCATGAAGTGCCAGGCATCAAACTATCCGATGATGTGTTAGCCCGTATGAAGGCATGTGGCGATGATAAAGAACGCGCAACACTAGAAGGGATTGCAATTGCCAAGGAATTAGTAGAAGTAGCAGCGGAATATTTCAATGGTATTTACCTCATCACACCATTTTTACGCTATGACATGACACTAGAATTGATGAAATTTATTGAGCAATTGGATGAACAGAAAAAAGGGGTAAGTATAAATGGCTAAGCACTTGATTGAAGAACAACTAGAGAAACGAATTTTAATTCTTGATGGCGCAATGGGTACAATGCTACAAAATGAGAATTTATCAGCAGAGGATTTTGGCGGCGAGGAATATGATGGCTGTAATGAAAATCTCGTGCTAACTAGACCAGATGTGCTTGAAAAAGTTCATAGAAAATATTTAGAAGCTGGAGCAGATATTATTTGTACAAATACATTTGGAAGCACACCACTCGTATTAAATGAATATGATCTTGGTGCGAAGGCAGAAGAAATCAATACACGTGCTGTGGAAATTGCACGCAAAGTAGTAGATGAGTTTTCTACATCGGATTGGCCACGTTTTGTAGCGGGGGCTATGGGACCAACCACAAAAACCTTGTCAGTTACAGGTGGTATTACATTTGATGAAATAGAGGAAAACTTCTATGTTCAGGCCAAGGCATTAATCGAAGCCGGAGCCGACGTTCTGTTGCTAGAAACTAGTCAGGATATGTTGAATGTTAAGGCAGGAACATTAGGGGTATCTCGTGCTTTTACGGCAACTGAAAAAGAGCTACCTGTGATGATATCAGGAACAATTGAACCGATGGGAACAACATTGGCTGGTCAAACAATTGATGCTTTTTACATTTCCATCGAGCATATTAAGCCATTATCAGTTGGCTTAAACTGTGCAACTGGACCAGAGTTTATGACGGATCATATCCGTTCACTAGCAGAGCTTTCAACAGGCTATATTAGCTGTTACCCGAATGCAGGCTTACCTGACGAGGAAGGCTGCTACCATGAGTCACCTGATTCGCTGTCACAAAAGCTAAAAGGCTTTGCGGAAAAGGGATGGCTAAATATTGTAGGAGGCTGCTGTGGTACAACTCCAGCACATATTGCTGCTATTAGAGAAGTGCTAAAGGACCAAAAGCCTCGTCAATTACCAGATGCCACACATGGTCATGTAGTTTCTGGTATCGAGCCATTGGTGTATGACGATTCTATGCGTCCGTTATTTATTGGAGAACGGACGAATGTAATCGGTTCTCGTAAGTTTAAAAATTTAATTATTGACGGGAAGTTTGAGGAAGCTGCAGAAATCGCGCGTGCCCAAGTGAAAAATGGAGCACATGTTATCGATATTTGTTTAGCAAACCCTGACCGCGATGAACTAGAAGATATACGTGGCTTTATGCAGGAGGTTGTAAAAAAAGTAAAAGTACCTCTTGTAATTGACTCGACAGATGAAAAAGTAATTGAGGAAGCACTTAAGTTTTCTCAAGGGAAAGCCATTATTAACTCTATAAACCTAGAGGATGGCGAGGAGCGTTTTGACGCAGTTTTACCGCTAGTGAAAAAATATGGTGCCTCTTTAGTAGTGGGGACAATTGATGAGCAAGGCATGGCGGTTGATCGACAGCGTAAGCTTGAGATTGCTGAACGTTCCTATAAATTGTTAACAGAAAAGTGGGGTATTGCTCCTGAAGATATTATTTTTGACCCATTAATGTTCCCAGTAGGAACGGGAGATGAGCAGTATATTGGTTCAGCACTTGAAACGGTAGAAGGAATTCGCCTGATTAAAGAAAAAATGCCACGTACATTAACGGTGCTTGGTGTAAGTAATATTTCGTTCGGATTACCACCAGTAGGTCGTGAAGTATTAAATGCCGTATATTTATATCACTGTACACAGGCTGGATTAGATTATGCAATTGTGAATACGGAGAAGCTAGAACGTTATGCATCCATTCCTGAGGAGGAAATTAAGCTAGCCAATGATTTACTCTTCCATACAAATGATGAAACATTAGCTGTTTTCACGGATTTCTATCGTGATAAAAAGAAGGAAAAAACAGAGGCAGATATTCCGAAAACAGTAGAAGGTCGCTTAGCTTACTATATTTTAGAAGGTACAAAGGAAGGGCTTATTGAGGATCTAGATGCTGCTCGTGAAATTTTCGAAACACCGCTTGATATTATTAATGGCCCATTAATGGACGGAATGGCAGAGGTTGGCCGTTTATTTAACGATAATCAGCTCATCGTAGCAGAGGTGTTACAATCAGCAGGGGTTATGAAGGCAGCAGTGTCACATTTAGAGCAATTCATGGAGAAAAATGAAGAGAGTGCTGGCAAGGGGAAAATGGTACTCGCTACTGTAAAAGGCGATGTGCATGATATTGGGAAAAACCTTGTCGATATTATTTTAAGTAATAATGGCTATAAGGTAATTGATCTTGGCATTAAAGTAACACCTGCTCAGTTAATAGAAACGATTCGTAAGGAGAAGCCAGATTTCATCGGGCTTTCAGGCTTACTTGTAAAATCAGCACAGCAAATGGTTATTACAGCTCAAGATTTCAAGGAAGCGGGTATTGATGTCCCTATTTTAGTAGGGGGAGCGGCATTATCTCGTCGCTTTACTGAAACAAAAATTGCCGGCGAATATAATGGTCCTGTCATTTATTCAAAGGATGCGATGCAAGGATTAGAGCAAGTAAATCGGTTAATGGGGACAGATACACGTACTGATTTCTTAGTTGAAATTGAGGAATCTCGCAAAAAACGCTTAGAGGCAGACGAAAAAAGAGCGGCTCGCCCGGCTAAAGAAGTAACTGTTAAGCCTGTACGCACGGTAAAGGAAGCTTCTGTCTTTCTTCCGGCTGATTTGCGACGCCATGTAAAGAGAGAGTATGCTGTTTCGCATTTATATCCATATGTTAATATGCGGACATTACTTGGACATCACCTAGGCTTAAAAGGTCAAGTACAGCAGTTGCTTGATGCTGGCGATGCAAGGGCAACAGAGTTAAAAGATTTAGTCGACGATTATTTACAAAGTGATTTATTGAAGCCTTCGGGTGTGTATCAGTTTTTCCCTGCACAAGCCGATGGGGATGATGTCGTTGTTTATGATCCAGCAGATAGCAAAACAGAAATTGAACGATTTACCTTCCCACGTCAGCAAGTTGAACCGTTTTTATGTCTTGCAGATTTCCTGAAAACAGTTGAAAGTGGTGAAATGGACTATATTTCTTTAATGGTAGTAACAGCTGGACAAGGGGTTATGACGAAGGCTCGTCAGCTAAAAGATGAAGGAAAATTCCTTGAAAGTCATGCATTACAATCTACAGCACTTGAGCTTGCGGAAGGCTTTGCGGAGCGTATGCACCAAGAAATTCGTGATCAATGGGGCTTCCCGGATGCGACAGATTTTACAATGCGTGATCGTTTCGCAGCAAAATATCAAGGGCAGCGTTTTTCATTTGGCTATCCTGCATGTCCGAACTTAGAAGATCAAGAGAAATTGTTTGGCTTATTAAAACCAGAAGACATTGGTGTGCATTTAACGGAAGGCTTTATGATGGAGCCTGAAGCTTCTGTTTCAGCAATAGTCTTTGCACATCCAGATGCTCGGTATTTTAATGTGTAATGCTAGGAAAAGTGGTATAACTTTATGTAAAGAGGTTAAGGTTAAAGCCTCGGCATAATTGAAGTAGGACGTGAGCATGATGATTCGATTAATGGAAGAAAAAGATTTACCTGGTGTTTTAGATATTTACAATGACATTATTTTAACGAGCAAAGCCGTTTATCGATATGAAACTCAATCGTTAGAAGAAAAAAGAAGATGGTTCAAGGAGCAGCAAACAATCGGTAATCCACTGCTAGTCTTTGACGTAAATGGCACAGTAGCCGGCTTTGCAACATATAGTCAGTTCCGTCCATATCCAGGCTATAAGCACACAATGGAGCACTCTGTATATGTGCATAAAGATCATTATCAAAAGGGGATAGCTATCCAATTAATGCATGAGCTTATCCGAATTGCTAAAGAGCAAGATGTGAAAACACTCGTAGCGGGCATTGATGGTGAAAATATCGGAAGCATTAAAGTACATGAAAAACTAGGCTTTGAATATGTAGGTACAATTAAAAATGCAGGCTATAAATTTGATCAATGGCTAGATCTTGCATTTTATCAGTTACAGTTAACTGAACCAAAAGTATAGAAAGTATTCGACATGACATATCTTCTCAGCTTGTCTGCTTATACTAATGATTGAAGATGAATATACGGGTTATATAATAGGTTGATTGGAGTGTAGGCTGGGCGACTCCACGGGGATCAGCAATAAAGGAACGAAGGCTAAAAACATCACGTCCTGTGATAACACCTTCGTGACCAACATCATGTTGGCCCAAGCGGCTCATCGGACGCCCCCCAGGAAAGCGCCCAGCCGGAACGGAAATTAACTCCACTTTATAGTGATGAGCCATATTAATTTATATTTATTCCTAAACACATTACAAAAGGATATGACAAATGTCATATCCTTTTTATGATGTTTGCTTCTGTTGCATGATTGTACTCTTGTTTTATGATGAGGTCATAAGAAAAAAAGGAAAAGAGGGAGTAAATATAATGGCAACAGATAAAGAAAAAACAAAAAAACTGCGCCAAGACGTAGCACCATTTGCGAAATCTGATACGGCTAAAAGTATCTTCCAAATGGTTAATACGATTATACCTTTAATTGCTCTTTGGGTAGCTGGCTATATGTTAGTGGATGTTTCACCATGGTTAACAGCTGGGTTAAGTGTAATTTCTGCTGGATTTGTCGTACGAACTTTTATTATTTTCCATGATTGTACACACGGTTCATTTTTCAAAAATAAAAAAGCAAACGACTGGGTTGGTTTTGTAACTGGGGTGTTAACATCATTCCCATATGAAAAATGGAAACGTGAGCATACAATTCACCACGCAACTAGCTCGAACTTAGATAAGCGTGGTATTGGTGATATTGATATGATGACAGTGGAAGAATTTTTACAAGCATCTAAAGGGCAACGTTTATGGTATCGTTTTTACCGTAATCCATTTGTAATGTTTGGCTTAGGTCCATTGTTTATGGTGTTCATTTTAAACCGTCGTAATCGAAGTGATGCTAAACAGAAAGAACGTATTAACACGTATTTAACAAATGTAGTCATGGCAGGAATCTGTGCAGCCTTAATTTTCTTTATGGGATGGCAAGCATTTTTATTAGTGCATGGAGTAACATTGTTTGTGGCTGCTTCTCTTGGCATTTGGTTATTTTTTATCCAACATACGTATGAAGATTCTTATTTTGAGCATGACTCAGAATGGGATTATGTAAAGGCTGCTGTCGAAGGTAGCTCGTATTATAAATTACCAAAGCTATTACAATGGGTTACAGGCAATATTGGTTTCCACCATGTACACCATTTAGCTCCACGTGTACCGAACTATAATCTTGAAAAGGCGCATAATGACATACCGCCATTACACACTGCAACGACAATTACGTTACGTACAAGCTTAGAATCATTACGCTACAAGTTGTATGATGAAGAGCAAGGCAAGTTTGTAACCTTTAAAGACGTTAATGAAATAATTAAGCGAAAAGAAAGAGGCAGTTTAGCTGCTTAGTAGAATTTTTCAGCCATCTCTTCTAAGGGATGGCTGTTTTACGTAAACATTGTACAACAAGCTCAGTAAATATCATGTGCAGGCATAAAATAAATTTTCTTGTTATAATGAGGGAAAAGTAGGAAAGAGCGTGAGATTATGTTGAGGAAATGGCAAAGTATTATTCCGAATAGTCCAGTGCTCAGTATATATTTATGGATTATTTTCTGTTTCCTACCGTTTTTCTTCATTTTTAAAAAATCATCCTATATAGAAATATCTGTTGGTATTACATTTTTAATGCTATATTTTATTTTCTATCGGTTTTCCATGAATTCGAAAAACGGTCTTGTTTATATGTGGATTAGCTTTGAAATGGTTATTAATATCGTTATGACGATATTGTATGGCTATGTGTATTTATCAATTTTCACAGCTTTCTTCATTGGAAATCTTCGTAAACCGGTTGGCTTCTATATTATATACGGTCTACATATCGGTTTTACGGTTATTTCTACAGGTGTTGGCTTCTTCGTTGAGCTACACTTATTTTTATCACAACTACCATTTGTTGTTTTAACAATTTTAGCGGTTGTGCTTCTCCCGCTTACGATTTATTCAAAAAATAAACGCGAAAATTTAGAGGGTCAGCTTGAGACTGCTAATGAACGAATAGCTGAGTTAATTGTTTTTGAAGAACGCCAACGTATTGCTCGGGATTTACATGATACTCTTGGTCAAAAGTTATCGATGATAGGCTTAAAAAGCGACTTAGCTTCAAGATTAATTGAACGTGATCCACAGCAGGCTCTAACAGAGATTAAGGATATTCGTCAAACGGCGAGTATTGCATTAAAAGAAGTACGTGAATTAGTATCAGGTATGCGAACGGCTAGGTTTGAGGACGAACTTATGCGTATTGCCCAAATATTAAAGGCTGCTGAAATGGAGTTTGTATTTGATGGTGATAAAGATGCATTGCAGGTTCCAACGCTTGTAGAAAATGTATTATCGATGTGCTTAAAAGAGGCAGTCAATAATGTCGTTAAACATAGTGGTGCTACAAAATGCGAAATCGCCTTCCATCAAAATTTTAAGGAAATATATTTAGTTGTTCGTGATAATGGGCAAGGAATCACCAAAAAGCAAGCTTGGAAAACGGGTAACGGATTAAAGGGAATGCGAGAACGGTTAGAGTTTATAAACGGTTCTTTTAAAATCGAAAGTGAAGAGGGCACTACATTAACAGTGTCGATTCCAGTTGCGATTACGCATCAGAAGGTCAAAGAAAATCTGAAGAACATATAGAAATGAGGACTGTGACATGATACGAATTGTAATTGCTGAAGATCAGGGTATGCTATTAGGCGCACTCCGTTCATTACTTAGTATGGAGGATGATATGGAGGTCGTCGGCTTAGCAAAAAATGGTGAGGAAGCATTGGCGCTTGTTGAAGAGCATCAGCCTGATATTTGTATTATGGATATTGAAATGCCAGTAAAAACTGGATTGGATGCTGCCGAGGAACTGCATGCCACAGGTTCTAATTGTAAAGTGATTATATTAACGACATTTGCAAGGCCAGGTTATTTTGAGCGTGCAAGAAAAGCCAGTGTTCGTGGCTATTTACTAAAGGATAGTCCAATAGAAGAATTGGCCAGTGCCATTCGCACAATTATGGATGGCAAAAGAATATATGCGCCTGAACTCGTTGATTTTGTCTATGAGGATGATAGTGAAAATCCTTTAACTGACCGCGAGAGCCAGGTACTGACACTCGTTGCAGAGGGCAAGACGACAAAAGAAATTGCTGCAGAATTGTTTTTATCGGCAGGAACTGTCCGCAACTATATCTCCACTATTTTAGAAAAATTAAATGTTGGAAATCGTATTGAAGCCATCGCTCGTTTTAAGGAAAAAGGGTGGAATAAGTAAGTAGCTTAAGAACCTATCATGAATATCCTTATACCTAAGAAAGTGTTTGGATTAAAAATAGACAAAAGGCATTGAATTATTTAAATTCGGTGCCTTTTGTCATATAAAAAATATATTAGCATATTGTATATTTTGACTATTAATGATAATATTTAGTAAAACACGATTGTTTTAATGGGAAGGGTGGAAATAATTATGGGAAAAATTATGAAAGTTACTTCAACAGCATTATTAGCAACAACATTTGTCTTTACTAGCGCATATCCTTCAGCCGTCTTTGCTGCAAGCAACGATATGGTTGATCCAGTAGTTGAAACGGAGACATCTACCTCACTACAAAGTAATATGGATCTAGCTGTTCAAGCGGCATTAGTCGGTCCTGAAATTAAAAAATTAAATGTACTAGGTCATGAATTTAATGTAAAACCAGCTTCTATTTCGAAAAAGAATGATCTAACAGTTGTAAATGGGCAGATTTCCCATCACTTAAGCTGGCGTCCGGATGATCAGTTATACTACCGTATTGATATAGAAAATGGAGAAGTTAAGCAAGTAGAGATTAAAATTGACCGTGGAGGTTGGACGAGTTTATCTGCTCCATTTCTTGCTACATTAGCACAAAAGAATGATATCCCGGTTACGCTCGAAATGATACAAGAACTTGGGCAAAAATTAGGTAGTTTTATTGATGGTAAATGGGAACATGCAGCTGAAGCAATTGTTTCAACTATTGCTTTACATGTTGAATAATATAAAACTTTAATCAGTGGGGGGGTCATCCCCACTGGTTATTTTTATGACACGCAGAGTTTGAAAATCCACAACTAAAGCCAGAAGCTTATTCGATTAAGCTTCTGGCTTCTTTATTGGAATCTTTATTTTTTACGTTTTGTTAAACGTCCAAGAACGAATGCACCTGCTGCTACTGCAAGGACTGTGTTCGTTTTTTTCGTAAATACTTGTTTTGTAACAAGATTAAGATTTTGAGGACGCTCCGCTAAACGGCGCATAAAATAGCCGTACCAATCTTCGCCGAATGGTACATATACACAGAAGTTATAGCCTTCTTTTGCAAGCTCTTTTTGCAGATCTGTACGGAAGCCGTAAAGCATTTGGAACTCGAATTTATCAAGTGGAATATTATTGTCTTCTACAAAGCGTTTTACGTGTGCGATAACATTATGGTCATGTGTTGCGATGGACGTAAATTTACCATGTAGTAAATGATATTCAATTAACTCAATGAAATTTAAATCAATATCTAATTTATCTTGGAAAGCAACCTCTACAGGCTCCTTGTAAGCACCTTTTACGATACGAAGGCGATAGTCCTTGAATTTTTCAATATCGTCCTTTGCGCGGTAAAAATAAGATTGGATAACAGTACCCACATTATTAAACGTTTTGGAAAGCTCTTCAACCATATCGAAAGATGTTTGTAAACGATCATAGTCTTCCATGTCAAAGTTTACGAATATATCATATGCTGCTGCTTTTTCTACAATTTCATATAAGTTATCGTAGCAAAAATCAACATCAATATCTAAACCTAATTGAGATGGCTTTAACGAAATATGCGCATCAACGCTATTCTCGTGAATAGCTTCAATAACAGCAAGGATTTGTTCTTTAGCTTTTGTTGCTTCTTCTTCGGTTGAAACAAATTCTCCTAAATTATCTACTGTACAAGAGATATTATGAGCGTTTAGCTCTTTGATACTAGCAATCGTTTCTTCAATATTTGTACCAGCTACTACACTTTGTGCTCCTAATTTTAGGCCGTATTTTTTTGCAGTATTATTTAATAGTTGGTTCTCAGATAGGTGGATGAAAAAATCGCGTAATAACATGGTCATTCTCCTCACTGCTGCATTTTTCTTTTTATTATAACATAATTTAGAAAATATATATTGTTTTTAATATAACGATTATTTCGTTTCAATAACTTGCATGCGTTCATTAAAAAGTGCAGGATAACTTAAAAAACCAATCATTATGCTTGATAATGTCGCTGCGGTTAGCAGGGCGAAAATGATTAATAGTTGGAATTGCACCGCTTGAATAGGGTCTGCTCCACCGATTATTTGGCCACTCATCATACCTGGTAATTGAACAAGACCAATTGTTTTTTGGCTTTCGATCGTAGGAATCATACTTGCTTTTATCGCATGCATTAGCTGTCGTTGAATAGCCTGTTTTGGTGTGCCGCCAAGCGATAATATTAACTCGATTTCGTTCTGATGACTTGCAATTTCTGATGTAAAACGATTTAAAAATAGAACTGATAATACCATTGAATTACCAATCATCATGCCGCTAATTGGAATAATATACTGCGCTGTTGATGGTACAATATCAAAACCAAGTAATACCCCTTGTGTAACACATTCAACAGTAAGGAGAGTTAGTGCTATTTTCCATGTAATTCCTTTAATGCCTTTCCCTTTTTTACGAGCATTGAGTGTTGCTACTAAAATCATTAATGCAATCATGAGGAAAATATAAATATAGCTTTGAGCATCGAAGACAAATTTTAAAATGTAACCGACGGCAAGTAGTTGAATAATAGAACGAATAGTAGCGATGAGCGTATCTTTTTCAAGTCCTAGCTTTAAGGTTTTTGATAGTAGAAGTGGAATTAACACAAAAATTAACGTTAAGGAAAGCGAAGTATATGTCATTCAATCACCCCCTGTACAAATTCAGCGACACGTGGATTTTTAGGTGCGTGAAGTAAGGAGCTTTGTCCAGTTTCAATTAGTTCCCCATCCATCATGACCCATGTATAGTGGCCGATTGTTAGTGCTTGCTGTAAATTATGAGTAATCCAAATTATTGTGACATTAAACTTTTTATTGATTGTAGCAATAAGCGTCTCAATTTCTTGCACGGATTGTCGGTCTAGTGCAGATGTGATTTCATCTAGCAATAAAATGGAGGAATGATTAATAAGTGTTCTAGCAATAGAAACTTTTTGTCGTTGTCCACCTGATAATTTATTCGTAGGGCGTTGTAAAAAGCTTTGGTCAAGTCCGACATCATGTAAATATCGGATCGCTTCCTGCTCTGTAAGCTTTTCTCCTTGTAACAAACGAGGGAGTGCAAGATTATCAAATGCAGATCCTTCTATCATAGGGGCCGCTTGAAGAGCCATGCTCACATGTCTTCTTAAAGCGGTTGGTTCATATGTAGAAATGTTTTGATTATCAATTAATATTTGACCATCAGTAGGTGATAATAATCCATTGCACAATTTAAGTAGAGTTGTTTTACCAGCACCGGAAGGGCCGACTAATGTAGTGATTTTTCCTTTAGGAAATGACCCAGTAATTGATTGTAAGATTGTCTTGTCATTCGCTGAAAAGCTGACCTGTTGAAAGTGAATGGCAGGCTCATATGACGTATTCATAAAGTTAAAACTCCTTTATACTAATAGGTAAAATAACTGTAGCATGAAACAAAGGGAAGCTAAAGTTATTTAACATTGGGTAATAAAGTTAAGGGGGATAGAGAGTGGATATATTATATGTAGATACTTTAACATATGCACAAGGCACTATGTATATCATTGCCTCAGATGATGGACTAGTATATATCGGAACACCAAATGCACCATTCGAAGAGGTGGAAGTATGGGCGAAAAAGCCGTTTAAAGGCTATCGTTTTGAAGAGAATAAAGAAAAGGTACAGCAATATGTTAAGCAATTATCTGCTTATTTCAATAAGGAACTTACTGAGTTTGATCTACCGATACATGTTAAAGGGACGCCGTTTCAACTAGCAGTATGGGATGCTTTGAAGGAGCTACCATATGGTACAACTACAACATACTCACATATTGCACACCGTATCGGTAATCCGAAAGCAGTAAGAGCTGTAGGCAGTGCAATCGGCGCCAATCCAATATTAGCGATTATTCCTTGTCATCGTGTGATTGGCAAAGATGGGAAACTAACAGGCTTCCGTAGTGGGCTTGCTATGAAAGAATTTTTACTAGAGCTAGAGAGAGCATAAAACAAGAATCTGCATAATCTTTGGGGAAACAGTTTGCCGAAGAGATTGCAGATTCTTGTTTTTTATATTAAAGAAGACGAAGTTCAATAAATACTATACATGTTCTTCTTGGACATTGTTATTTGCTTTACCGAAATGAGTTAAACGATGAGCAAATGATTCTCCTCGTACTGAAGAGCCCTTGAAAATATCCTGAAACTCATAAGCCGGAGCACCGTGTTCGATGACATCTAGGCCAGTGACTTCATCTTCAGCAGAAACTCGTAATGGCACAAATGCTTTTAGAACAAGTAAACCAGCTGCTACTGAAACGCTAACCCAAGCAATGGTAGCAATAACCCCAATGGCTTGCACTCCTAATTGGTCGATACCTCCTCCATAAAATAATCCTTGACCACCAATATCAAACAAGCCAACTGCTAGAGTACCCCAAATACCACAGATACCATGGACGGCGATTGCACCAACAGGATCATCGACTTTTAACTTCCATTCAATGAAACGGACGCCCTCGACCAATAATGGAGCAGCGATTAATCCGATAATGAGTGAACCCACAATACTAACATTAGCTGCACCAGCGGTAATACTTACAAGTCCTGCTAAAGCACCGTTTAATGTGAGTGAGCCATCGATATGACCATATCGAAATTTTGTATAAAGGGCTGTAACCACAACTCCAGCAGCAGCAGAGAAAAATGTATTTGCAATTACGCTTGGAACAAGTTTAGGATCGGCAACTAATGTTGAAGCACCATTGAAGCCAAACCAACCAAACCAAAGTAAAAATACGCCTAAAGCTCCTAATGGAATACTATGTCCTGTAATAACGTTGACACGACCATTTTCATATTTACCGAGACGAGGACCGACCATTACCGCAGCTACAAATGCTGCAACTGCACCTGTTAAATGTACAACGGTAGATCCAGCGAAGTCGATAAAACCAAGATTTGTTAACCATCCATGCCCACTCCAAACCCAATGACCAACAACAGGATAAACAAGTAACGACATGAGAATAATTACGCCGATATAAGCAAAAATATTAGTACGTTCTGCCACTGCTCCAGATAAAATTGTTGCTCCAGTTGCTGCAAACATCGTTTGGAAAATAAAGAAGGAGAGATTATCTACACCATTTAAGGCAAAGCCACTTGTACCGAAGATACCGCCAACTGAATCACCAAACATAATAGCGTAACCACAGAGAAAATAGACAATGCCACCAAGTGAAATAGTTAGGAAGTTTTTCATAATAATATTGACCGCGTTTTTTGAGCGTGTAAAGCCAGCTTCAACCATCGCAAATCCTGCATGCATAAAGAAGACTAAAATTGTACCGAGCATCATCCAAACTAAATTTATAGATAATGTTATTTCATCCATATATATCGCCCCCTTATTCTACTGCAATTGATCCGACTTCTTTTGTCCGGATACGAATTGCTTGTTCTATTGGATAAACGAAGATTTTACCATCTCCAACCTTGCCAGTTGCTGCCTTACGCAATAAAACTTCAACAATAGGATCTACTTTTTCGTCATCAACAATCATTTCTAATTTCAACTTTGGCAAAAATTCAATTTCGTAGGTATTTCCACGAAATAACCCTGTACGTCCTAATTGACGACCGCAGCCAGCAATTTCTGAAACACTGAGCCCTGCAATTCCTTCCTGTGCAAGTCCGTCCCTAACCGAGCCGAAAACTTCGGGACGGATGATTGCTTCTATTTTTTTCATCAATATCAGCTCCTTGAGTAAATTTAATTTACATGTTAAAACGCTATGAAAAACGGCGCAATAATTATTTGAACATTCATGTTATGTTTCATTACATGTAATATTTCGTCTTTCGTAATAGTTTGCTGAAAATGTTTTTAAAAGGGGAATGAAAGCGGTACTAAAAAGCGTGTCTAAAATGTGAACGTTTCTAAATTTTCTGATTATTAGTGTGAGGAAACCTAACATTAAAGTTGGAGAATGTAATACGCAAGAATTTGGGTATATAGTGTATACTAGGACTAATTATCAAAGCGGAAGAAGGGGTTTCTTGTGAGATCAAACTATGCAGATGACAGCTTAGCGCTACACACCGACTTGTACCAAATCAATATGGCAGAATCGTATTGGGCTGATGGTATACATAATAGAAAAGCAGTTTTCGAACTATATTTTAGAAAATTACCTTTTGGCAATGGTTATGCAATTTTTGCGGGATTAGAGAGAATTCTTGAGTATTTACGTGATTTTCGCTTCAGTGATTCAGACATAGCGTATTTGCGTGAAGAGGTTGGTTATAAAGAGGATTTTATCGAGTATTTAAAAAATATTCGTTTTACAGGGGATATGTATTCTATGGTGGAAGGAGAAACTGTTTTCGCTAATGAACCAATTATCCGCATTGAAGCGCCGTTAGTGGAAGCGCAACTAATTGAAACCGCATTACTTAACATTGTGAATTACCAAACCTTAATTGCAACAAAGGCTAGTCGTATTAAACAAATTATAAAAAATGAAGTGGCGATGGAGTTCGGTACTCGACGCGCTCAGGAGATGGACGCAGCAATTTGGGGAACGCGTGCGGCGTTTATTGGTGGTTTTGCTTCAACTAGCAATGTGCGAGCAGGTAAACTCTTTAATATACCGGTATCAGGTACACATGCACATGCACTTGTACAGGCTTATAAAAATGATTATGATGCATTTCACTCCTATGCAAAACGTCATCGTGATTGCGTATTCCTTGTAGACACTTACAATACGTTAAAATCGGGTGTGCCAACAGCAATCCAAGTGGCTAAAGAACTTGGAGACAAAATTAATTTTATTGGAATTCGATTAGACAGTGGAGATATAGCTTTCTTGTCAAAAGAAGCACGTCGTATGTTAGATGAGGCAGGCTTCCAGAACGCTAAAATTATCGTATCAAATGACTTAGATGAATACACGATCTTAAACTTAAAGGCTCAAGGTGCAAAAGTTGATGTGTGGGGAATTGGTACGAAGCTCATTACTGCATATGACCAACCAGCTTTAGGGGCTGTTTATAAAATGGTCGCTATTGAAAATAACGATGGGCAATTAGAAGATACGATTAAAATTTCTGCGAATGCTGAAAAGGTAACGACGCCAGGTCTTAAAAATGTATTTCGCATTATTGATAAAAAGAATGGCAAGGCAGAGGGAGATTACATTACGATGCACGATGAAAATCCTCAATCAGAGGAACGCATTAAAATGTTCCATCCTGTTCATACATTCGTATCAAAATTTGTTACAAACTTTGAAGCTAAAAACCTACATCAACAAGTGATTAAAAATGGCGAAATACATTATCAAAATCCTACTTTGGAAGAAATGCGCGATTATGCAGCAGATAATTTAGAACTGTTATGGGATGAATATAAACGTGCTATGAATCCTGAGGAATACCCAGTCGATTTAAGCCAAAAATGCTGGAATAATAAAATGCGCAATATTGAAGAAGTAAGTGAAATGGTCAATCGATTGTAAAGCGTAAGGAGTGAAGGACAAAATGACATTACAACAAGAAATCATAAAGGAATTACGTGTATTACCTACTGTTGATGCGCAGGAAGAGATTCGCAAATCCATTGATTTTTTAAAGGGATATGCGCGTCGCTATAGTTTTGTAAAGGGGTTTGTTCTCGGAATATCAGGTGGTCAAGACTCCACATTAACTGGGAAATTAGCGCAGCTTGCGGTTGACGAATTAAATGCCGAAATGGGAGAAGCGAAGTACTCATTTTGGGCTGTTCGCTTACCATATGGTGTGCAAGCAGATGAAAAGGACTGTCAAGATGCGATTGACTATATCAAACCTACGAAAACTTTTACAGTAAACATTAAAGATGCAGTCGATGCAAGTGTTAGAGCATTAATGAATGCAGGTATTGAACTAAGCGATTTTGCAAAAGGGAATGAAAAGGCACGTGAGCGAATGAAGGTGCAATATTCTATCGCTGCTATGAATAATGCTGTTGTGCTTGGGACAGATCATGCTGCGGAGGCAATTACAGGTTTTTACACAAAATTTGGGGATGGCGGTGCAGATTTAATGCCTATCTTCCGTCTCAACAAGCGTCAGGGTAAGCAGTTGTTAGCTGCACTTGATTGCCCAGATCACTTATATTTAAAAATACCAACTGCTGACTTAGAGGAAGATCGTCCTTCATTACCAGATGAAGTAGCGCTTGGTTTAACG
The DNA here is from genome assembly GCF_042674095.1 of Lysinibacillus sp. NPDC056959. Classification (NCBI taxonomy): domain Bacteria; kingdom Bacillati; phylum Bacillota; class Bacilli; order Caryophanales; family Bacillaceae; genus Lysinibacillus; species Lysinibacillus sp. NPDC056959. The sequence continues at coordinate 21,737 of NZ_JBHURE010000021.1, read as the reverse complement.
TATGACCAAATTGATGATTATTTAGAGGGTAAGGCTATCCCTGAAGAAGCTCGTGAAACATTAGAAGGACATTATTTACGTTCACAGCACAAACGCCATATGCCAATTACAATATTCGATGATTTTTGGAAGTAATATATAGCTATCACCATAGCGTGGGGGTTGATTTCCGTTCCGGCTGGGCGCTTTTTTGCTGACGCTTCGCTTTCGCACAGTTAAAACATTTGTTGCTGACGCTACGCTTTCGCACAGTTAAAACATTTGTTGCTGACGCTACGCTTTGATTGATATATAAATATTTAGGAAAAGAGTTATGAGAAAGAGTGGAAAATATTTTTTCTTATAGCTCTTTTCTATTTTTTAAAGCAATTTGGTTCTGTATTATTAAGTTCGAGCATATAATGTCGATATATATACCTACAAAGTTGATAAAAAGTAAAGGAGGGTAATTATTTATGAGGACTTCTAGAGTAAGTTCGACGACTAGTAGTATATTTCGTAACGAACAACAGTATTTACATGCTGGGGATTTAAGCCATAATTTCGGACAAAATCCGAAGAAACAGTTTAAAAACAGTTTGCTAAAGAATAAAGATAAAAAGCATTTAAGTAACAATAAACAAATCCAGCAGCAACGTCCCAATAAAGTAGCGGCTAGTTTTGTGGACAATGCTTACGATTTACAAATACGTAATGGATTAAATGAAACTGCTGTAAAGCTAAGTCTGGTCAGCAAGCAAAAGAAGTTTCTCAATAGTTACCGTTCTTCTATATAACATCATAAATTCAAACTCTCTACATCATTCAGGATGTAGGGAGTTTTTTTATATTGAAAACCAAAGTAGTGTCAATAAAATCTTTATGAATTGTGAGGCACTTTGAATAGGGTGACTTCTGTTCCAGGCTACTCACTTTTCTGTAGACCAAGAAACAACAAAGCGCCCAGCCGGAACGGAAATCACCCCCTTGTTTTGCCGATAGCATTATAAAAAATAGAAAGTATATATGTTTCATTCAAAATATTTGAAGTCGAGACGTTCAATGAATATTCAAGATAATTTTTCCAATACTTCACAGTGATTTTTAACTTATTTCACAACTTATCTGTAAAGTAATTATTAGTAATAGAAAAACGAAATTGGGGGAAGCAATTGTGAAAAAAATATGGTTACCAGTACTAGCTGCATCACTTTTACTCGCGGCTTGTGGTACAGACAAAGATCAAGTGAAGAAAGAAGAAACGAAGCAAGATATCACGGCAAATGAGGCAGAAGCAAAGGATAAATCTACGCAAGTCGCTTCTTTAGTGGATCAACGTTTGCAAGAGCCAAAAGAAGATACAATGTGTGAAATGTGTAATATGAAAGTATATATGAAGGACGAAGATATGGGGGAATTCTCTACTCAAGCAATAAAAGAGGATGGAACAGTTACCTTTTATGATGACATCGGCTGTTTAGTAAATGCCGAGGTTGCAAATAATGAAAAGAACGAAAAATTTGTACGTGATTTTAATACAAAAGATTGGGTAAAGGTTGATGATGCAACTATCGTCAAAACAGACCTAAAATCTCCGATGAATTGGGGATATGTTTATTTCAAAGATAAAGATGATGCAGACAAATATATCGCTGACAATCCAACTGCACATGTAGAGGAATTACAAAAAATTAAAGACGATGCATTAGAGCGTCGTGAAAAGAAAATGAAAGAAAAAGCTGAAAAAGAGGCCAAAGGTGAATCTGACTCCATGCATATAGAAGAAAAGAATCAAGACGGTCATAGTCATTAACCGAATGGACTAGGGGGGATCCCTCTAGTCTTTTCGTGTTGAACTGGGAGGTAAGGATTGGTGAAAAAAATAGGGTTGGCCTTATTATTTTTTCTATTCATGAGTCAGACAGTGTACGCTGATTTCGATGTACAGGAGGCGATTAATGTCGCAAAGCCAGGGGAGGTCGTTCATATTCCTGCTGGTCGTTACCGAGGTAATTTTATTGTGACAAAACCGATAAAACTACAAGGCGAAGAGGGAACTGAACTAATCGGTGAAAGTGACAAACCAGCACTTCGAATTGAAAACACTACTAATGTCAGTGTGGAAAATATAACGTTATCAGGAAAAAGTAAAGCAATCGTTGTTAGTAATGTAGATGGACTTGAGCTACGTAAGTTACAAATGAAAGATGTTCATACAGGTGTTCATATACAACGCTCCAAACATGTGCGCATACAGGAAATCAATGTGACTGGTATCGAGGATCATTATTCCCAAAAAGGTAATGGGTTGGCTGTTTTTAAAAGTGAGGACATTACGATCGAAGGCAATACTATTGAGCAAGTGCAGGATGGAATTTATGTAGAGGAGGTAAAGCGTATTGTTGTTCAACGTAATAAGGTGACGAGCAGTCGTTATGGTACGCATTTTATGTATACAAGTGATGCCAAAGCACTTTTTAATACATATGTTCACAATGTGACTGGCCTTATGATAATGATGACAACAGACATTCTCCTTGAAAATAATACAATAGCTAATCATTTTGATTTTAATGGCTACGGTATGCTGCTGTATGATGTGAAGCAAGCAAAAATTAAACATAATACAATCAAAAATAATCGGACGGGTGTTGCGATGCAGAAAAGTTCAACTATCCAAATTGAAACAAATGATTTTCAGATGAACCAAACTGCCCTTGAAGGTACAAAGGTCAGTAACGACACATTGGCTAGTAGTAATAACTTTACAGGGAATATTTTAACGGCGCGCTCCGATCAGCAAGGCTTTCAACTGAAAAATAATTATTATGATGATTACTCAGGGATTGATTTAAAAGACAATGGCATCGGTGATATTCCATATGTGGCTGTGTCAAGCTTTGGTCAATGGATGGTACGCCAGCCTGTTTACCAATATTTTGTAGCATCTCCGAGCGTCCTTTTACTGACATCTTTGGATCAGCAAATTAATAAAACTGAAAAGAATATGCTTGTTGATCATACGCCGAAATTGGCGATGAAGCATTTGCAAGAGAAGAACAAGATGAGCGTGGTACAAATGCTAGTAGGTTTATTCTTGGCACTAAGTAGTTTATGGCTATGGAAAAGAGGGATCACAGAATGAAAAAATGGCTGATGAGTGTATTGCTATGTTGTGGTGTATTGGTGGGATGTAGTGAAAAAACATATGAGCCTCGTGAAATAGTTAGTGAAACTGATGTATGTAAAATTTGTAATATGAGTATCGTTCATAATGCATATGCTGGCCAGATTGCTTTGAAAAATGGCGATTATGAAATTTTTGATGATATTGGTTGCCTTATGGAATATTTGAAAGCGAACGGGGAAGATGAGGTTGGAGCAGCCTTTATTAAAGATGCGGCAAAAAATGAATGGATTGACGTTTTTAACGCTATTTATGTGTACAACAAAGATTATTGGACACCGATGAATTATGGGGTAGTTGCATTCGATTCGAAGGAATCGGCACAGGAATGGATGAAGACAGAGGGAGAAGGCCGGCTACTAGCCTATAAGGATTTACATGATTTTAAATGGGGGATCCATAATTGATGAATAGTATGCTTATTAAACTAGAATTAAAGCAAATGCTCAGAAGTCGATGGATGCAACTTGTAGGCTTACTTTTCACGTTCGTGTTTACAGCTATCATTGTCATTCAGCAAATGGCATTACCAGATGTAGACGGTTTTACACGACAGACAGCCTCCTTTTTAAATGTATTGTTGTTTTTATTGCCGCTGTTTATATTAACGATCGGTAGTATGAGTGTAGCTGGTGATGTGGAATCAGGATGGTTTTCTTTATTAAAGACATATCCAATGACACGTAGGCAATATATTGCAGGAAAGTATATTGCCTCTGTGCTTGCTTTTCTATTAGTCGTGGCCGTGGCGTTTGGCGTAATATTAGCGATGGGTGGTTTTCTTGGAGGAGTGCGTTTGCCACTTATCTTCATTGTTCTAACTTTGCTATGCATTTTCATTTTTGTGTCATTGGGCATTGCAGTAGGAGCCTTTGCAAAAACAAGATTATTTGCACTGTCGTTGTCACTTGTTCTTTGGTCCGTTTTTTTATTGCTTATCTCTTACGCTTTAATGGCTATCGGAACTGTTGTGGCTGGTCATACTCTTCAAAAACTGACGATTATAGCGATACATATTAATCCTGTGGAGTGGCTACGCTTTGGATACTTTATTTTTACAGATCAGGCGAGTGTTCTTGGGCCAGCATTTTATAAAGTAACGCAGTTTTATTCGTCGCCACTAGGTTATGCAGTATACATAGCTGTGACATTGCTTTGGGTAGTATGTCCGTTAGCTTACACTAACTTACTTTTAACTTCTTTCAGTGAAAGAAGTTAAAGCCTCCGGCGGATGTCACAGAATTGAAAGGAGTTCTTTGGGGATGTTAGCCTAAAACCATCGCATCCATGCGATAACGGCTAACTGACCTGCATCATGCAGGCCTAAGCACAAAGCCGATTCTGGACGCAATTATGCCGCGGCATAATTGATAGAAAGGGGATAGAAGATGATGCTATTAGAAACAAAGAAGTTATCGAATATCTATGATAATAATAGAGGTCTTCATGAAGCCTCCTTTTCTTTACAAACGGGGCGTATTTTAGCGCTTGTAGGGGGAAATGGCGCTGGTAAGAGTACTTTAATTCGCCTGCTAACTGGACAGGAAAAGCAAAAATCAGGAGAAATAATATGGCATAAACCACAAGCCATTCGATACATGCCTGATGATGTGGACTTTCCATCTATGTTAACAGCAGCAGAAATTTTGCAACTACTTGCCTCTTTAAAGAAGATTGGTAAAAATGAACAGGAGGAAGTACTAAGCCGCGTTGCTTTATGGGATGTTCGAAAGCAAAAAGTGAAGCATTTCTCGAAGGGGATGCGGCAAAGGCTTAATCTCGCTCAAAGTTTACTCGGTGAAGGCTCTTTGCTTATTTTAGATGAGCCGACTAATGGGCTCGATCCTTTCTGGATTGCAGAGCTGAAAAAAATGATGCTAGAGGAAAAAGCAAGGAGCTGCACGGTCATATTTTCTACGCATTTACTGTCTTTTGCGGAAGAAGTAGCGGACGATGTGTTGGTTTTACACGAAGGGAACATACTTATTTCTGGTGAATTAGAGGAAATACTTTTACAAGAAAATTCATCTTCGTTAGAGAATTTATGGTTAAAAAAATTAAATCTGTAACATTCTGATAGATAATGACGTTATACTAAAAGATAGGTTTGCTTTGATTGTATTCAGGCAGGCCTTCTTTTTCATGCTGAAGTATTATTACTTTTCTCGCTAAGTGCCGAACTATAGTGGTAAAGCAATAGATGAACGTCTCATATAATTGTGTTACTAAACATATTTCGTTATTCTTAAGTAAGTTATCATACAATTCGAATAATTGTCGGGTGAAATAGGAGGTTTTTTAATTTATGAATTCACAAATACAAAATGTATTAGAAAATATAGAAAAAGTAATGATTGGCAAAAGAGAGGTTGCAGAGCTTAGCATAGTAGCCCTGCTAGCAAAGGGACATATCTTACTTGAGGACGTACCAGGTGTCGGTAAAACAATGATGGTTCGAGCACTGGCAAAAACATTTGAGGCACAATTTAAAAGGATTCAATTTACACCGGATTTATTACCGTCAGATGTTGTAGGGGTGTCGATTTATAATCCGAAAACGCTGGAATTCGAATTTCGACCTGGTCCGATCATGGGAGATGTAATTTTAGCGGATGAAATTAACCGTACATCTCCAAAAACGCAATCTGCTTTACTTGAGGGGATGGAGGAAGCATCTGTTACTATTGATGGTAAAACCTTAACAATCAACCAACCATTTTTCGTAATGGCCACTCAAAATCCAATTGAGCATGAAGGGACATATCCGTTACCAGAAGCACAGTTAGATCGTTTCTTACTAAAAATAAAAATGGGCTATCCTTCAAGAGGGCAAGAAGTGGAGATTCTTCGTCGTGCTGAGCATGGTAAACCGATTGAAAAAATTGAAGCAGTACTAACAGTTGCGCAATTAATTGAATTGCAGGAGCTTGTACAGGGTGTGTATGTTGAGGATTCAGTCAAAAACTATATGGTCGAATTGGCGACTCAAACGAGGGAAAATAACTATGTACATTTAGGAGTAAGTCCTCGTGCAACGATTGCTTTAATGAAGGCTTCACAAGCGTATGCATTTATAAAAGGGCGTAGTTTTGTTACTCCTGATGATGTTCAATATTTAACACCATTTGTCTTTAGCCATCGTTTAATATTAAAGCCAGATGCTCGCTATGATAACGTAACGGCAGAAGAAATTATTGAGCGAATTATTGCGAAAGTACCTGTGCCAACAAAGAGGTTTGCAGAGCAATGAAAAAATGGCAAGCCTTAATAGAGAAAAGTAAACATTTCCTTTTAGTTTCTTTGTTAATGATCATAACGTTTTGTTATGCCATGTTCCAAGGTGGGTTTGTCAGTTGGTTTGTATTTTTTACAGTTAGTCCGTTTTTGTTATACGCACTTATTTTCTTACTAGTGAAAGAAGATATTTTACTGGTGGAACGCAAAATTGAGCCCTCTCGCGTAGAGAGTGGACAATCTGCTAAGGTAACAATTACGGTAGAGCGAAAAACACGCTTTCCGTTTGCTTATATGATGATGGAGGAACTTGTAAACAGTGAAGTCCTTATTCAATCAAGGGTACAAGGAACGAATACCATTAAGTTCGTTGGCTTCAGGAAAAAATTTAGCTGGAATTATGTGCTGGGAAATATGTCCCGTGGCGAGCATCGTTACTTAGGTGTTAATATTGTTTTCTGTGATTTTTTTGGCTGGGCAAAAAAGCGAGTTGTGGCAGACAAGGAACAAGTCATTTTAGTATACCCGAGAGTACGCGAAATGAGGTATGCCGCGCTTCAAACAAAATTTGATGTTGGTACAATGATGTCACCTTATTCAATTGTTAAGGATACATCAATGGCTGTTGGTTTACGTGAGTATGTTCCAGGTGACCGTTTTTCGTGGATTCACTGGAAATCATTTGCGAAAACACAAACGTTGCAATCTAAAGAATTTGAAGATCGACAATCACAGGAGTTAATGCTATTACTCCATGCCGGAAAGTCTTCCTTATTTGAAGAAAAAATTGAGCTTGTAGCATCGATGCTACAAACCATTGTCAAAGAACGTGGAGATATTTCGTTTGTTTCAGCTGGTTTTAACACGAAGGTGTTTCCGATTATTCAAGGTAATAAGCAGCTAGATCAAGTAATGCACCATTTAGCTGCTATAAAACCTGCTGAAACTGTCAAATTCCAATTTCGAGATCAGCAATTGTTTAAGCATGTTGCAACATTACTATATATTACGAATGAAGTATCAGATGAATTAATACATTCTCTTGCCAATATGGTGAAAAGCTGTATTTGTTTTGTAGTAGCGGAGGAGCCGCCTATGCAAACAAATTTGGCAAAGCGTTATAGGCAAATTCAAGTTGTACATGTAAATCCAACAGATTATTACCATTTGTTCACGGAGGTGATGAAGCCGTGAAAAAATCACTAGGAAATTTTATCGAATTAGCAATAGCATACGTAATTATTTTTCTAATTTTACGTGAATGGCTTATTCCTGTAATGCAGCTAACAAATACAGGAGTGTTTCATTTATTTTTAGTGTTCATCGGTTTATCATTGGTACTCAGTTTATTTCAAGTGCACCCAATACTGTCGGGATTGGTGAAATTTGGTTATATTACTTGGTTTATAGTGTTTGTTTATAGTGAAAGTCCCTTTTTTTCTGGACAGACAATACCGTTTTTAATGCATGAATGGAAATGGAATATGACTGCCTTCCTTTCGGGCGATTTTGGAAAAGTATCGGATTCATTTAGAACGGTGCTCTTCGTTGCGCTTATTTGGATGTTAATATACCTGATACACCACTGGATAACCGTGCGAAAAAATATATTCTATTTCTTTGCTTTAACAGTATTCTTTATTGCCACACTAGATACATTTAGTGACTATGATGGAAAGGTGGCAATTGTTAAAGTTATTGTGCTTGGATTAATAATGACAGGCTTGCTTTTTGTTAAGCGCTTATGGCTTCAAACAGATGCAGAGAGCAATTTCATAGGAAAATGGAAGCTGGTTATTCCGATGGTTGTTTCGGTAATGCTTGTTAGTGGAGTGGCATTCTATTTACCTAAGACAGGGCCAACTTGGGCTGATCCAGTCCCTTTTATTAAGGGGGTGGCAGGGCAAGATGGCATTGGAACAGGCGAAAAAACAGTTGGTTACAGCGAAGACGATAGCCAATTAGGGGGACCGTTCCAAGGTGATAATACACTAATATTTACGGCATCTACCCGTGATCGTCATTATTGGCGTATCGATACAAAGGATACTTATACTTCGAAGGGCTGGATTCTTTCTGAGGGGAACTTTGGAAAAAATGTCTACGAGACCAATACTCCTATCCAAACTTCATTACAAGTTGGATCCCCTGAAACTGAGCGACAGGTTCAAATGGACATTGCTGTTCCGATGCCTTTTTTAATTCAAACATATGGCATGATATCTGTTTCTACCCAGGATTCACCGCTCTTTATTCAAGATGAACACACTGAAAAAATAGCAATAGAACAACAGAATGGCGAGTCAAAATTATTATCTAACTATACGATCTCTTATAGTGAGCCAGTATTTAGCATGGAACAGCTCCAAATGGCAGACCCATCCACGCTAAAAACAGTAGATCCGTCCTTTGACCGGTTTTTACAATTGCCAGACACACTTCCACAACGTGTAGGGAATTTAGCGCAAGAAATCACACAGGGTAAAGCTTCGGTCTATGATCAAATAAAAGCAGTTGAAAAGTATTTTTCATCTCATGGCTTTAGATACGATAAAAAAGAAGTAGCCATCCCTGCTGAGGGTCAGGACTATGTTGATCAGTTTTTATTCGATACTAAAATCGGCTACTGTGATAATTTCTCAACATCAATGGTTGTGCTCCTCCGTTCGGCAGGGATACCTGCACGCTGGGTGAAAGGCTTTGCACCTGGTAATCCTGGTCGAATATCAGATGGTTTACAAGAGTATCAAATTACCAATGATAATGCACACTCTTGGGTGGAAGCGTATATACCTGGAACAGGGTGGATGGAGTTTGAACCGACAATTGGATTTTCAGGAAATGTGAATATCGATTATGATATTGAGCAAGATACTCCTCAGCAGGAGCAAGTACTGGAGCCAGAAAAAAAGCAAGAGCAACCAAAGAAGGAAGAGCAAGAGCCGAAGAAAGAAACTTCTAACTCAACATCATTTAGCTTTGATTCTGTGTGGACATGGATGAAAAAGCATATTTACGTATGGATTGCTCTAGTCATTTTGATGATTATCGCTAGTATCGCTTTGTTTATGCAACGTAAAACGTGGATACCTAAAATGCAAGTACGAGTATTTCGTAAAAAAGAAGCGGACTGGGCAAATTTTGATGCATCTTACCAGGTTTTAACGAAGCAATTATCTCGTATTGGCTTACGCCGGAAAGATGGCGAAACATTACGTGCATTTGCTGAACGAGTTGATGAAGCGTTAGAGACAGGAGCGATGCAGAAACTGACCGCTGTGTATGAACAACATATTTATGGCAAGGATAAACAAGAGGTTGATTTTGTGAAACTGAAAGAAAGTTGGGAAAATTTAATCAATCGCACTATCAGTTGATTTTGATGGGTACAAAGAGTAAAATGAAAAAAATTATATATGATTAGGATTGCTTTCATATAAGTTCGATAATAAGGTTCGGATGTTTCTACGAGATCACCATAAATGATTTCTCTATGAAGGTGGATGTTTTGGTTAGGTGAGAAGGTTAGTAAATCACTTTTCTTTGCTACGCATTCGCCTTTATAAATCAAGAGCTTATGAACGCGTAGGAAGTTTTTACTTTCATACGCGTTTTTCTTTGAACATATGAAAAGTCCTTTAAAAATAGTAGAAGAGGTGGAAATATTGTCAGCTAGCCCTTTATTAGAGCAAGAAAAAATCGTCGTTCTTGATTTTGGTAGCCAATTTAACCAATTGATTACGCGTCGTATCCGTGAATTTGGTGTTTTCAGTGAGTTACATCCTCATACGATTACAGCAGAAGAAATTAAAAATATGAATGCATCAGGTATTATCTTTTCAGGTGGTCCAAACTCAGTTTATGACGAGAATGCATTCCATGTAGACCCAGCTATTTTTGAATTAGGCTTACCAATTCTAGGTATTTGCTATGGTATGCAATTAATGGCACATACGCAAGGCGGTAAAGTTGAAGGTGCTGAAACACGTGAATATGGTAAAGCAGAAATTAAAGTAACAGCTTCAAACAAGTTATTCGGTGACTTACCAACTGAACAAATCGTTTGGATGAGCCACGGTGACCATGTAACAGAGGTACCTGCTGGTTTTGAAGTAATCGCAACAAGTGCTGCTTGCCCTATCTCTGCAATGGCAAATGTAGAACGTCAACTATATGCAGTACAATTCCACCCAGAAGTACGTCACTCTGTATACGGTAACGACTTATTACGTCAGTTCGTATTCGATATTTGTGGAGCAAAAGGCGATTGGTCAATGGCAAACTTCATTGAACTTGAAATCGCAAAAATCCGCGAAACAGTAGGCGACAAAAAAGTATTATGTGCACTTTCAGGCGGTGTAGACTCATCAGTTGTTGCTGTTCTAATTCATAAAGCAATTGGCGACCAACTAACTTGTATGTTCGTTGACCACAACTTAAACCGTAAAGGTGAAGTTGAGCAAGTTATGAAAACATTCACAGAAGACTTCGACATGAATCTTATTAAAATTGATGCACGTCAACGTTTCATGGATAAACTTGCAGGCGTTTCTGATCCAGAACAAAAACGTAAAATTATCGGTAACGAATTTATTTACGTATTCGATGAAGAAGCAGCTAAACTTGAAGGAATGGACTTCCTAGCACAAGGTACGCTTTACACAGATATCATTGAATCTGGAACATCAACTGCACAAACTATTAAATCACACCATAACGTTGGTGGTCTTCCAGAAGACATGCAATTCAAATTAATTGAGCCACTTAACACATTATTTAAAGACGAAGTGCGCGCATTAGGTTTAGAGCTTGGTCTTGACGAAAAAATCGTTTGGCGTCAACCATTCCCAGGTCCTGGTCTAGGAATCCGTGTACTTGGTGAAGTAACAGAAGAAAAACTAGAAATCGTACGCGAAGCTGATTTCATCCTACGTGAGGAAATCGCAAAAGCTGGTCTTGATCGCGACATCTGGCAATACTTCACGGTATTACCGGACATCCGTTCAGTTGGCGTAATGGGCGATGCACGTACGTATGACTATGCAATCGGTATCCGTGCGGTAACATCTATCGACGGTATGACTTCTGACTGGGCACGCATTCCTTGGGATGTATTAGAGAAAATCTCTGTCCGCCTAGTAAACGAAGTAAAACACGTTAACCGCGTACTGTATGATATTACATCTAAGCCACCAGCAACTATCGAGTGGGAATAAGAAAATAAGCTGGAAATCCTTTATTTAACAGGGTTTCTGGCTTTTTTTTATGTTCAAGTGCAACCATTTTGCAACCAATCCAAATAATTTTATATTGATTTACTCATGATTTCGGACGTGTTGGTTGGAAATGAATTTTCTCTCAATATTTGATTCAGATATTTGGATAACATTTGTTAGTTTTCTAGCAACATCTTTATTTGTGTTTGGGTATAAATGCCCGTATGCTCCTAGGGTGGTTTGGATATCTTCATGCTCTAACCTATCTCTGATTATCAAAGCATTTTCTTCAATAGAGATTAATAATGAAGCGTGAGAGTGGCGGAGTGCGTGAGTTTTAGTACAGTGTACATTAGCTAATTTTGAATGTCTGTCAATAATATGCTTTGGTGCGTGTTTGTTAGTAGGTAATCCAACATATTTTGAAGGTATATTTTTATCTTGTATTTCTTTCCACTGTCTTAAATGTTCTAGGGTATTGTCATCTATTGCGATTACTCGATTGCTGGAAAACTTGCTAAGGGTACTCCTATAAATGGAGTAGATAAACAAAATTGTAAACCAAAGAAAGGTTATTATTGGTATTATTACTCTGCGAATAGACTACCCAAGGGGCATCGCGCATTTTATGGGGGAGCAGTAAAATAAAAATTAAGGTTAGGGGGATATAGACATTAACTCTTTTGTACAGTTGCATTAAAGAAATGGAGTTTTTAAAGTGAGTGAATATGTATCCTGAATTATTCATAGCTATCTAAAGTTTGTGGATTTTCATGAGTTTTTTTAGAAGTCCCATTTTTTCGTGAATCTATGCTTAAGGAAAGAAGTTTCTTCAATTCTTTTTGACATTATATGCATCTTGCTCCCCGTAAACCTTCGTATACGCTCAATGGCAACTGTACCGTTCTCCGATCGGTTTGTTAACGCATACCACCCTGTGCCTTGTTGACAGGGACAGGGTGTTTTTTAGAGGTACAACACTGCTCTTTAAGAAAAATAATCATCGTCAGCCTTACGTCATATTTTGCTTAGTGCTTATGTCGTGTTGTGCCACGTTGAACAAGCTTAACTTCCAACTGATGATGCGTTGCAACAAGCGGCTCCTGTTCAATTTTATTGATCAGAATTTGCGCAGCAAGCTCCCCCATCTCATAGATTGGCTGTAATACTGTACTCAGCTCCGGGTATACCATCTCTGTAAGTGGAATGCCATCGTAACCGATAATTTGCACCTGATCAGGTACATGAATACTTCGCTCCTGCATCGCGCGTAGCACGCCGATCGCTATCAGATCATTGCCTGCAAATACTCCGTCTATATCAGGATACTTGTCAAAAAGCTGATTAGCAGCCTCCACAGCCCCTTTAAGCTGGAAATTGCCATCGACAATCAGCTTTGTTGTAAACCAGGGAAGCTCCTCTACCAGATCAAGATAGCCCTGACAGCGTTCATCCGCAATCCATAGCCCTTTGGGTCCTCTAAAATGGGCAATCTTTGTACAGCCTTGATTAAGCAAAGCTTCCACAGCTAAGCGGGCACCCTTGCGATTTTGTGAGGATACCGTAGGCACAGCAGGAGAGCTGATACGATCGACTGAAACCATCGGAATCTGAAGCTGCTCAATCTCCTCAACAGATAACGTATTGGATGCCATAATAAATCCATCGATATACTTGTGCTTTAATGACTGAATATACTGTCTTTCCAGTTTAGGAGAATCATTCGTATTGCATAGAATCGTTGTGTACTGGTATTTTTGCATGGTTTTTTCCACAGCAAGGGCGAGTTCATTAAAGAAAGGGTTCGTAATATCCGGAATGAATAAGGCAATCGTCTTGGAAGACTTTTTGGAGAGGCTTCTTGCAATGTCATTTGGTGTATAATTCAATAGCTTCATGGCGTCATTCACTCTTTGTACCGTATCCGCATGCACATATCCTTTGCGATTCAGGACGCGAGACACTGTCGCTACGGATACCTCTGCTAATTTAGCGACATCTCGTATCGTTGCGATTATCCTTCAACTCCTTTCACCCCTAATGTATCGTCAGCGTTGAGTACGAAATATATTTATGATACCGATTGCACATAGTCATTGTCAATACAAAAAAATACTGATTGACAGCGCTTTCATTCCTGCGATAAGATGATGGCAAATAGGTAACCGGTTACACATTGGATGTGAATGGGTTGCTGTGTGTTTAATTATCCATTTGAGAGGATGTTGAGAAGCATGACTGTACAGAGAATTCCTATTATTATTGACACCGATCCAGGAATCGATGATGCCGTTGCCATTGGTGTCGCATTACATCATGAAGAGCTTGAAGTTAAGCTGATTTCGACAGTCGCAGGCAATGTAGATGTTGACAAAACAACGAACAACGCACTCAAACTCGTCCAATTTTTCGACAAGTTCACCCCTGTTGCAAGAGGAGCAAGCAAGCCGCTTTGTACGGAATATGAGGATAGCAGTCGGATTCACGGCGAATCAGGTATGGATGGGTATGAATTCCCTGAAGCGAAAGCTGCCATCCATCAAGAGCACGCCGTAAATGCCATTAGGCAGCTGCTTATGAATAGCGAAGAGAAAGTGACACTTGTACCGATTGGTCCATTAACGAACATTGCTTTGCTGTTATCACTATATCCAGAGTGCTATTTCAGGATCGAGCGGATTGTCTTGATGGGTGGTTCAGCAAACGGTGGAAATCATACCCAGACAGCGGAATACAACATCTTTGCAGACCCGGAAGCAGCCAAGATCGTGTTCAGTTCAGGACTCGATGTTACGATGGTGGGACTTGATGTGACAAGCAAAGCGACTTTGACTCCAGACAATGTCATCGCGATTCGCGATCAGAATGAGACGGGCAAGATGATGTACTCCCTATTCCAGCATTATCGTGGCGGAAGCTTGAAGACAGGGCTTAAGATGCATGATTTGTGTGCGATTGCTTATCTGGTCAAGCCTGAACTGTTTACAACGAAGAAGTGCTTCGTCGATGTGGAGACCGCAGGCGCTTATACAAGAGGCACAACGATTGTAGATCAGAAGAACCGGTATCAGCAACCACCTAACACAACCGTATGTCTTGATATCGATGTCGAGGCATTCCGGATGTGGGCAGTGAAGTGCTTGGCAGCAGCGCGGTAATTAAGATTTCTAAGGAGGAGAATCCATTTGACAGAACTTATATTCGCTCTAGTCGTAGTCGTGTTGGTGGGCTATCTGATTTACAAGAAAATTAACGCTACCATCGCTTTATTCATCGGAGGTATTCTGCTTCTTTACGGTGCGGCATTTATGGGACATACGATCTTGCCAGAAGATGAAACGACAGGCTCGGTTTGGCTAGATCCCATCAAATCCATCACAACAATTTTTATTAGCAATCTTGGCAATATCGGGATGACGATCATGGTTCTCTTCGGCTTCTCTACTTATATGACGCATATTGGCGCTAACGAAGTAACCGTTCAAACCTTGATGAAACCATTGTCGAAGATCAAATCTGTGTATGTATTAGTTCCAGTCATCTTTATTGTCGGGAACTTGCTGTCACTTGTTGTGCCAAGCGCATCAAGTCTCGCCGTATTATTGATGGCTACCTTGTATCCCGTCTTGAATCGCATCGGGATGTCGAGCTTAACAGCAGGTGCTGTTATTGCGACAACTGCAACCATCATGCCTACTCCTTTGGGGGCTGATAATGTTATCGCTGCCCAGACACTAGGCATTGATTTAATGGATTATGTGCTGAAGTATCATGCTGCTATTTCCATTCCTACACTGCTGCTCATGACGGTTGCTCATTACTTCTGGCAGAAATATATGGATAAGAAGAATCCGAATACAGGTGAAATTGACGACTCTAAACTTCAAGTATTGCGTGATGACTTGCCGCCAGCTTATTATGGAATTCTGCCTGTGCTGCCGCTCATTCTCATTACCGTATTCGGTATTTTTATTACATCAATCGAGATTGGACTCGTCGAAATTACGTTCCTGTCACTGATTGTTACGGTAATTATCGAGCTTCTGCGCAAGCGCAAGGCTCAGCCTGTATTCGAAGATCTGATGGTATTCTTCAATGGCATGGGTAACGGGCTTGCGATGGTTGTGGCGTTGCTTGTCGCTGCAAGCTTGCTCGTCAATGGCTTGCAGACTCTCGGAATTGTAGAAATGCTGACCGATTCGGTCAAAGATATTAATGGTGCAGGCATGATTCTCATGTTCGCATTCTCTGGCGTTACAGCACTGATTGGTCTGATTAGCGGTGGCGGCTTAGCCGTATTCTACGCTTCTGTAGGTATGCTGCCTGACATTGCGGAGAATGTAGGGATTAATGGCGCGATGCTCACTATTCCGATGCAATTAATCGCTAACCTTGTGCGTTCGATTTCACCAGTTGCTGCATGTATTATCGTCGTATGTAGCATCATCAAGGTTAGTCCTATTGCTGTAGTGAAGCGTACATCTGTACCGATCATCGTAGGCATTATCAGTACGCTAGTCTTGTCATATATCATGTTCTCTTAATATCTATTAAGAGGTTAGGCAAAGTATAGGCAAGTTGTGTTGTAAGGATAGGAAGTGAATAAGAGATGAAGAAAATAGGCGTGCTTGGGAGCATCAACATGGACACAAGTCTATTGCTTGAGTCGCTTCCGAGCCAAGGAGAGACTATATTGGCAACAAGCAAGCTGACAGGACCAGGAGGAAAAGGCTTTAACCAAGCGGTGTCAGCGGCAAGATTAGGGGCTGAAGTAAACTTTATCGGCAAAGTCGGGGCAGATGAGTTCGGACGGCAATTAGTGACTACCCTGCAGCAAGAAGGGGTTTCCACTGATCATATTTATGTAGACGCTAATTTGCCAACAGGAGAAGCTATCATATTGCTTGGTAGCAGTGGGAGCAATATGATTGTGGTTAATTCAGGCTCTAACATGGGGCTTACGCCAGCCGATATCGATCATTCCGAACAGATGATTGCAGATGCTGATATCATACTTGCTCAGTTCGAGGTTCCTGTTCCAGTCATTGAGCACGCATTCGCACTAGCCAGAGCAAAGGGCAAGATTACCGTGCTGAACCCTGCTCCTGCCAAACAAATTCCGGCATCGTTACTGCAGTTGACAGACTTTCTTATTCCGAATGAAAGTGAGATGCACATCATTACAGGCTGCGACACCGACAGCAACGAATCGATAAGTGAAGGGGCTTACAAGCTAATACAGCAAGGCGTCGGCTCGGTTATCGTGACGCTTGGCGAACGAGGAATCCTAATCTGCCATCGAGATGGCTCCATACCGATTCCTGCACAGCGTGTACAAGCCATTGATACGACAGCAGCAGGCGACAGCTTTATTGGTGCGTTCTGCACACAGTTAGATGCCTATAGCGATAAGCCGCTCGATAACATTATTGAGGCCGTGCAGTTTGCCAACCGCTTCTCAGCTATTGTCGTACAGCGCAAAGGAGCATTCCAATCCATTCCCTATATTCATGAGCTAATAGACATACAAGCTTAAGGTTAGTGGATCGCATGCAAGAATGAATAGCATATAGCAGACATGCCCATAAGGCCGCTCATTTCAGAGGCTCGGTGTTCGTGCACACCGGCTACGGAAATGAGCGGCCAATTTGTCATGCTTTTGAATGGTTTGGGACGCCTCGTCAATCGGCTCATACTTTTCAATCCACGCACCATGTAAGGGGTGACACGTGCGTTTCACATCTCGCTTATCCAGAAATTTGCGAGCCATTATTCCATACCAGCATCTCTGGAATAATGCAAACCCGCCGTATATTATTGGAGAAGAAAAATTTGAAACTTCTACACTAGGCAAGCTAAACGACGGTACTAAACAAATGAGTGGAAAATGGATCGACTTATTGCAGCCTGGGTATAGTAAACTAATAAATATAAATAGGACTCAATGTCGTTGTTTAGTTTAGGGGGATGGAAATGGAAAACAATATAGCGATGATACATACACTTGCTATTGGTATGCCAAAAGAATTGCATTATAGTAATGGGCGCTCAATGATTACAGGGATTGAAAAAAGAAAAGTGGAAGAAGTTTATTTGTCCGCTCGTGGATTTGAGGGGGACGATGTAGCAGATAAAAAACATCATGGTGGTCCTGACCGCGCTGTTTGCTTATATCCTGCGGAGCATTACATACAATGGGAGCAGGAACTGGGTAAACCATTGCCGACAGCGGCATTCGGTGAAAATTTAACAGTAACGAATATGTTAGAAGCGGATGTTTGTATTGGCGATATTTATAAAATAGGTGATGCTGTCATCCAAATTACCCAAGGACGTGTACCATGTAGTACGATTGATAAATATACTGAGGCGAACATATTACTCAAACGTTTAATTGAAACAGGTTATACGGGCTTTCTTGCACGTGTACTGGAAGAAGGGACAATCCGTGCAGATTCAAAAATTGAATTAGTGGAAAAGCATTCTGCGTGTGTTTCAGTTTTGCATTGCAACGAAGTGTATTTTAAAAACAAAGACGCACTAGCGATGAAACGAATTCAAGCGGTTGATGCATTAGCGGAAGATTGGAAACAAAAATTAGAAAAAAGGATTCAGCTCTTGCAAAGTAAAGTGATGAATTAAATATATGTTGATCAAGGGAGAACTCCTACAGTCACTGTATTAAAATCCTCAAGAATTCGAATGAATTCTAGGGGATTTTTTATTTTATAACTATCGATAAAGCATTAAGTCCTAAACGATTTCTTAAAATGTGTCATCTACTGAAAGAGGTCAAATAAGAAATTTACACGAACTTTCTCGTGATATTTATAAAAAATGTTCGGAAATAGGGTTGAAATCTAAAAAATGAAATGATATATTACGATTGTAAATTAAATAAGTCGTCGTATAATGTCGGGGATAAGGCCCGTGAGTTTCTACCAAGTTACCGTAAATAACTTGACTACGATTTTAGTTATATATATTAATGTATAGACACTAAATTAATTTCTCACAATAACGGTGATGAAATGTATCGTAGACATGCGACTAGTAGAGTAGTCAGTGTGTCTTTTTTGTTTTCGATATTGAAGACGACCATACGGAGGATTTCTTTAAAATGAAAAAGTATTTCATGTTCGATGAATTAGGAACTAATTATCGCCGCGAAATAATAGGTGGTATTACTACATTCCTTGCTATGGCTTACATTTTAGCTGTTAACCCTGGCATCTTAGAAAATGCAGGGATGGATAAAGGTGCTGTATTCGTAGCTACAGCATTAGCAGCTGCAGTCGGTTCTCTGATTATGGGTATATTCGCTAAATTCCCAATTTCCCTTGCTCCTGGTATGGGCTTAAACGCATTCTTTGCCTTCACTGTAGTTGGAGCTTACGGTATTCCTTGGCAGACTGGTTTAACAGGTGTTTTCTTCTCAGGGATTATCTTTATCTTTCTTTCACTAACGGGTATTCGTGAAACAGTAATTAATGCAATTCCGGTCCAACTTAAATATGCGGTTTCGGCAGGTATTGGTTTGTTTATAACATTTGTAGGGTTACAAGGAGCGGATATCCTCGTAGATAGCCCAGCTACATTAGTTACATTAGGAACATTCACTGGTTCAACTTTACTAGCTGTATTTGGGATTGTCCTTTCAATTATTCTTATTATTAAACTACGCAGTATTGGTATTTTCTTAGGGATGGTTATAACAGCAATTGTTGGTATAATTACTGGTGTGATTGATCCACCTGCAGCGGTTGTTTCAGCTATTCCGAGCGTGGATTCGACATTTATGGTAGCTTTAGATCCAATTTTTCATGACTTCGATTCATTATTAAACGTTAAATTTTTAGTTGTTGTCTTAACATTCTTGTTTGTGGATTTCTTTGATACAGCAGGTACTTTAATGGCAGTTGCAACACAAGCGGGATTAGTAAAAGATAATAAATTACCACGTGCAAGCCGTGCATTGATGGCGGATGCTCTTGCAACAACAATTGGTTCTTTATTTGGTACATCAACAACTACTGCGTATGTAGAGTCAACTTCTGGTGTAGCAGCAGGTGCTCGTTCAGGTTTCTCTGCTGTTGTAACGGCAATTCTGTTCTTGATAGCGTTATTCTTCTCACCGTTACTTGCTGTGGTAACTCCAGCGGTAACAGCACCAGCTCTAGTTATTGTAGGTGTTTTGATGGTATCCTCATTGCGTTTAATTGATTGGGATAAATTCGAAATTGCAGTACCTGCTTTCTTTACAGTAATTATGATGCCTCTTGGTTACTCAATTGCTACTGGTATTGCTATAGGTTTTGTATTCTATCCAGTAACAATGCTTTTAGCGGGTCGTAAAAAAGAAATTCATCCTATGATGTACGGATTGTTCTTTGTCTTCCTTGCATACTTTATCTGGGTACGCTAATTATAAATACACAATAGAAATATAAAAAGCACCTACAATTGTTAGAAATGAAACTAACAATTGTAGGTGCTTTCTTATTGGAGAATTAAAAACTATAAAAATATAAAAGGATTTTAATGACTAGAAAAAGGGAAGCTACTAATATGAGAGATCAGCGGTTATAGTGTCAATGTAAAGCATATCACTTTCATATGTAGTTGAAGTTGATTCACATATTATAGAAGAAACTCCTTTTTTATTTAATTAGAATAGTTTTACTTTAATAATCCGCTTGCAAACTTACTATTAAGGTGATATATTTATAAGCGTTGTTACGAAAGAAACATCAACAACAACAACAAAACATTAACATAAATAGTTGACATAAAGTTAACAACATGTTAAAATATAGAAAGTCACTTAAATGCGACAAACAAATGAACCTTGAAAACTGAACAAGCAAAACGTAATCAATAAAGTTTTTAGTAGCTAACCTTGAGTTAGTGAACGAAACAAAATTTTGGACATCAAACATGATGCCAGCAAAACAATTTGAGCTAATCAAATTTCTTTTATGGAGAGTTTGATCCTGGCTCAGGACGAACGCTGGCGGCGTGCCTAATACATGCAAGTCGAGCGAACAGATAAGGAGCTTGCTCCTTTGACGTTAGCGGCGGACGGGTGAGTAACACGTGGGCAACCTACCTTATAGTTTGGGATAACTCCGGGAAACCGGGGCTAATACCGAATAATCTATTTCACTTCATGGTGAAATACTGAAAGACGGTCTCGGCTGTCGCTATAAGATGGGCCCGCGGCGCATTAGCTAGTTGGTGAGGTAACGGCTCACCAAGGCGACGATGCGTAGCCGACCTGAGAGGGTGATCGGCCACACTGGGACTGAGACACGGCCCAGACTCCTACGGGAGGCAGCAGTAGGGAATCTTCCACAATGGGCGAAAGCCTGATGGAGCAACGCCGCGTGAGTGAAGAAGGTTTTCGGATCGTAAAACTCTGTTGTAAGGGAAGAACAAGTACAGTAGTAACTGGCTGTACCTTGACGGTACCTTATTAGAAAGCCACGGCTAACTACGTGCCAGCAGCCGCGGTAATACGTAGGTGGCAAGCGTTGTCCGGAATTATTGGGCGTAAAGCGCGCGCAGGCGGTCCTTTAAGTCTGATGTGAAAGCCCACGGCTCAACCGTGGAGGGTCATTGGAAACTGGGGGACTTGAGTGCAGAAGAGGAAAGTGGAATTCCAAGTGTAGCGGTGAAATGCGTAGAGATTTGGAGGAACACCAGTGGCGAAGGCGACTTTCTGGTCTGTAACTGACGCTGAGGCGCGAAAGCGTGGGGAGCAAACAGGATTAGATACCCTGGTAGTCCACGCCGTAAACGATGAGTGCTAAGTGTTAGGGGGTTTCCGCCCCTTAGTGCTGCAGCTAACGCATTAAGCACTCCGCCTGGGGAGTACGGTCGCAAGACTGAAACTCAAAGGAATTGACGGGGGCCCGCACAAGCGGTGGAGCATGTGGTTTAATTCGAAGCAACGCGAAGAACCTTACCAGGTCTTGACATCCCGTTGACCACTGTAGAGATATGGTTTTCCCTTCGGGGACAACGGTGACAGGTGGTGCATGGTTGTCGTCAGCTCGTGTCGTGAGATGTTGGGTTAAGTCCCGCAACGAGCGCAACCCTTGATCTTAGTTGCCATCATT